>JAZRHS010000023.1:0-13935 GCA_045644865.1 Eubacteriales bacterium | reverse complement strand
TGTTCAGCCTTGGAGCAGACCTTGCTATGACTCCTATGGGAGAGCAGGTAGGCTCGGGACTTTCAAAATACCGAAGCATAAAGCTTCTCTTGTCGGTAAGCTTTCTTATGGGTCTGCTTATAACAATAGCCGAGCCCGACCTCTCGGTGCTTGCCGCACAGGTAGCAGAGGTTATAAACGGAAAGCTTCTCATATTCTTTGTCGGACTTGGGGTAGGATTGTTTCTCCTATTGTCCGTACTTAAAATAATCTTCAAAAAGCCGCTTTCATCTATGCTCATATTCTTTTATATGATGCTTTTTGCGTTTTCTGCGCTTGTTATCATCAACGGCAACGAAGGATTCCTCGCCCTTGCCTTTGACTCGGGCGGAGTTACTACAGGACCTATCACAGTTCCCTTTATAATGGCTCTGGGCGTTGGTATCGCAACCACCATAGGTGGTAAAAACGCAAGTGAGAACAGCTTTGGTCTTATCGCTATGTGCTCAATAGGTCCTATTCTGGCAGTTATGATTCTCGGCATAAACATAAACGGCGACATAGGCTACTCGATTCCCGACTACAATATTGAGTCCCGCCTTGGGGGCGCTCTCTTTGAAACGGTATATCATACCGCCGCAGAGGTGCTTATGGCACTTGGACTTATAGTGGTTTTCTTTACAATACTTCAGGTATTCTGTCTTAAGCTACCCAAAAAGAAGCTCATTCGTATTACCGTAGGTATTGTATACACATTTATCGGTCTTGTACTCTTCCTCACCGCGGTAAATGTCGGCTTCATGCCCTTGGGATACAAGATAGGAACACAGCTTGCGTCAGGAGCACCGCCCTTGCTTGTAGGCTTTGGATTTGTAATAGGTATGGTGGTAGTTCTTGCCGAGCCCGCCGTACAAATACTTAACAAACAGGTTGAAGATATTACCGACGGAACGGTAAGCAGAAAATCTATGATGATAGCCCTTTCTGTTGGTGTTGGCATCTCTATAGCTCTTTCGATGCTTCGTATCATTCTTGGATTTAACCTTCTTTATTATGTTATCCCCGGTTACTTTATATCTCTTGGACTTTCCTTCTTCGTACCCGGTCTTTACACGGCTATCGCCTTTGACTCGGGCGGAGTTGCCAGCGGTCCTTTGACCTCGGGATTTATTCTTCCCCTCTCTATAGGTGCTTGCTATGCTCTAAGGGGAGAATCTGAAATAATGAGCTGCGCCTTCGGCATTGTGGCTATGGTTGCTATGACACCTCTTATTACCATTCAGCTTCTTGGCTTTAAGGCAATAGTAACAAACAATATGCAGAGAAAGATAGCTATGAAGCGAATTCTCAGCGCAGACGATGAGCAGATCATCAACTTTATGTAAGGAGGAGCAGGATATGGAAAAGACAGACAAAACATCACCCAAGCGCGCTGTCAGAGCCACCCGTGCCCCCAAGCGCGTGTCCGCAAAGCCTGCGCCACAGCGCGAAATCGCGCCCCAGAAGCTTAAGCTTCTCTTTACTGTAATCAACAGAAAAAAGGCGGAATTTTACGCCGACTATATTCAGTCCTTTGAGGTGAATATGCAGCTTACCCTTGCCGCGCGAGGAACTGCAAGCTCCGAAACACTGAGTATGCTTGGAATTACCGACTCGGAAAAATCGGTAATAATCAGCGTAATCAGAGAGGAAAAAGCCCCTATGATATTACAGGGACTTGAGGAAAAATTCCGAACGATCAAAAACGGAAAAGGCATTGCCTACACAGTTCCTATGTCGGGAACTATAGGCGTTGCCATATATCAATTCTTAGCTAACATTCCGAAGTAAAGGGGGAAGAAAAATGGAATTCAAACACGAGGTAATATTTTGCGTAGTAAATTCGGGCTTCTCCGACGCGGTAATGGACGCGGCAAAGGAATTCGGTGCTCGGGGCGGAACTGTTATCCACGCCCGCGGAACTGCCAACAGAGAGGCTGAAAAGCTTTATCAGATAACCGTTCAGCCCGAAAAGGAAATCGTTATGATACTTGTTTCAAGCGACATCAAGAACGATATCCTCCACGCCCTTTATAAGGCGGTAGGACTTAACACCCCGGGTCAAGGTATTGCCTTTTCGATGCCTGTAGATGCGGCTGTTGGTCTTTTCGGACAGGAAAACAAAAACTCATAAGTAAAAAACAAGACCACCCGCGGGTGGTCTTGTTTTTTTAGTGCTTCTTCCAAGCCACAGGCGAAAGGAAGATAAACAAGGGAATTATTTCAAGTCTGCCCGCAAGCATCGCAAGGGACAGTATAAGCTTTGAGAACGCCGAAAACCCTGCAAAATTGCCCGCAGGACCGATAGCTCCAAGTCCCGGACCTACATTGTTAATACAGGTCAGTGCCGCCGTAAGATTTGTGGTAAAGTCAAAACCGTCAACAGAAACGAGCAACGCAACAAGCGCAATAATAACGAAATATATGGAAATATATCCCGTTGCCGAGCGCACCGTGCTATCGGGAACAGCCTCGCCGTCAATGCGAACTACATTTACCGAATGAGGACGCACTATCTGCCTTATATGACAGAACATTCCCTTAACAACGATTATTACTCTGGACAGCTTAAGTCCGCCTGCGGTAGAGCCCGCGCATGCGCCTGTCAAGGTGAGAAGTATCAATATCATTTTTGAGAATTCGGGCCACTCTGCGTCATAATTCAGAGTTGAAAATCCGCTTGTTGACACAATAGAGGTTACCTGAAAGACCGCGTTACGGATACAATCCCCAAAGCGCTCCGCAATACTGAATGTGTTTGCGGCAATAACTGCCACAGACGCAAAGCAGATTATCAGATAGGTTCTGAATTCTTCGCTCCTCAAAAACTCCCTCACCCTTCCTATAAGAATGAAAAAGTAAAGATTGAAGTTTACGCCAAAAAGAAACATAAACACCGCAATCACCCACTCAACCGCGGGATTATTGTATCCTCCGATAGAGCTGTCAAGCACCGAAAATCCGCCTGTACCTGCAGTAGCAAAGCTATTGACCGCCGCGTCATACACAGGCATTTTGCAAATCAAAAGCGATATAAACTCAAGCACCGTCAGTGCAAAATATATTCCGTAAAGTATAATAGCCGTCTGACGCATTTTGGGAACGAGCTTGCCCTTTGTAGGTCCCGGCACTTCTGCGCGCATCAGATGTATGTTCTGTCCCCCTGCCGATGACGGAAGTATTGCCATCATAAACACGAGAACTCCCATTCCGCCTACCCAATGGGTAAAGCTTCGCCAGAAAAGTATTCCTCTTGGGAGCGATTCAATTTCTGTAAGTATGGACGCACCCGTAGTTGTAAGACCCGATGCCGTTTCAAACAAAGCGTCGATAAAGCTTGGAATTGCACCGCTGAAAACAAAGGGCAGCGAGCCAAACACCGACATCAGTATCCACGCCGCGGCAACTACAACAAAGCCGTCCTTGGCGTATATTTTCTTGTTTTTGGGCTTGAATATCACAAGTGGGGCAAATACCGCCGCCATAATTGCCATAGCAAGTAAGAACGGCAGGGCGCTCTCACCGTATATAAGCGCTACCGCCGAGGGCAGCAGCATAAGCACCGCCTCAATTAGCATCAGCACCCCAAGCAAATATCCTATCATTCGGTAATTCATTTCAAAATTTCCTTGATTTCTTTGATTTTTCCCGTAGTTGTTACAACTATAACGGTATCTCCGCTTTCAATCACATCAAGACCCGAGGGAATTATTACCCTGTCATCTCGAACGATGCAGGCAACAAGTACTCCGCCCTTAAGCTTAAGCGACTTAAGCGGAACGCCTGTAAGTCCGTCAATTTCCTTCTTGACGAAGAATTCAAGCGCCTCTACCTTATCGTCCATCAGCTTATAAAGCGACTCAATCTCCGAGCCGCTTGTTCCCGCCATAGAGCGTACAAAGCGAAGAATATGCGAAGCGGTAGAGGAGTTGGGCGAAACGATACTGTCAAGCCCCACGCTCTTGAAAAGCTCGGCATAGCTTGTGTTTTTTATCATAGCTATGGTCTTGTTGGGATTGCATCTCTTGGCGTACATTGAAACTATAGCGTTTTCCTCGTCCTCGGAGGAAAGAGCGATAAACGCATCGGTGGTTTCAAGTCCTTCCTCAAGCAAAACCTCTTGATTTGTTCCGTCGTTGCAAATAACAGTACAGTCAAACGCCTCGGCAAGCTCAAGACAAAGCTTGTGGTCGCGTTCAATTACCGTGGAATTCATCTTTCCCTTTTTAAGAAGCTCTGCAAGATAGTAGGTAGTTCTTCCGCCCCCCACCACAAGCACATCTCTAACAGGGTTTTTATACGCTCCGATAGCTTTGAAGAAGCCTGTAAGCTCCTCGTCGGGAACGGTAAGACATATTACATCTCCCGCCTTTATGCTGAAAAATCCGCTGGGGATATGAGCCTCTCCGTCGCGAAGCACAGCGCAGATAAGAAAGCGCATATTAAGCTTTGCTCTCAAATCGTTAAGCGATATGCCGCACATAGGCGAGTCGGGCGCAACCACAAATTCCGCCATTTCGACTTTTCCGCGGCAGAAGCTGTGAATGTTTGAAGCGGACGGAAAACGAAGCATTTTGTAAATCTCTCTCGCTACCGCAAGCTCGGGATTTATAGTTCTGGACAAATTCATATCGCCCTGCATAAGCGACATAAGCTCCGAATACTCGGGGTTTCTTACGCGAGCCACCGTGTTTTTTGTTCCAAGCTTTTTTGCGGCAGCACAGCAAAGAATATTTATCTCATCATAAGAGGTAACGGCAATAAGAAGGTCAGCCTTATCTGCCCCCGCCTTCTTGAGCAGGGCGATATTAGCTCCATTTCCCTCAAGTCCCGCTACATCGCACTTATTTGATATTTCAGATATGGCACTTGTGTTACTGTCAACGATTGTTATATCGTGTCCTTCATCGGCAAGCTTTGTGCAGATCGCCGCGCCAACAGTTCCCGCGCCAACTATTACTATCTTCATATCTACACTCCTTTCAGAAGCTTTATCCTTATTATTTTACCACAAAACACCAAACATTTCAAGCCCTTTATTAAAATTGATGCAAAAACACAAAACGGAGCTGACAATAAGTCGCTCCGTTTCTGTTTTTAATTACTCTTCGTCTTTCTTTTGGAGCTTGGGGGCAGTAACCTTGTTAAGCACTACCACAGAAAGAATGATAACTCCGATAACAATGAAGATACCAAGCATTCCAAGGCCCATATATCTGAGATTTTCTACAAATGCAGAAGGATTAAATTCCATAATATACCTCCTCTTTCATTACAGGAAGAATCCAAGGATAAGACCGCCCGCGATAACCGACGCGATCTGACCCGAAACATTTACACCCATAGAGTGCATAAGAAGGAAGTTCTGAGGGTCTTCCTTAAGTCCCATCTTATGTACTATACGCCCTGCCATAGGGAATGCAGAAATACCTGCCGCGCCTATCATGGGGTTGACCTTCTTCTTCATAAAGAGGTTGAGGAACTTTGCAAAAAGAACTCCGCCCGCTGTATCGAAGATAAAAGCAACAAGACCAAGTCCGAGAATAAGAAGTGTTTCCTTCGCAAGGAACTGGTCATAGCGCATCTGTGTTGCGATAGTGATACCAAGGAATATGGTAATAAGGTTTGCGAGAACCTTCTGCGCCGTTTCGGAAAGCGAATCAAGCACTCCGCACTCGCGGATAAGGTTACCAAACGTAAGGAAGCCTACAAGAGCAACCGATTCGGGAGCAACAAGACCAGCGATAACCGTAATAACAATGGGGAAAAGTATCTTTGTGGTCTTTGAAACCGACTTGGGCTCATAGGGCATACGGATCATTCGTTCCTTCTTTGTTGTAAGAAGCTTAATAATGGGGGGCTGAATAATGGGAACAAGAGCCATATAGGAATATGCCGCAACCATTATAGCGCCCACATACTGGGACTGAAGCTTCTGCGCAACTACGATGGATGTAGGACCGTCAGCCGCGCCAATAATAGCGATAGAAGCCGCGTCATCAATACCGAAGAACATCGAAGCCGCGCAAAGGGTAAAGAATATACCAAACTGCGCTGCCGCTCCGAATATCATCAGCTTGGGATTGGTAAGAAGCGGACCGAAGTCGATCATCGCGCCGATACCAATAAAAAGTATCAAGGGGAAAAGCTCGTTGGCGATACCCGCGTTATAAAGGGTGGTAAGCGCCTCAACTCCGCCTGTTATAGGTAAGTTTACAAGAATTGCGCCAAAGCCTATGGGCAACAGAAGCGTAGGCTCCATTTCTTTCTTGATAGCAAGGAATATAAGTATTCCGCCGATTATCCACATTATAACCTGTCTTATGTCAAGACCGATAATGTTTTCATACAATATTTGCATTTTACTGTCCTTTCTTTGTCAAATGTTTACTTATACAATATAGCATATTAAAACTTTTATTCAAGTGGATTTTGAATTTTCTGTAAAATCTTATTTAACATAGATTTTTAAGCCTATACTGTCTTTATGTTGTTAGACTCGGCTACAATTATATCGGCATCGGGAATGACTACCTTTACCATTTGAACTAACTTATTAAGGGCGGGAGCTTCTGTAAAATAATGCCCTGCCTCTATAAGATTTATACCGTTTTCCTTAGCGTCTGCCACCATATGATAGCCTATCCGTCCGCTGACATAGGTGTCTGCTCCTGCCGCAATTGCCGCGCCCACAAAGTCATCTCCGTTACCGCCAAGAACCGCTACTCTGCTCACGAGTCTGTTTCCGTTATACAACACAACGGGCGAGCCAAGGACTTTTTTTACCCTTTCGGCAAAGTCATCAAGTGTGGTGCTATTGACCTCTCCTATACGACCCATAAGCTCATCACCGTCGCCAAATTTTACAACATTCCCAAGTCCAAGGATTTCCGCAAGGACATCGTTAACACCGCCGTCAAGTGCGTCAAAGCGGGTGTGGAAGGACATAGCCGCTATTCTATTCTGCACAAGTCCTATAAGCTTTCGCGGCACGCCCGCCTCGGTAGTCAGCGCCTTTACAGGACGAAACACAAGGGGGTGGTGCGACAGAATAACATCGTATTCCCCTTTTATAGCCCGCTCTATGATTTCCTCTGAAATATCAAGCGAAACAAGTATTTTCTTTACCTCTCTGTGAGGGTCGGGGCAACACATAAGACCGTCGTTATCCCACTCACAGGACAAGGAACGGGGGATTTTTGCATCAAGATATCCATAAAACTCTTTTACTGTCATTTTACACTCTCCAATATTTTCTCAAATTCTTCTATAAGCAGCCGTTCCTCGTGGCCAAGACCCGCTATTTTCTTGCCGTTAAGCCTCAAGCGGTAAACATCTGTCTTGTTTCTCAAAAAACGGGTGAAAAGCTGACCGCCTCGGCTTATGTTGTGCTTTCCCAGAATAAGCTCGGCTTCTGTATATTCCTCTTTCTCCCCCGAATACTCGGCGCATATAGTCTGATATATCTTGCCGTCGTCCAAGGATAATACCTCGTCCACAATAGAAAACCCCTCGTCAAGAAGGTATTTCCTCACCTCGTCCTGCTTAGACATAGGCTGAAGAATAAGCCTTATTCTATTGTTTTTCACCCAAGGGGCGTTCCCGATTATTCGGCAAACAAGCTCGCCGCCCATTCCGAATATTGCTATATCGTCGGGAGCATAGGGTTCTAATTTTTCAAGCCCGTCGGAAAGACAGGTAGCTACCCCCTCCCCTACTCCCTGCTTTGCTATGTTTTTTCTTGCCGACTCAAGGGGCATTGGGTTTATATCAGCCGCTACAGCTCTGTCTATTTTTTTATGCTTATACAGATAAATGGGCAGGTATCCGTGGTCTGTGCCAACATCGGCAAAAACGCCGCCACGCACAAATCCTACCGCGCTCATAAGCCTGTTGCTAAGTGTGTCGTTACTCATTTTTCCCTCTTTGATAAAAATTCCGTTCGGCAGGCGCAAGCTTACCGAACGGAGCTCTCTTACTTAGAAGCAAGATAATTATTGATTTTATCAACAAGCTCGTCGGCATTTGTTCCGTGAACGGCACAAGCGTCTTCAATAGACTCTCCTCTTGCGGAAGGACAGCCGAGGCAGTGCATTCCTATTTCAAAAAAGAAGCGAGCTGTATCTACATCAAAATCAAGTACATCACCGATGATGGATTCCTTTGTTACTTTCATCTTTTCAACCTCCGTATTTCTAATTCTCCTTTATTATATAACTTTTTCTATGATTTGTCAACCGAATTTTTATAATTATGCAAAAAGAAAATTTTACAAACCCCTTGAAAAATTCCACCGCAGTATGGTATAATATATGTTGAAATATTTTAACAGTTTTTATCAGCCGCATTCGCGGCACGGGAGGTTAATTTGATAATCGCACTTGAAGATGCAAAATATAAGCTTGTAAAGCTCCGCGACGACCTTGTTGAGCTTGGCTCGGCGCTTAAAATAGAAGAAAAGCGCGCTACAGTTGAGGAGCTTGAAAAGCAGACCCTTGAGCAGGATTTCTGGAGCAATCAGGAAAACTCCTCAAAGGTGCTTCAGACAATAAAGCAGACAAAGACTACCATCACAGACTATGATGACCTCTGCGCAAGACTTGAGGACGCTATAGTTCTTGCTGAAATGGCTATCGAGGAAAACGACGAAAGCTCTGTTCCCGAAGTGGAAAGCGAGCTTGCGGCAATAATCGCCCTTGAGGAAAAGAAGCGCATTGAGGTTCTTCTCTCGGGCGAATATGACAAGAACAACGCTATAGTTTCCTTCCACCCCGGAGCAGGCGGAACAGAGGCGCAGGACTGGGCGCAAATGCTTTACAGAATGATAACCCGTTGGGCAGAGCGTAACAAGTTCACTGTCAAGCTTATCGACTGGCTTGACGGAGAAGAAGCCGGACTTAAGAGCGCAACTATAACCGTTGAGGGTCTTAACGCATACGGCTACCTCAAAAGTGAGAACGGAGTTCACCGCTTGGTTCGTGTTTCACCATTCGACTCTGCGGGAAGACGCCAGACATCATTTGCTTCTATAGAGGTTATGCCCGAGTTTGATGAGGTTGACAAAATAGAGCTTCGCGACGAGGACCTTGAAATAACCGCACACCGTTCAAGCGGCGCAGGCGGACAGCACATCAACAAGACCGACTCGGCAATAAGAATAGTACACAAGCCCACAGGCATTGTGGTAGGCTGCCAGACCGAGCGTTCTCAGCTTCAGAACAAGGAAACAGCTCTCAAGATGCTTAAGGCAAAGCTTATGGAAATAAAGCTCCGCGAGCGCCTTGACACAATAGAAGAAATTCAGGGCAACAAGACTAACATTGAGTGGGGCTCACAAATTCGCTCCTATGTATTTATGCCCTACACTCTTGCCAAGGACACCCGTACAGGCTACGAGGACGGCAACATCAACGCTGTTATGGACGGCGAAATCGACGGATTTATAAACGCATACCTTAAATCTATTACAAAATAAAGGAGTTCGTTATGAATAAGAGAACAAAGTTCTACATCGGCATTATGCTCGTTATTTCGGCTATCACAACAACCTACACCTTCCTTGCTCTTTGTATGAAAAAAAAGAGCGCTATCGCTGCTCTTGCGGCTCTTGCTGCGGCTGAAGGCGTTATGGGTCTTGCACTTATCGAGGACAACTCAAAGAGAAAAATAATTATTGAGGAGCCCTCTGATGAAAAGGTGGTTACTCTTGACGAAGAGCCTATCGAAATTCCCGTTGATGAGGAAGCAAGCGAAGAGGATTTTGCTTAAATTTTTTCAGGGACTGCGAATATGCAGTCCCTGTTTTCGTGCTGCTCAAAGATTTCTCGAATTTTTTGAAAAAATTATAAAAAACTTTGAAAAAACTATTGACAAACCATTTTGTTTGTGATATAATACCCATGTTATCCAAAGACAGCAGGTTTCCGTAAAAGCCAAGCTTCCCTGCCGAGGACAGATTTTAACTTTATATTTATGAGTTTTATCTTTCCTTGCGCAAAGCTATGCTTTAACGGAGGAAAGATTTTTTTATCCTGTATTTCACATTGGGAGGTGAAAAACAAAATGCCGAGCAATTCCATACTCGAACAAAAGAAACAGATCGTTGCTGAGCTTGCAGAAGAGATCAAGAATTCGGTAAGCGGTGTACTTGTTAATTATCAGGGTATTACCGTTGATAGCGACACAAAGATGCGTAAGGCTCTCCGTGAGGCGGGTGTTAAGTACAGAGTCGTTAAGAATTCTCTTACAGGCAGAGCTTGTGACGAAGTTGGTTATAGCGAAATGAAGCAGTACCTTGTAGGTATGACAGCTATCGCTATCAGTGAGAGCGACGCAGTCGCTCCCGCAAAGGTACTCAAGGAGTACGCAGATAAGGTTGAGTCCTTCACAATCCTTGCAGGTTATGTTGACGGTGCGGTTATCGACGCAAAGACCGTTGAGGCTCTTGCTGAGATTCCCTCGAAGGAAGTTCTTATCTCCAAGTTCCTTGGAAGCATCCAGTCTCCTCTTTACAACTTTGCATATGCTATCAAGGCAGTTGCAGACAAGAAGGCAGAGGGTGGCGAGGAAGCTCCCGCAGCAGAAGTTGCAGCAGAGGTTGCAGCAGAAGCTCCCGCAGCAGAGGCTGCAGCAGAATAATTCTGCACAAAATCGCAGTTTAACTGCTTAAATAGGGACGCGGCTTCCCAAAAGACCGCACAAAAAAATTTAACACACTAATTGATTATTAGGAGGATTACTAAAATGGCTAATATCGCAGCTATTATTGAAGAAATCAAAGGTTTGACTAGCCTTGAGCTTAACGACCTTGTTAAGGCTGTTGAGGAAGAATTTGGCGTATCCGCAGCTGCTCCTGTTGGAGTTGTAGCTGTTGCCGGTGGCGCAGCTCCCGCTGCAGAAGAGAAGACCGAGTTTGACGTTATCCTTGCATCCGCTGGTGCAAAGAAGCTTGACGTTATCAAGGTTGTTCGTGAGCTTACAGGTCTTGGTCTTAAGGACGCTAAGGACCTTGTTGAGGCAGCTCCCAAGGCTATCAAGGAAGGCGCTACCAAGGAAGAGGCTGAGGCTATCAAGAAGCAGCTTGAAGAGGCTGGCGCATCTGTTGAGCTTAAGTAATTTAAGTTACAGAAAACCTACATTTATACTTGTATAGTTTTACCTGCTGTACGGGTTGAATAACTAACCGTCGCTGAATAATTCAGCGACGGTTTTTTATATGCCTACATAAAAAAGAGAGCTTTCGCTCTCTTTTTTACAGTCCGTAAACCTCTAAATACTTTCGTATTGCTTCAAGAGGAATTGCGTGGCTACTATTATTTTCCACAGCCTGCTCGGTAAGAGTTCCGCATTGAAGCCCTACAAGACCAAGAGTTGTGCCAAACACAGGTCGTCCGCTGACCCTCAAGTCGGTACGGGCATTATGTACCATCATATTATACTTAATGTCCTCTGCGTTGGTTTCAAGCTTGCTATGAATTATTCTATCATAAGAAATAACCTTGCCAAAATTAGGAGCGGCAACTCCACCAACCACCTCGGCAACAACGATATCCTCTCCAACAGAAGGGACAACATTTGCTATAGCAGCAACACCCAAGGGGTAAGCTCCCTTTTCAAAATAAAGCACCGCAAGATTATATGAATTATTACTGTGCTTAAGCGATGCCGAATAGGTGTTTCCGAAAGAATCCTCAATTATATAGGAAACATTTTCATATCCCTTGCGCTTTTCCACCAGATCCTCAGTGGTCAGCACATAATAATATCCCGAGCTATCCTTGATAATTACACCCTCACCGCTCTTGGTATGAGATGTTATCTCTATCATACCCATAATAAGCGATGTATAGCTCTTTGTAGTTATCTTGACGGTAGTATCCCTTGCAGTAGCCTGCACCATCTGACCCATTCTTTCATAATCAATGGAAAAGTCGGCGTAAAGGACATAATCGTCTGAAATTATTGTGTTTTCAAAGTCAAAGAGCTGTGTACATTCGGGGTCTGTATACCAACCGTTAAAGGTATATCCGTCCTTTTTAGGGTCTGTGGGACGCTCAAGACGCTGCTTCCACTCCACGACCTCCATTTTGGGAGCATCTCCATTATTGTAAATGTATGTAATGTTACAGAAGAAGGTGCTTATACGGTACACCTCTTTCGATCTCGTTACTCCCGAGTACTTAACCTTTACAATACTGAAATTATCTCTCACATTGTCCGATATCTGCGATGAAAGCACAAACTCGGTATTGGCAGGTATATCTGCATACGAGGAAGCCTTGTATGTTCCTACCAGCTTGCCGTTAACATCATAAAAGTCAATAACCGCCGATACCTCTTCAAGAGTTGACAGGCATTTTGTATATATATTAACGGTATTTGTAGTAAAAATGGAGAATTGATCTCCGACCTTATCAGGGCCTGTAGTAACAACCTCATAACGCTCGAACACAAAAAACTCATCGGTTATTTCTAATGTTCTAACCTTTTCGCCGTCTATATCGTCAACGGGGTCCACACGATCACCGCATCCCGCAAGAAGGCAACCAAGGAGCAACAAGCCAAGAATAGGCAAAAGAAGCTTAAATTTTTTCATTTTTTCCTTCCATTCCACAAATCTACATAAATAAACAAAGCAACATAGGCAAGAAAATGGCGGGGATATAGTTCATCAGCTTAATTTTGGTAACACCCAAAAGGTTAAGCGATATTCCGATTATAAGCAAAGAACCAACCGCAGACATTTCAGTAACCACCGCTTCATTTAGCAAGGGCTGCAAACACTCTGCAAGCAGAGTTATTGAACCTTGGTACAAAAGCACCATCACGGCTGACAGCATTACGCCAAAGCCCATAGACGCCGAGAACACCACCGACGATATTGCGTCAAGCAATGCCTTTGCGTACTGGGTGGAATGATTGCCCGTAAGTCCGCTTTCAAGCGCCCCCGTAACAGCCATAGCTCCCACACAGAACAACAGGCTTGCGCTTACAAAGCCTTCTGAAATCCTGCCAAATCTGTTTTTTGTTTTCTTCTCAATAAGCTCTCCCAATCGGTTTATCTTACCGTCAAGATCGAGCAGAGTTCCTATAAGCGCACCAAGTGCCATTGAAACAATAACAACAAGTATATTCCTGCTCTTGATAGCGCCTTGAATGCCTATAAGCATAACACAAAGTCCAACGCCTGTCATCAAGGCTGATAAAACCTTTTCTCCAAGCTCCCCGCCCCTCTTACCTGCCTTCTTATCAGCCATAGCAAAACGACGAAGCACAAGACCAACAAATGAGCCGCCTATCACGGCAAGGGCGTTAACTATTGCGCCCCAAAGACTAAAGCTTTCCATTCTATGTACCTGAACAATTTAGTTTATTATAATAACTCAAAGACTTCGGGCAAAACCAGATTGAATTGCCCGAAGTCAAAGATTATTTACATTTTGAATGCGCCCCAAAGATTGTTGAAATCAATGTTGCTTCCCGCATCAACTGTCTTCTTTGCGGGCTGAACGGGCTTTTCCTCTACCACAGGCTCGGCGATCTCCTCTACCTCGGGTATAAGCTCCTGAACTTCCTCAACAACAGGTGCTGTAAAAACAGGCTGAGCAGCTACAGGCTCGGGCTTAACGATATTCTGTGTAGGCGCAACGATAGTTTCGTAAGCTGCCTGATTCTTATAATAAGGGTCATCGGGCTTTCTTGAGAAGCCTGTTGCGATGATCGTTATCTTCATCTCGTCATCAAGGTTGGGGTCAAAGGCAACACCCCAGATAACATTTGCATCGGGGCTTGCTTCATCAGCAACCATAGTGGACGCAAGGTCGATATCCTCAAGCTGAATGTCGGGAGAAGCTGTAATGTTGATAAGGATACCTGTAGCACCCTTGATAGATGTTTCAAGAAGGGGGCTGGAGATAG
>JAZRHS010000022.1:0-3529 GCA_045644865.1 Eubacteriales bacterium | reverse complement strand
AAAAAGCAAAACGTCACATAAAAATTGTTGCATTTTCGGACTATTTCGTATTTGCGTTAATTTTATAGCAGTCTGAGATGGCATATTGTAATCCTTTCCAGATATAATAAAAAACAAGTCCACAACAGCAATGTTGTGGACTTGGATGGCGGAGAAGGAGAGATTTGAACTCTCGCGCCGGTTATTTCCGACCTACACCCTTAGCAGGGGCGCCTCTTCGGCCAACTTGAGTACTTCTCCGTGTACTTGCGAGCGGCCTTTGCAGAACTCGCAAGTGCTATTATACATCATTTTCATTATTTTGTCAATAGCTTTTCGGCTTTTTGTTGATACTTTTTTGTTTTTTGTGCTGTTTTTGGTTTGCTTTCTGAGAAACACAGTATTTTCTATTGACTTTTTTTATCGGTGGGTGTATAATTTAAGCGTAAAAAGTGATTTGCGGAGGTTTAATTATGACATCTGAAAGATATGACACTAAAAAGCTTACGGTTCTCGCTCTGCTTACCGCTATAGTGGTAGTATTACAGTTCG
The DNA here is from genome assembly GCA_045644865.1 of Eubacteriales bacterium. Lineage (GTDB taxonomy): Bacteria > Bacillota > Clostridia > Oscillospirales > CAG-272 > RGIG8775. The sequence goes on along the minus strand of JAZRHS010000022.1, from coordinate 2,998 downwards.
CGGGCAGCTTTATTCGTTTTGGTATGTTTGCTATTTGTCCTGTTCTTATTCCCATCGTTATCGGCGCGGCACTTTACGGCCCTTTGGCAGGTGCTTGGCTTGGTCTTGCCTTCAGTCTTACCGTGCTTATTTCGGGCGACGCGGCGGCATTCTTGGCGGTTGATGTTTTGGGAACGATTGTTACAGTTCTTGTAAAGGGTGTAGGCGCGGGATTTGGCGCGGGTCTTGCTTACAAGCTTCTTTGTAAAAGGGCGGCTTGTGCTGACTGCTCGGCACTTGAGGGCTTTAAGGGCAACGATACGGCGGCGGCATTTGCGGCGGCAGTTGCTTCTCCTATAATCAACACGGGAATTTTTCTTATCGGTTGTCTTTTGTTCTTTATGGACACTATTACAGAGTGGGCTCTCGCTCTTGGCTTTGCATCGGCGGGAAGCTATATGATACTCGGTCTTGCGGGCGGCAACTTCCTTTTTGAGCTTGCGCTTAATCTGGTGCTTTGTCCTGTTATCGTTCGTCTTGTCAAGTTGAGAGGAAAAATGGTAAGAAAATTTTAAGCTTCGGGCGCTCATATGAGCGCCTTATTTATGCCCTATTGACAAAGCGGGGCTTTTGTGTTATAATTTGCAGGTAACTCCGCTGAACGGTTGCGCGGTATCAAGCCGAAAGGTATTACCGTGAGGAAAGTCCGGGCTTCACAGGGCAGGATAGCTGATAACATCAGCCGAAGGCGACTTCCGGGAAAGTGCAACAGAAATAGACCGCCCGCAAGGGTAAGGATGGAAAGGCGAGGTAAGAGCTCACCCACTTCTATGGTAACATAGATTTGCTGTAAACCCTATCCGAAGCAACACCGTATGAGGATCGTTTGCCCGACGCATATTCTCAGGTGGCACGGCGAAAGCCGAAGCCAAGTGGCGACATTTGGCGAAGATTGATAACCGTTCTCGACAGAACCCGGCTTACAGGCGGAGTTACGGGCCACCTGCCCCTACAATGTTATAAATTTATATCTGCAAAACAAGAAAACCGATGTTGTTTAGACATCGGTTTTTGTATTGGGTGTTATTATGTTCGCACCAATAAAATTGGGTGAACGCCGAAGGCTACAAGCCCGCGGGGGCTTCCCCGCTGTAATCAGCAAGAATTCGGGTGTTGAATTTTTCGCGGTCGGCGGTTTTTGCCACGGCTGCGGTGTGGTTCACATCGAAGTCTGTATAGGCTTCCTCATTGAGCCATTTTTTACTGTAGGCCTTAACATTGAGGGTCATACCCTTGGCAAAGCCCTCGGTCAGCACCGCGATGGGGGCATTTTCGGTCTGGCAGATGCTCTTATCCTCGGCATAATATATTACAAGGGGGTCGTGGAGCAAAAGGGGCGATTTGGGTCTGTCCTTTTTCCACATAAGGCAAAGCTCCTTGAGGTAGCGTCTGCATTCGTCGCTTCCGTTGTAATCAAACAGGCTGTTATAGAGTTCGTCCTCACCAAGCATAAGGTGGGTAACATCTGCGCCGATACACTCAAGGTTGTTAAGCCCCTTGAACATAATATCTGCGGCTGTTACATCGCACATAACATTCCAGTCGGCGTACTGCTTATAGAACGCTCCCCCCATAATTATAACGCTTTTTGCCATATTAAGGGCTTCGGGGTCTTTTTGTATCGCCCTTGCGATGTTTGTAAAGGGCCCGATTGCGATAATTGTAAGCTCGTCCCTGTATCTTTTGCAGGAGTCGATGATAAAATCTACTGCTACTTCGGGGTCGGTGTTGTCGGGGGCGTATTTATCGTCGTCCATTTCGGGGGTGTGATGGGGAATAACGGGATATTCGGTGGGCTCTGTCCCAAAGGGAACGCCGAGGCCCGCAAGAACGGGAACATTTTCGTAGCCCTTGCCGAAGCCTGTCATAAGCTTTTTTACCTGACGAGCCCTGTCTGCGGTGTTGCGGAACACCGTGGTAACGCCCACGAGGGAGAAGCCGCGCTTCATAGCCGAATAGAGGGCTATGGCGTCGTCAATATCGTCGCCGATGTCGGTATCAATAATAAATTTTTGATTGTTGCACATAGTTGTTTCTCCTTTACACTCTGTAGATGTAATTGTCCTTTCTCGGCTTTTGCTCTGCGGGGAGCTTGTCGGGGTAGCCTATTACGCAGTTTCCTATACCCTCGTAGTTGCCCTCGATGCCAAGAGAAGCAAGCAATTCCTTGCCCTCGCTTGTTTCAAAGGTTTCCTTGGCGCGGTGTATCCAACAGCTTCCAAGCCCAAGGCTGTGGGCGGCAAGCATAAGATTTCCCATTACGAGAGAGCCGTCGTAGAGGTAGGTGCTTCTTTGCCTGTCCGCAAGGACAACAAGCACAACGGGCGCGCCGTAGAAGGGGTCGCCGTCAGCTCCCATAATGCTTGCGTTGAGCCTTGAGAGTTTGTCGCGGATAGATTTGTCAGTAACTGCAATTATTATGGGCGACTGCATATTTCTGCCTGTGGGGGCGTATGTTCCCGCCTCAAGAATTGCGTCAAGAAGCTCTTGAGGAACGGGGTCTGACTTGTAGCTTTTCACGCTTCTGCGTGATATTATTGATTTAATAACCTCGGTCATTATTTACTTCTCCTGTCTTTACGATTTTTACTATTCTGCTTGTTCCAAGACGGTCTGCGCCAAGGGTGAGCATCTTTTCTGCGTCCTCAATAGAGGAGATTCCGCCTGCCGCCTTTATCTTAAGCGCGGGTGCGGAGTGCTTTCTCATAAGCTCAACATCGGCAAATGTCGCGCCGCCTGTGGAGAAGCCTGTGCTTGTTTTTATGTACTCTGCCCCCGATTCGGAAACGACCGCGCAAAGGCGTATCTTTTCGTCCTCTGTAAGAAGGCAGGTTTCGATAATGACCTTGAGAAGTCTGCCGTCGCACGCCTTTTTTACAGCCTTGATTTCTTCAAGAACCGCGTCATAGCTGCCGTCCTTAACATCGCCAATGTTTATCACCATATCTATCTCGTCTGC
>JAZRHS010000021.1:0-8570 GCA_045644865.1 Eubacteriales bacterium | reverse complement strand
CTCGACTCAGGCTGAATAAATTCGGAGTCAGACTCTATGTGCTTGATAAGACGGTCAACATACTTGCTCATCTTAAAGAAGTATGCTTCCTCTCTTGCGTGCTCAACAGGTCTGCCGCAGTCGGGGCATTTTCCGTCTGTTATCTGGGTATCGGTGAAGAAGGATTCACAGGGGGTGCAATACCAGCCCTCGTAATAGTCCTTATAAATATCTCCCTGCTCGTAAAAGCGCTTGAATATCTTCTGAACCGCGCGCTCGTGATAATCGTCGGTGGTGCGTATAAAGTAATCATATGTGGTGTTCATCTTATCCCACACGCCCTTTATCTCACCCGCAACGCCGTCAACATACTGCTTGGGTGTAATACCCGCCTCGTTGGCGAGATTTTCTATTTTCTGACCGTGCTCGTCTGTACCTGTGCAAAGGTAAACATCATAGCCCATAGCGCGCTTGTATCTGGCATAAGCATCAGCCATAATTATCTCATAAGTGTTACCAAAATGAGGCTTTCTTGACGCATAGGCAATAGCCGTAGTCATATAAAACTTCTTTCTCTGTTCCATTTTTATATTATTCCTTTCGGTTCATTATTATCAAGCTCACGCGCCATAGCCGCGTATCTTAAAAGAGATAGCGGAATGGTTTGTATCAATGTAACCACACCTATCGTAAAAAGCGAAAGCAAAAGCTTAAGCAGTGTAGAATAGGCAAGCGAAAGCACATATCTGTAGCTTCCCTTTCTTGCTTTTCTCGCCATTTTAACAGCGACTCGTATTCCCTGTTCGGGATAAAACAACGAAAAGCTTACAAGCCCGAAGGACGAAGCAACAGGCAGCACCAACACCGCCGACAACGCAACAGCAACAAGCAGCGCCGCCCCGCCATACAAATATTCGGGTATCTCAAGCGACATTGACAAAGATCCGAAAGCATAAGGCACTCTCAAGACAATCACAACAGGCAAAAGTCTTACAAAAAGCCTTAATGCAATTCCAATTGCCCTGCCGTACAGACGGGGGGACGAAAAGCAATCAAATATATCTGCTATCTCTGTTTTCTCTCCGCAAAGCATTCTTGCCGCCATAAAGAAAAGTCCGAGATAAACAGGTGCTACAGTAAATATTATCAATAAGCAATGAAAGGCATCGGCAATAAACGCGCAAAGGGCGGCATCATCAATTAAATGCAATAAAAGCATTTCCGCTATATCCGAAATACTCCACATTACAACGGTGATGGCAACCGAGAACAAAATTCCCACAACAAGCTTAAGCCTATTTTTGCCGCAGTCAAGAGCTACTCTTGCCCGTTTTTCAGCCTGTTGCCTTATATTGTGGCTCAAATGCTCCAAAGCACCACCCCCATTATACCACATTTTACTTTAATTATCAAGTAATTAAATAAATTTGGCTACTGCCAAATCACTTCTTTTGCTGCTTACACCATATCTTCATAACAAGTCTATGGGGCAAGAGCTTTGTAAGTCTTACCTGCATTCTGATAGGAAATCCGCAAACCGACACATCTTTGCCCTTTTTCATATCCTTAAGAGCCCTCTGGACCACCTGATCGGCATTGTAATAGCGATTGTAATATGTAATGGTATCATCGGTAACCGCGCGGTCGAAAAACTCGGTACGAACCCAGCCGGGACAGATAGCAAGCACACTTATTCCGCGCTTTTTAAGCTCTACATTCAAGGCTCTTGAAAAGCTAAGAACAAACGCCTTTGTTGCCGCATACACGCCAATATAGGGTACGGGCTGGAAGGAAGAAAGCGAGTCTATCTGATATATCTTACCGCCCTCCTTCATATAGGGGAGCGTAAGGTATGTCATCGCAACAAGCGCCTTATCGTTAAGATCAATCATATCAAGCTGTGTTTTAAGATCAATATCGGCAAACGCGCCAAAGCGGCCAAAGCCGCTACCGTTTACAAGCACCGACACATCGGGCTTTTCTGACTCAAGCATAGCCTTATACTCGTCATAGCTTTCCTGCCTCATAAGGTCAAGAGAGATTGGACGGATCTTGTTTTTGCACTCACCTGAAAGTTCCTCAAGCCTGTCCATTCTTCTGGCGATGACCCATATTTCGTCAAAGCATTCAAGAGCGTCTATCTGCTTGACGAACTCTCTTCCCATTCCCGACGACGCGCCTGTTATAACCGCAATTCTCATAGGTTCACCTTACAGGATTATATGAACGGGAAGTCCGCCCGCATACTTAATATCTCTCTCACCTGCAATAAGGGGAAGCAGATACTTACAGCATTCGTCTGTTACATTGTTGCCGCGCTCATTTATAAACTTATCGTCAACATACTTTACCTTATTTGCTATTTCAGACACATCTGAATGGTCGATTATAGACGAATATTCCTCGCCCTCGTTACGAAGTATGGTCATCATTCTGCGGGTTACACCCTGCGCTGCCGCGAACACGGCACCTCTGCCCACTCTTACAGATTCATCAATATCTGTAGCAGATGCAATATGAGAAGCGCATCTCTGGCAAAGATTAAGCTCAACAGAGCGAACCTTGCAGCCTATCTCATTTTTAACAGCCATCTCAAGAGCCTTACCCGTACCCGAAAGATACTTGTGTCCAAAAATATCAACCGCGCCGCTTTGAGTTCCCTCTCCTACATATGTTCCGTCGGCAAACTGAAGTCCCTCGGAAACCGCAACCACCACATTAGGCTGCTTTTCAAGCTCTTTTCTGACATCTTCCATAAATTCTTCCATATTGAAGGTTCTTTCGGGAAGATAAACAAGGTTGGGAGCTACTCCATTCACAACGCGGCCTATGGCAGAGGAAGCCGCGAGCCAGCCTGCGTCGCGTCCCATAATTTCAACAATAGTTACCGCCTTTGTGGTGTATACCGCGCAGTCGCGGATTATCTCCTGCATAGTTGTTGCAATATACTTAGCCGCAGAGCCAAAGCCGGGGGTGTGGTCGGTAACCACAAGGTCATTGTCTATGGTCTTGGGAACACCGATTATGCGCATTTCGTAGTCGCACATTGTTGTGTACTCCGAAAGCTTTGCCACGGTATCCATAGAGTCATTTCCGCCTATGTAGAAGAAATATCTTATGTCATACTTTTTGAAAATAGAAATAAGATTTTCGAAGAACGCGGGGTCGTCCTGAGGCTTGGGAAGCTTTTTTCTGCAAGAGCCGAGAGCCGCCGCAGGTGTGCTTTCAAGAATATCAATATCCTCATCGCTTGCAAAACGAGCCGAAAGATCTATAAGACGCTCCTCAATAAGTCCCTCAACACCGTTACGCATACCGTAAAGCTTTCCGATAGCACCGCCGTGTACCGATTCGTCCTTTACTCCTCTGATAACGCCCGCAAGTGTGGCGTTAATTGCCGCTGTCGGTCCGCCCGACTGTCCCACTACCGCGTTTCCAATAAGTCTGTTCATATTCATTTATCCTTTCTTACTCGCCAAATAAAACGGCGTATTTTTTAAGCATTTCTCTGATAGGCAAATTATATGGGCATCGCGCCTCGCAAGCACCGCACCCAATACAATCGCTTGCCTTTTTGTCAAGGGTTGCATATCTTATTCTTGCCCAATCCTCAAGACCGTATCTGTCAAGATATCCGCCAAACAGGAACACTCCCGAGATGTTTATTCCCGCCGCGCAGGGCTGACAATAATTACATCTTCTGCAAAAGCTTGTTCCAAGCGTTTTTCTTATGTTTTCTATCTCACAAAGCTCGTCCTGTGAAAGCGGTGAGGTGTCGCACACCGACAACACATTCATATCCACCTCGTCCTCACAGCACATACCCGGAATAACAGTATCCACATTTTTGTTTGCCGCAATAAATCGCATTGCAAGACGGGCATTCTCAATAGCTCCACCCGCAAGCGGCTTCATACAAATAAAACCTATATTTCTTTCACGGCACTTCTTTATTATTTCCTCACCGTGAGTTTCTACGATATTGTACGGAAACATCAGGGTTTCAACCCAATCAAGGGTAGTCGCATACTCAAAAGCCTCAAGCGAATGGGCGGTAAGACCGATATGCCTTATCTTTCCCGCTCTCTTGGCTTCCATAAGGGCTTCAAGCGCGCCCCCCTCTCCGCAAATAAGCGAAAACTGCTCTGCAGGAAGATTATGTACCTGATATATATCGATATAATCGGTTTTTAGATTTTTAAGGCTGGCTTCAATATCCGCGCGCATTGCGTCAGCAGTTCTTGCCATACTTTTAGTGGCAATTATGAACCTTTCTCTCATTCCCACAAGGGCGTTACCGATAAGCTCCTCGCTGACCGTATAGGCGCGTGCAGTGTCAATAAAGTTTATTCCTTTGTCAAAAACAGCCTGCATAAGCTTGACAGAATCCTCGGCATTTACCTTCTGAATAGGTATGCCGCCAAATCCGACCCGCGAAACTCTTAAGCCTGTTTTACCGAGTGTTACATATTCCATACATTTCCCCCTCAAGGCTTACTCATATAATTATAACATATTTTGAAGGATTTTTCAACCGATTTACCAAATTTTATTATTATTTTTTTCAACTGAAATCAAGCAAAAAGGGCTGATTTCAGCCCTTTCAAAAATCTCTTCTTCCCTCAAGCGCACGGAAAAGAGTTACCTCGTCCGCATACTCAAGATCTGCACCCACAGGAACACCATAGGCAAGTCTTGTTACCTTAACGCCAAGAGGCTTTATAAGCCTTGAAAGATACATTGCGGTAGCCTCTCCCTCAACTGTGGGATTGGTGGCAACGATTATCTCCTTGACCTCGTCGTCAATTCTCGCAAGCAGCTCCTTTATCTTAAGCTGCTCGGGGCCTATACCGTTAACAGGCGAAATAACGCCGTGAAGAACGTGGTAGGTTCCTCTGTATTCCCTTACCTTTTCTATTGACATTACCGCCCTTGCGTCCTCTACCACGCAGATAACAGACCTATCTCTGTCAAGGTCGTTACACACAGAGCAAAGCTCTCTGTCGGTTAAATTTTGGCAAACGGGGCAATAATGTATATTTGTCTTTGCGTCAACGATAGCGCGGGCAAACTCGGCTGCTTCCTCGTCTGTAAACTCAAGCACCGAATACGCCATTCTCATAGCGCTCTTTCTGCCAATGCCCGAAAGCCGTCCAAACTGCTCGGCAAGACGGACAAGCGATTCAATTTCCGCCATATCAGAACAATCCCGGCATACCGAAGCCGCTTGTTACCTTTGACATTTCACTTTCGTTTGTAGTGTCAACTGTCTTTATAGCCTCATTAACCGCCGCAACGATAATATCTTCAAGTGTTTCAACATCATCGGGATCAACTATCTCGGGCTTGATGCTTACAGAAAGCACCTCTCGCTTACCATTTATCTTTACCTCGACCATTCCGCCGCCTGCCTTGACATCATACTCGCGTCCGTCAAGCTCTTCCTGAAGTGCCGCCATATCCTCCTGCATCTTCTGCGCCTGCTTAAGCATCGCGTTCATATTCTGAGGACCGCCGCCCATTCCCTGAGGTATTCTTGCTTTCATAATTATTCTTCCTTCCTGTATTATCAGTTTTCTATATTTTGAATTATCCCGTCAAGAGCATCAATCTCGTCGGGCAGGTCCGCCGGCTTTGCCTCAAAGGCAAGCTGAGCGTCGCCCACCTCGCGCTTTAAGCACATAGAAAGCGCCGCGCGCACAAGGTCCTTTGCCCCCGAGCCGTCAATCATCATCATAGTGAATGAGTCGGGCACAAACACCTTTATCATCTCTCCGTCCGCCACAAAGGCTCTTGTCTGTCTTAAATAAGAAGCCACTCTGTTATCGCTCTGGCTTACTCTGTCTATAACCTCAGCCCAACAGGAAAGCCCCTTTAATTTAGGCGCGGTGTTGCCTGTTGCCGCCTTTACCTCAGGCTTTTGTATCTCCTTAGGCTGTTCTTTTTCTTCCTTCTTTTCTGCCTTTATCTGTTTTGCCGCAGGCTTTATGCTGACACCAAGCGCAACGGCGTCCTCAAGCTTTGACACTCTTGAAAGAAGATTTTCATTTGAAGCCTCAAGGGTTTCATCACACATTTTTACAAGAGTCAGCTCTGCAACAGTGCGTTTTATGGCATTTGCCTTTTGAATAGCGAAAAGCGCCCCCTCAAGCTGCTTGCAATGCGACAGTATGGTTTCACGCGAGAACTTCGCGGTAACCTCCTTAAGCTGCTTAAGCTCGTTATCGGTAAGATCAAGATATTTTGCCGCGTCCTTTGAGGACTTAAGCACCAGCATATCTCTGTAAAATGACATAAGATTTTGCCAAAATACTGCTATATCCTTTGATGAGCGGACAATATTGTCTATCTCGCTTAAAATAAGATCAAAATTCTTATCGGCTACGGCATTTACTATATCGGCTATAGTGGCGCGGCTGCTAAGACCGACTATCTCATTTACCGCGTCCTCATCGATAAGCTCTCCGCGCTTTCCGCCCGCGCAAAGGTCAAGCAGGCTGATAGCATCACGCATACCGCCCTGTGCTATCTTAGCGATAAGCTGAAGGGCTCCGTGGCTTACATTTATTCCCTCTTGCTTTGCGATATGCTCAAGCCTTTGCACAAGAACATCAATAGATATTCTACGGAACTCAAAGCGCTGGCATCTGGAAATTATGGTAGCGGGAAGCTCGTGAATCTCTGTAGTAGCAAGCACGAATATAACATAAGACGGCGGCTCTTCAAGTGTCTTTAACAATGCGTTAAATGCGCTGTCCGAAAGCATATGTACGTCGTCCACGATATAAACTCTGTACTTAAGAGTGTTTGGGGGATATGCAACCTCGTCGCGAATATCACGGATATTGTCAACACCGTTGTTTGATGCCGCGTCCATTTCAAGCACATCTGTGGCAAAGCCCTCGTCAATAGCTCTGCACGAGGCACACTCTCCGCAGGGGTTTCCGTCCTTGGGATTTTCACAGTTTACAACCTTGGCAAGTATCTTTGCGCAGGTAGTCTTACCCGTTCCGCGCGAACCGCAGAAAAGGTAAGCGTGATTGAATTTTCCAAGCGACGCCTCATACTTCAATATAGAAGTAATATGCTCCTGACCGCAAACATCGTCAAAGACCTGCGGTCTCCATTTTCTATACAACGCCTGATGCATATTTACCTCCTACATTTAATTTATAAAAATCAAGCCACAAAATAAGACCATACACCTCAAAATCGAATGTCACTCCCACGCGACATACGCATCTATCGCTCAGAACAGGCAACCTCGTGGCACATCAGGTACACCGCTTAATGCTGCTTGGTTCCCCACCTGACATGGTTCACAGCTCCCGATTGCACAAGACCCATTCCTCAACACGAAAAGACACGCCACAGACCGCAGGTGCTTCACCCTCAAGAGAGGAATGCACCCCTGCATATAGCGGATTTCAGGTACAAGGCACCGCTAATTCCCCGGCTGTATGGCCTTATTTCGCAGCTTGACAATGCAATTCTGCTTATTGCCTTATTATTATACCAAACTTTTTTGTTTTTTGCAATAGTTTTTAGAATTTTTTTAATTAACATTTACATTTGCCGACTCATATACTCGTAATAAAAACCAAGGAGGAACAGAGATGAACAAAGACATACCCCAATACCAAGGCATAGGATACAGCGGCACGGGCTACCTTGTTACAAGGGTCAGCACCGCCTCAAGTGCCATTCCCCTTGAGAATGCCGTTGTTACGGTCAGAGGCAACCAGCCCAACTTCTCGTCGGTTATCGTTAAGCTTACTACAGGACGGGACGGTCTGACTCCCAAAATCTCGCTTGCCGCCCCACCAAGCGAAAATTCGGAAAGTCCGGGAATAGAGCCTCGCTTTGCCACCTATAACCTTGACATTCAGCTTGACGGCTACTTCCCTGCCACCGCCCAACAGGTTCCCATATTTGACGGAATAACCTCGGTTCAGCCCATTAACCTTATTCCGCTTCCGAAAAACGGCTACACCGACAGGTTTGACCCCTATTCGGAAAATGTAACAAACAGCGAGCCGCCAAATCTATAAAAAGGAGAAAATAATGCCACGACTTCCATTTATCCCCGAATATATTACCGTGCATTTGGGTACACCCGACAGCGACGCCGAAAATGTAACCCTTCCCTTTCTTGATTACATATCAAATGTAGCTTCAAGTGAAATTTTCCCAACCTGGCCTGAAAGCGCCCTGCGCGCCAATATATACGCGCAGATTTCTTATGCCCTCAACAGGGTCTACACCGAATACTATCGCTCCCGCGGCTACCCCTTCAACATCACCAACTCCACCGCCATCGATCAATCCTTCGTCAACGGTCGCAACATCTTCGACACCATCTCCCAGATCACCGATGACATCTTCAACGACTATCTCAGGCGGCAGGGCTTCGTTGAGCCCCTGTTCGCCCGCTACTGCAACGGCACCACCGTCACCTGCGAGGGCTTATCTCAATGGGGCTCTGTTACCCTTGCCGAGGAAGGAAACACCCCCTATGAAATTCTGACCAACTACTACGGCGACAACATCGACATTGTGAGAAACGCCCCAATTATGGGAATTACCGCATC
>JAZRHS010000020.1:0-7703 GCA_045644865.1 Eubacteriales bacterium | reverse complement strand
GGTCTGCTCCAAGGCTGAACATTCCTATTCCCAGAATAAGAAATAAAGCCGAAATCAGAAACACTGTAATTTCCTTAAGCGAAAGTGAAATAAGAGGGGTAAGGTTAAGAATAACCACCAATATCGCTACAGGAAGCACGGACATAGCCGATTCCTTGAATTTTTCTGTTATAGCCTTTATCATCGGCATTGCTCCTTTCCTGATTTTATCATAATCTATATAATTATATCACGGTTATGACTTTTAGTCAACCGATATTCGGTAACTATTTTATAAATTAGGAAAAGAAAAGGAGCGCAAGGCTCCATTTCTTATTTTTTCTTTTTCTTGCCGACCTTTGCGATAAACAACAAAAGCGAAGCAAGGTAGATAAAGATAATTCCAAGTGATAACCAAGCCGAAAGCTCACTCTGTGCAGCAAAGCTGATAATAATCAGCAGGGGAGCACCGAATATGATTCCAAATGAGCTTCCTGTAATAAGGTTGTTTGATGCTGGGGTCTTCATATCGGGGTCAATTTCGCGGAGAAGAAGCACGCCCGAGCTGAGTGTTCCCGTAAGCATTCCGAACATCGAGAAGAAGCCCTCGTATTCATAGCCCTTGTAAAGCTTTTTGCACATATATTTTAAATAGAAGAGAGTAACTACGCCGCCAAGCACCGCCATAATGATAAAGGGAATCCAATTTCCGGAAAGCTCCTTGATGTCTATGCTTGCGATACCCGCAACTATCATAATGTCAAAGGCAAGTCCCGAAAGACGGTTCAACAGGTAGTTGTTGAGATACTGATGATTCATCACCTTTGCCTTCTTAAGACCCTTGAACAGGGAACGACAAGCCATAGCAACAACAGAGCCAATGATAAAGTTGAAGCCCCAAAGAAGAGGGCTGATGGTTTTAGCCACACCGGGAGCTATCGCCTCAAGCAGCGCAACGATTCCCGCGGTGAACAGATAGGTCAAGAGGTAGAGCAGACAAATAATAGCCGCCTGAACGCTTAACTTGTCAATAGACTCGGTGATCGGTATTTCGTCGCTGTCCTGAAAAAGCTCAACTGTAACAGAGCCTGAAACCGAGTCCTTGTCCCTTATGCGGGTAATTTTGTTTTTTCTGTGAAGAATATTAAGGTAAATAACGCCGACGGTGCAGGCGCAAAGGAATCCCATTGCCGCAAGGGAAAGACCAAAGCTCTGACCGCCCCCCATACCGAGGTTTTCATATGTAGTTCCAACATTGTTTGCTTGTCCCGGGCCCTGTCCGTAAGCCATAGGAAGCAGAATTCCTGCCGCCTTGAAGAAATTGGGCATAAAAGTGTATGAAAGGAAGAGCGAGATCGAAAGACCGACTATTGCCTGCACCAGATAGGTGCTGACTATAAGCGCGCCGCTTTTACTTCCGATGAATTTTTCCTCATCGCTCTGCTTTTCGGGAGAGCGCAGCGTAAGAGCAATAAATCCGAGAGCGAGGCAATGGTATGTAAGAGCCTCAAGGAAATCGGCGCTCATTGTTATTACGCCTGTGGTGCGGAGAAGCAGAAGAATAAATCCTGCAATTACCGCTGTGGGCATAAGGCTGTTGCGGATAAAGGAGATTTTACGGCGAAGTACATTTGCAAGCACGATAAGCCCTGCTATTATACCCGTTTGAATTATAGGGCTCCACAGTTCAATGTTAGCAGCTGAAAGATCCATACTTTACCTCACTGTTTGTTTGATTTTTTTAAGCTCTGCAAAAAGAAGCTTGAATTTTATAGCGTTGTCGTCCTCAATGGGAGTAAGCTCGTAATATTGCTCTCCGCCTGAAAATACCAGCGAATGCTTTCCGTGAATAGCAATGTCGGGAATTGAAGCAAGCGGCATTTCAAAATCTCCGCATTTAAGGGTTTCGGCTGACAATGAAAGCTCTCCCTCGGAGATTATTTGTTCAGTACCCTTGCCGATTGCCGATATGCGGCCAAGCCTTGCGGTGTATATCCTGCCGTCCTCGGCGTCCTTGGCAACCTCAAGCGACTGCCAATCCGAAAGCTCCTTTACCGTCTTGAAGCGAGTTCCTTCAAGTAAGCCAAGCTCGTTGTAAATAAAGCTGTGTCCGCAGGCAGAGCAGGTTACCTTATCGCCCTTTGATGAGATGCTTCCGTGGGCTCTGCACTCGGGGCAGAGGAAGAGAAGATTTTCAAGCCTGTAGGCAGGCTGCTTTCCCTTGTAGCGCTTTGGAGCTTCAAGCTGAGTAGCGTAGGCGTCCTCGTAGAGGTCGCGGGTGATGCAGTCATATACCTCTTCGTCGCTCATTGCGGCAAGCTGCTCCTTGGTGTAAATGTTTACGGGAGCGCCCTTGATATGCCCCCTTCTTGTGCCGTTTTCGCTCCACGCGGGACTGACGAAATATCCGCCTTCAATTTTGTATGTAACAAGACCGCAGCGAGCCGCCTTGATAAGCTGGGCGGTGGAGGGAAGTATGGGGGCTGTAACGCCGTCCCAGGTTCTCACACCCTCGGCAAATATGCAAACGCTGCCGCCCTTTTTTACCTTTCGCAGAACATCCATTACGGTAGATGCGGCAATAGCGCCCTTGTATCTGATTATAGGCTCAAAGCCGTATTTTAAAAATTTGTATGCGGTCTTCCAACGGGAAATATGCTCGCTTGCCACGAAATACATTTGTTTTCTGAAGCTTACTCCAACGAATAACGGGTCAAAATCGGTGGCGTGGTTGGAAAGAACTATGTAGTTTTCGGGTAAATTCCTTGCAAACTTAAACCTGTAGCCGAATTTAATTCTCAAAAAAACGCTTACAGGCCATCTGAGCGCTTTCCAGAAAAAAATGTGTCTGAAAAGAGGAGTTTTTTTTGTGTTCTTCTTCATAAATTTTCTCTCTTAACTAAAATAAAAAACACTCTTCCGCAGAAGAGTGCCTGGTGTAGAAGATATGTCTTCGCACTCGTGGAAGCCTTGTGGCTTCAATAGTTACACATACATAATAGCATATTTTGACGAATTTGTCAAGAAAAATTTTCCTTATATATACGAGAACCAATCAAACAAACTAAATTAAATGAAATTTTTCCAAAGGTATTGACTTTTTTTATAAAATTGTGTATAATAATAACCGCGCACTAAGGCGAATAAAGGATGCGCATATGTCCTCGCCCTCGAAGACCAGACTTCGAGTAAAAAATAAAGGATAAATAACTCTGCAATGCGTGCTACGCGCTTTGCATTGTTTATATGCGGGTGTGGCGGAATTGGCAGACGCGCTAGATTCAGGTTCTAGTGAAAGCAATTTCATATGGGTTCAAGTCCCTTCACCCGCACCAAACAGTAGAAATCCGAACCCAAAGCCGGTAGGCGAAGGGTTCGGATTTCTTTATGTTTTCGCAGAAAACGCGTGTTCTGGTGATCTGTGATGTCAATCAGCTGTTGTTGGCATCACGCCCGAGCACCGCCTAAGTAAATGTGATAGACATATTATAATTCCTCTTTCATTTGCTATGGGGAATGGAGAAATCGCCAGTTTAATAATTTGCTTTACAAAATTATATCATTTGTCGGAAGAAAAGTCAATGAGATTTTAAGTCGGAAGTAATTAAAATTAATAATGTTATGAAAATATCATCTGTTCTCGTTTTTTAATAAAAAATTATCATACAAGGACAACTTTTGTAAAGCAGAAAAATTCCAATATTATTTATTTATTTTTTACAAAAAAATCTTGACTTTGCGACGATTATTTGGTATAATTGCTTTGTATCTTGCGAATTTTAGCTTTTCGCATTTTAACAGACGATAAAACGGAGGAAAAACATTCTATGGAAAACCAAAAAACGGTAGAAAAAGTAGGAAAGCGCAAGTTTGGTATGCGCGACTGTCTTGCGTATGCGGCAGGTGATCTTGGCTGTAATATGAGCTTTGCTCTTAAGGGCACAATGGCGCTTTTCTGGACTCAGGTTATGGGTATGAGCGCTTGGTACTCATTGCTCCTTGTGATCGTTCAGTTCTGGGATGCTATCAATGACCCCCTTATTGGCTCTATGATAGACGCGGATAAGCGCAAGTATAAGAGAAATAAGTTCTTACAGTACATTCTTATAGGCTCTATCGGTCTTATTGTGGGCGGTGCGTGCTGCTTCCTTCCTTTCCCGCAAGCACCCGTTTGGGCTAAGTTTATAATCTTTATTGCAGGATATGTTATTTGGGACGCCTTCTATACTATCGCTAATGTTCCTTATGGCTCGCTTCTTTCGCTTATTTCCAACGAGGCGGCTGACAGAGCATCGCTTTCTGCTTGGCGTTCTATAGGTCCTATGGTAGGCAATATGCTTCCTATGGTAATTCTTCCGTTCCTTATTTACAACGAGGACGAGTCGCTTAACGGAAATATGGTTTTCGTTGCGGCGCTTATAATGGGTGTTATCGGCTTCATTTGCTTCCAGTTTATGATTAAGAACACCGAGATCCGTGTTGACACCGAAAGTCAGGTGAACGAGGGACAGGAAAAGTTTAATGTATTTAAGGCTCTTGGCAACTTTGTAAAGAACCGTCCCGCAGTTGGCGCAACACTTGCGGCTATGGGTATGTTTATAGGTATGCAGGGCGCTGCTACAGCGGTTTCTGTTACATTCCAGATATACTTTAAGAACACCGAGATTTCGGGTATAGTTCAGCTCTTTGCTATGATACCGATTCTTTTGTTTACACCTCTTGCGCGTAAAATGGTTGTAAAATACGGTAAAAAGGAGCTTTCTGTAGTTGGCGCTATCTGTTCCATAATCGGCGGTCTTGGACTTTTCATCATCACTCCCGACAATACAAGTCTTGACCTTATAATTTATGTTCTTTGCCAGCTTGTTTACAGCCTTGGCCTTGGCATTTACTCCACTGTTTCCTGGGCTATGATGGGCGACGCTATCGACTATAACGAATGGAAATTCGGCACACGCGAGGAAGGCACAGTATATTCGCTTCACTCCTTCTTCCGTAAATTGGCGCAGGGCGTAGGACCCGCGGTTGCGCTTATCATTATGCAGGGTATGGGTTATGTAAATAATGCTATAGACCCAGATACAGGAGCAGCGTACATAGATGTTACTAAGCTTTCGTGGGAGTTTGCCGTTGAGCTTCGTACACTTGTGGCAATACTCTTCCTTGCGTCTGCAGTAATGCAGTTTATCGGTCTTGGTCTTGTTTATAACCTTGATAAGAAGACACTTGCCAAGATGAATGCTGACCTTGGACGCGAGGTTAACTGATAATTCCCAAAGAAAAGAGAGAAAAAATGAGAAACATAATTAACTTGAATGAAAATTGGCTTTTTGTCAAGGACACAACCGACATAAGCCTTTGCGAGGGAGAGAAGATAAATCTTCCTCATACATGGAACGCCGAGGACGGCTTTGACGGCGGAAACGATTATTTCCGCGGCTCTTGCCTTTACACAAAAACACTTAATAAGGCCGAGCTTCCTGCGGCTGACCTGTATTATCTTGAGTTCAGAGGCGCGAATTCCTCTGCCGATTTGTATGTGGACGGCAAAAAGCTTGCTCACCACGACGGCGGATATTCCACCTGGAGAGTAAATATCACCGACGAGATAAAGGACGAAACAAAGATATCGGTAGTTGTTGACAACTCGCCAAACGAGGAAGTTTACCCCCAGATGGCTGACTTTACTTTCTACGGCGGTCTTTACAGAGGTTTAAATCTTGTTTGTGTAAGCAACACACATTTTGACCTTGATTATTATGGCGCGCCCGGTATTAAGATCACTCCCGCGGTAAACGGAGCTGATGCAACTGTTGAGGTTGAAGTGTTCGTTACAAACCTTGGAGAGGGTCAGACAATCGTTTATACTATCTACGATAAGGACGAAAACGAGCTTTATAAGATTGAGTCTGCTGAAACAAAGGCAGTCTTTGAAATAAAGGATGTTCACCTTTGGAACGGCCGCAAGGATCCCTATCTCTATTGCTGTGAGGTAGAGATAATGGAGAATGGTGAGGTTATTGACAATGTTTGCAGCAGATTTGGCTGCCGCAGCTTTAAGATAGACCCCGATAACGGATTTATTCTTAACGGCGAGGAATATCCTCTTCGCGGCGTGTCGCGTCATCAGGACAGATGGGGTGTTGGCAACGCGCTTCTTCCCGAGCATCACAAGGAGGACATTGAGCTTATCTGTGAGGTGGGAGCAACCACTATCCGTCTTGCTCATTATCAGCACGATCAGTATTTTTATGACCTTTGCGATGAAAAGGGTCTTGTGATCTGGGCTGAAATTCCTTACATTTCAAGGCATATGCCCAGTGGCCGCGAGAACACTATCTCCCAGATGAAGGAGCTTATCTCGCAGAACTACAACCACCCTTCCATCGTGGTTTGGGGACTTTCCAATGAAATTTCGATAGCAGGCTCTGATGAGGACCTTCTTGAAAATCATCGTATACTCAACAACCTGGTTCACGAAATGGATAAGACCCGTCTTACAACTATTGCCGCTGTTTCAATGTGCAAAATGGAAGATCCCTATTTGCAGATTCCCGATGTGGTTTCCTACAACCATTACTTTGGTTGGTATGGCGGCGATACCTCTATGAACGGTCCTTGGTTTGATAAATTCCACGCTATGCACCCAAGTATTCCCATCGGCTGCTCCGAGTACGGCTGCGAGGCGCTTAACTGGCACACAAGCAACCCCAAGCAGGGCGATTACACCGAGGAATATCAGGCGTACTACCACGAGGAGCTTATTAAGCAGCTGTTTACAAGAAAGTATTTGTGGGCAACCCATGTTTGGAATATGTTTGACTTTGGCGCTGACGCAAGAGCCGAGGGCGGAGAGAACGGACAGAACCACAAGGGTCTTATGACTATGGACAGAAAGTACAAGAAGGACGCCTTCTATGCTTACAAGGCTTGGCTTGTTTCTCCCGAGGTCGATCCCTTTGTTCACCTTTGCGGCAAGCGTTATGTGGACAGAGTTGAGGATGTAACCAAGGTAACTGTTTATTCCAATCTTCCCGAGGTGGAGCTTTTCGTTAACGGAGAGAGCATCGGCAAAAAGATCGCCGAGGATCATTTCTTCTACTTTGATGTTAACAATGTTGGTGAAAGCACCATTGTTGCCAAGGCAGGCGAGCTTACCGACGAGGGTAAGATCAAAAAGGTTGACGAGATGAATATGGACTATGTCCTTGTTGAAAAGGGCGCGGTTCTTAACTGGTTTGATGTTTCTGCACCCGAGGGACGCTTCTCTCTTAACGATAAGATCGCGGATATTATGAAGTCCAAGAGAGGAAAGCTTTGGTTTATCGGTGTTGGTCTTAAGCTTAAAAAGAAGATGGATGCTAACAAGAAGGACAAGAATGCTGGCAAGAAGTCGGGTGGATTTGATGTTGACCTGAAGGCTGACGGCGGACTTATGCAGATGATGGGCGGCTTTACCGTACTTCGTCTGACAAGTATGATGGGAATGATGAACATTTCCTTTACAAAGGAAGAGCTTCTTAAGATGAACAAAAAGCTTAACCGCATAAGAAAGCCCGCAGAAAAGAAATAATTAAATAAGCGGAGGCGTAACGCCTCCGCTTTTGATATTGGCGGAATAAAATAAAAACTGAAAAGTCAATAGTTATGTGCAAAAAAATTCAAAAAATTTTTTTAAGAAGCTGATTTAATATCATTCAGATATGCTTCAAAGAGGTCTGATG
>JAZRHS010000019.1:0-39232 GCA_045644865.1 Eubacteriales bacterium | reverse complement strand
AGATAAGCTTCTCGCCATCGGTGAAAATATCAAGGCTAAATATAAAAATGAATTTGATACCATCAAAGCGCCCTATATGGATGCGGTATTGGATTCGGTTCCCACGCATTTGCGAAAAGTAAAAGAGTATGAACTTCAATTTTTGTTCCACTCTGACGGATGGTTCTTGCTCCATTGTATTGTCACACTTTTGAACAATGGTAAGTTAAAGCCGCCCACGGAAGGACAGAAAAAAGCTCTTACTACGCTTATAGTACAAAACTAATAAAACTACCGCCGAGGGTAACCTTAATGGTCACTCTTGGCGGTATATTGTTTATTCTCACAACCACCTCTGGTGGTGAGTAAGTGCGCACTTGCAGGAAAAGAAAAAGCCTCCCTTGTGCAAAGGGAGGTGGCACGGCGCAAGCCGTGACGGAGGGATTGTAAAGTTGAAATTTATACTAAAACAATCCCTCAACCGCCTTCGGCGTCAGCTCCCTTTACACAAGGGAGCCTCTGGCTGTAGCCGTTTCGCTTTCTGGCGAATGATTGTAAAAACTGTCCTTAAGAACATGGCGCATAACAGGCTGGTTTTTGATTATATTACTGTTCATTTGCTTTTAACATAAGCTCGATTATTCTAACCATATTTTCCTCGCTTATATTCACGAAGAACTCCTCACTGAGGTAAATACCGTCCTCATAATATACCTCCTTATCGGGTATAACCTGAACAGACGACGCTTCAAGAAGGTCTGTAACGGTGTGCTCGGGGTTAAGATTAACCGTTTGAGTGTCCACCAAAAAGCCCGCCTCGATTTGCAATCTTACCCTGTAAAGATTTTGCGGGTCGCTATAGTCAAAGGTGCTTTCATCATTGGCTAAAATATCAACAAACTCATATGCCGCAAGGATAGTCGGGACATTTTTAATATCATATTTTTGTTCAACTCGTCCGTCCTCAAAAGTCCCCGCAACCTTGGAAACAGTCAAACTGCCGTAGCAGTAGGTAAGCTCCATATCTTCAATCTGCGACTTGTGGGAATTAAGGGTATTATAAGCAATCTCAACATTAGACCCCCAATATACGCGCCCGTTATTATCTTTCATCATCTCTATATAAGCAAGAGCGGTTTTTGGAAGAAGGTCAAATACGATATTGTAATACGAGCTATAGCTTTGTCTGTTAAGATAGCCCGAAATATGAATGTTTCCTACACTCACATACTCTCCGCGTGGCTTCTTTACAAGCATTTTTTCTGCGGTGGACAGCGAATTATACTCCTCATAAAAAACTCTGTAAATTTTCTTTGATTGCGCCTTGTCAAAATTATTATAACAACCCGCGCTTGAAATATCGTCGGGGTGAGGAATATTAAGATAAGCCGAGCGATATTCCGAGGAATTGTTCATTATATTAACAAGCTCCTCATATTCATCGTCAAGTATATAAAGATTTCTCGCAACAATTCTTCCGCTGTCAAGTTTGATAAGAACACGCTCAAAAGTGGTATGCTGATAGCCGTACTCGGCTTTGTTAACCGAGTATTCAAGTGCATCGGCAAGTATTTCTCCTGCTTTGTCGCCTTCAGCATAAACCTTATTGGTCATAAGCGTTTCGTATGTGTTGGAATAGGAATTTACAAAGCAAAATCCGTCAACCTCGTCAGGATCAAAACGATAATTGTTTATAGCGTTTCTGACACAGAAAATTCCGCTAACCATAAGCAGGGTTGCAGCCAAAGGAATGACCATAAGCGGCAAGGATTTTACCACATTTTTTATCTTTTTGGTGGTAATAAGCTCGTAAAGAACATACACAAGAATTGCGATTATCACCAAAATTATCTGGTAGGACCTGAAACCGTCATTTATTATCGAAAACGCCACTAAAAATACAAACGGAAGAGTTACGGCAAAGCGGTAAATATGCTGAAGCCTTTTGCTGGGAGCGCTCTTTGTGGCGATTTCACTGCGGCGATTGTTATATGCAAATCCGCCAAGAGCAAGCAAGCCGATTCCCACAAGCAAGGAATATATCTGAAGCACCGCATCAATATAAACCGACGCCTCCCCGTCAAAAACACCTATAAGCAATGCCGCGGGAAGGAAAAATTCAATTCCAAAATACTTGAACACACCAAAGTCAACATTTACAACATTGGACACGGCATCAATAGACGCTATGCAAAAAGCGCTCATTACACGGAAAAACAGGAAGAAGAGTATCGCGACAAGAAAATTGGATATTTTAGTTCCCGTTACCGTCATGGCAAGTATCATTACGCCTGCCATCTGCACAGCAAGCACAAGATACGGAAGCATACCGAGAATTATTGTGCCAAAGGTAAATGTATAGGCTCTCGCCAAACTCCAAAGCAGAGTGTTTATAACCGTGCTTGAAATTATAGTACCAAACGCCCAAGTGATAACCGCCAAGGTGAAGCTGACATAAACACAAGTCCTCTTTTGGGGTATTGAGTGGTAAAAGTCGGACTGGCTTCGCTCGTTAAGAAAAGAAAACATATCGTGAGCAAGAATAGGAACAAGCCCCACTATAAGCAAGCAAAACGGCACTACCATATTGTATTCCACAAGCTGACTGCTGTATGAAAGATGATCGGAGCTGCCGTCGATTATTCCTATAATAGGTAAAAAGGCGTTAAGAAGAATTATTATCAGCGAGAAGGCTATTCCGCTTATCTTTATTTTCTTCAAGCCCTGAACATATAAGTTTTTAGAAAAGAAATTTGCCACAGTCATATCCTCCTTACATAAGAATTTCCTTAAAGGCATACCCAAGAGCTTCCATTTCATAGATGAAGACTTCCTCAAGATTAAGCGGAAGCACATCTAAAAGCACAGGCTCAAGGGCGCGAATTTTAGCCACGACCTCGTTCTTGTCGCCTCTTGCAATAAAGGTTGCCACCGAACCCATCTGGTTATAATCAAGCATTTCAATACCTGCAAATCGCTCCTTGGAATATTCTGTGTTAAACGCCACCTGCACCTTAAACAATGCGGTTTTAAGGTCTTGTATATCGCTTTCAAACACAATTCCGCCCTTATGAAGCAGAGCAAGCTGGTCGCAGGTGTCCTCAAGCTCACGAAGCGAATGAGATGTTATTATTGTTGTGGTTTTTCTCTCCATAACATCGTTGTATATTACCTGCTTTACAAGGTTTCTCATTACAGGGTCAAGACCGTCAAAGGTTTCGTCAAAAAAGAGAAATTCGGGCATTGAGGAAAGAGCCAGAATTGTAGCCGCCTGACGCTTCATTCCCTTTGAAAAGGTGTTTATATTAGCCTTGGGGTCAAGCCCGAAGGTCTTTGTCAGATTTTCAAAACGCTCATAGCTGAAGTTTTTGTATATCGAGCTGTAAAGCTCCGCCATTCTGTTCATATTTGACTGAGGCAGGAAATAAAGCTCGTCGGGTACATAAAGTATTTTACTTTTGACCTCAGGATTTTCATAAACGGGTTTGCCGTCTATTGTTACCTCACCACTATTGGGACGGTATATACCGCTTATAAGTCTTAAAAAAGTGGATTTTCCCGCGCCGTTACTACCCACAAGACCGTAAATACAAGCCTCGGGGATTTTACAGTTCATCTGCTTAAGCGCAGTAAAATCATCAAATTTCATAGTTAAATCTTTCGCGCAAATCATAACATTCTCCCTTTCTCGCTTATTTTGACTTATAGGACGCTTTAATTGCCTCAAGCACAAGGCTTTCTTCTATCCCCGCATTTGAAAGAGCTCTTGCAAGCTCCCTTATCTCGTCTATCTTGCTTTTAAGCCCCTCTCTTATCCTTTGAACAGCATTTTCAGCAACAAAGCAGCCTCGCCCCGGGCTTGAAATGATAATTCCATCTTGATCAAGCCTCATAAACGCTTTTTGAACAGTATTAGGGTTTGTGGCAAGTATCACCGAGAGTTCTCTTATTGAAGGAAGCTGCTCGCGTTCCTTGAGTATTCCCGTGATTATCTCGCGCTTTATTCCCTCTTCTATCTGTTCGTATATCGGAGTTCTTGACATTTTGTCTACTACAAGCATTTAGTTTCCTCCCTTCTTAACTGTACTATATGTATTAGTACAGTTAAATTATACCACGCCAGCATATTGTTGTCAATAGCTTTTGAAAAAAGAGGGTGAAAAAATCACCCTCTTAATTTTCTATTATTTGTAAAGACCGCGCTTTACATAGTGCGTATGGAGAATTTCGTGAGCCTTGTGGCTGTTGGGTTCTCCGAAGTACTCGTCATAGAGCTTCTTTACTGCCGAGTTCTCGTGGGACTTTCTAAGGTCAGCCTTAGCGTCATCGTTATAAAGAACTGCCGCGCGAACTGCACGAAGGTCAACAGTTTCTCTTACCTCAACGGGCTGGTGAGGCTGTCCACCTCCGTTTACACAACCGCCGGGACATGCCATAACCTCGATAAACTGTACATCAACTTTGCCTGCCTTGACATCGTCAAGGAGCTTTCTTGCGTTAGCAGTTCCGCTTGCAACCGCAACATTAAGAGTAATATCGCCAAGCTTATAGGAAGCAAGCTTAACGCCCTCTGTTCCTCTTACATCGTTAAACTCAAGCTTCTCTAAAGGCTTACCCTCGATAACCTCAGCCGCTGTACGGAGAGCCGCCTCCATAACACCGCCTGTCGCACCGAAGATAACACCTGCGCTGGATCCGATATCAAAAGGAGTATCAAAAGCTTCGTCATCAAGCTGTCTGAACTTGATACCCGCCTTCTGAATCATTCTGCCAAGCTCGCGAGTTGTAATTGCAACATCAACATCGGGAACACCTGCTGCAGACTGACCGTCGCGGCCAACCTCAAACTTCTTTGCGGTACAAGGAATTGCGGACACGAAGAAAATATCCTTGGGGTCAATTCCCTCTTTTTCAGCAAAGTAGGTCTTTACAAGCGCACCAAACATCTGCTGAGGAGATTTACAAGTAGAAAGGTTCTCTGTCATCTCGGGATAGTAGTGCTCACAGAACTTGATCCATCCGGGAGAACAGGAAGTGATCATAGGAAGTGCTCCGCCGTTCTTGACTCTGCCAAGGAACTCTGTTGCCTCTTCCATAATAGTAAGGTCAGCGGTAAGGTTCATATCGAACACACCGTCAAAGCCAAGACGCTTGATAGCCGCAACCATCTTGCCCTCAACATCTGTGCCGGGCTCGTAGCCAAAGCACTCACCGATCTGAGCGCGTACCGAGGGAGCGGTGCAGATATATACCTTCTTTGTAGGATCGGCAATAGCCTCCATAACCTTATCTGTATCATCTCTTTCATAAAGAGCACCTGTGGGACAAGCAACGATGCACTGCCCGCAGTTGATACAAGCATTATCAGCAAGCTTTGTTTCAAACGCGGAAGCAATGTGTGTGTCAAATCCGCGGTCGTTTGCTCCGATAACCCCAATGCCCTGTACCTTGGAGCATACCGCAACACAGCGGCGGCAAAGGATACATTTGTTATTATCACGGATAATAGGAGAGGATTCGTCGATATCGTACTTATTCATCTCTCCCTTGAAATGGCTTTCGTCTACGCCGTACTCGTTACAAAGCTTCTGAAGCTCGCAGGTTGTGTTACGGTTACAGGAAAGGCACTTCTTATCGTGGTTAGAAAGCACAAGCTCAAGGTTAAGCTTTCTGGACTTAATAATCTTGGGAGTATTTGTAAGAACCTCCATTCCTTCTGTTACAGGATATACGCAGGCTGTAACCATTCTGAAGGGTCTGCCGCCCTCGGAAACCTCAACAAGGCAAAGACGGCAAGCACCGATTGCGTTGATGTCCTTAAGGTAGCAAAGTGTGGGGATCTCTATCTTTGCAGCGCGTGCTGCTTCAAGGACTGTCGAACCCTGAGGAACGGCATAATCCATACCATTTATTTTAATATTTACTGTTTCCATAGTTGGGTTCTCCTTTCTTACTTCTTGGAAATAGCCTTGATCTTCTTACAGCTGTCAAGACAAGCTCCGCACTTCACGCACTTAGCTGTATCGATTGCCATAGAGGGAAGCTTGTGTCCGGGAGCAATATATGTTGTCTTTGTAATAGCGTCTGCGGGACAATTCTTCGCGCAAAGTCCGCAACCGATACACTTATCCTGATCAATAGAATACTGAAGAAGGCTCTTACATACACCTGCGGGACACTTCTTGTCAACGATATGAGCGATATACTCGTCCTTGAAGTAACGAAGAGTAGAAATTACAGGGTTGGGAGCAGTCTGTCCAAGACCGCAAAGAGATGCGCTCTTTATGTAGTTGCAAAGCTCTTCCATTCGGTCAAGGTCCTCAAGCTCGCCCTTACCCGAAATGATCTTATCAAGAATTTCAAGAAGGCGCTTTGTACCTACGCGGCAGGGTGTGCACTTACCGCAGGACTCATCAACTGTGAACTCAAGGAAGAACTTAGCGATATCAACCATACAGTTGTCCTCATCCATAACGATAAGTCCGCCCGAGCCCATCATAGAGCCAATGGCAAGAAGGTTATCGTAGTCGATGGGGGTATCAATAAGATGCGCGGGAATACATCCGCCGGAAGGTCCGCCTGTCTGTGCAGCCTTAAACTTCTTTCCGTTAGGAATACCGCCGCCGATCTCCTCAACGACCTCACGAAGAGTTGTACCCATAGGAATTTCAACAAGACCTGTATTCTGGATCTTACCGCCAAGAGCGAACACCTTAGTACCCTTGGACTTCTCGGTTCCCATAGAGGAGAACCAATCAGCGCCCTTAAGAATGATCTGAGGAATATTTGCGTAAGTTTCAACATTGTTAAGAACTGTAGGCTTTCCGAAAAGACCCTTTACCGCAGGGAAAGGAGGACGGGGACGAGGCTCACCTCTGTTACCCTCGATAGAGGTCATAAGAGCTGTTTCCTCACCGCACACGAACGCACCTGCGCCAAGACGGATCTGCATATCGAACTTAAATCCTGTTCCAAAAATATCGTCGCCAAGAAGTCCCATTTCTCTTGCCTGCTCAATAGCAACATTCAAGCGATGAACGGCAATAGGATACTCTGCACGAACATAAACATAACCCTCGTCAGCACCGATAGCATAAGCCGCGATAGCCATAGCCTCAATAAGAGCGTGGGGATCTCCCTCAAGAATAGAACGGTCCATAAACGCACCGGGGTCGCCCTCGTCAGCGTTACAAGCAACATACTTCTTAACCTGTCCACGGTTATTTGAAGCGAACTTCCACTTAAGACCTGTAGGGAATCCGCCGCCTCCGCGTCCGCGAAGTCCGGAATCAAGAATAGTCTGAATAACATCGTCGGGAGTCATCTCGGTAAGAACCTTATGGAGAGCGAAATAGCCGTCCATAGCGATATACTCCTCAATAGCTTCGGGATTGATAACACCGCAGTTACGAAGCGCAACACGGTGCTGCTTCTTGTAGAACATTGTTTCGCTGAGAGAAGAAGCAACTGCCTCGTTCTTCTCCGCGCCTGTATCATTGTAAACAAGACGCTCAACAATACGACCCTTTGTAAGATGCTCGTCAACGATCTCGGGAATATCCTCAACCGTAACTCTGCTGTAGAATGTGCCTTCGGGATATACGATCATAATCGGACCAAGCGCACAAAGTCCGAAACAACCTGTCATAACGATCTTTATTTCTTCTTCAAGACCCTTTGCCTTAAGCTCTTCAGCAAGCTTATCACGAAGAAGCGTACTGCCGGACGAGGTACAGCCTGTACCGCCGCAGATAAGTACGTGAGAACGAATCATTTGTATTTATTCCTCCTAATTTACTTTCTATGAATTACTTTTCAAATGCGCCAATGGTATACTCGGTAACGATCTCGCCGCCCTTGATGTGCTTTTCAAGAACTTCCTTTGCGCGCTCAGCGGTCATCTTAACATAAGTAACCTTTTCTGCGCCGTCCTTGTAAACCTCAACAACAGGCTCATACTGGCAGATACCGATGCATCCTGTCTGTGTAACGATAACGCTATCTCCGATTCCCGCTGTTGCAACGCCCTCAACAAACGCATTAAGAACGGGACGAGCTCCTGCCGCGATTCCGCAGGTTGCCATTCCGACTACGATACGGGTGTCGCCGCTGGAGGTGCGCAGAGCAACCTTGTCCTGCATTTTGGCTTTTATTGCCTTCAACTCTTCAAGTGACTTCATAGTAATTATCCTTTCGTTTTTATATAAAAAATTTTAACCGAATTTACGAACCTCATTATACTGCTCATTAAGGCTTTCGCCTATCCATTTCAGTATCTCGGGCTCGTTCAAGGGAATATCTCCGAGAATCTCTCTCATATCCGCACAGGAAAGAAGCACTTCCCCGTTTTTAGTTATATGCCGATATGTAAAATCAATATCGGGAGCTCCTTGAATAAGTGTTTTTATTGTGTCAGTCATATCCCCAAGGGGAATGAAATCTATATGATTTCTGCCAAATCTTGCCTGTATCGTTGTGCCGTGCTCAACTGACACTGATTCGTGAACAGAGGAGATCTTAACCTCTCCGCCTGTCATTTCCGCAAGCATTTTAAGAAACGGAACACCAAGCCCCACCTTGCGGGTAGTTCTTGTGGTAAAGAAAGGATTTGAAAGCTTTTCTACCTGCTCCGCGGTCATACCGCAACCGTTATCTGTAACTGTAAAGGTAAGCCATTCACCATCTTCAACAAGCTCAATAAGAATTTCACTTGCCCCTGCTCTCACAGAGTTCATGGTTATATCAAGAACATAAAGTGAAAACTCATCCATTCTTTTCACCGCCCTTCTTAACTCCAAGCAGATAATCTATAAGATTATTTCTGACGGCATCGGACGAGTAAGGCTCGTCCTCAATCTCAATTTCAAACCCTCTCTCGGAAATATCCGTAAGGTAATGGGCGTCAGATGCCGCAACACAGGTCAAGCCCCGTTCATTTAATATAGGAAATCTTGCCCTGTATTCGTCAAGCGACGACAGCTCCTTAAGCTCAAAGACGGTAAACTCGGGCTCGGGCGGAAAAGCACCGAGCATCGAAATTATACCGTTTGCGCTTCTGTCAATGTGCGCAGGATAGCACACACCGCCACGCTTGCTTACCTCACGAAAGGCTTCATCAAGAGAGAGATTAATCGCGTTTATAAGAAGGTACTCCTCCTCACCGCACACCTCATCATTCTCATTAACAATAAGCTGCCTTCCGAAAATTTCGGGTTGGTTTTTAATTCGTATTCTTTTGCTTTCTATAAGCTCTCCAAAATCCATAGCCGCTTCAAGCGAGCGAAAAAGGCAGACCGCATGAATGTCCTCCGATGTTGTAAGCTCAACACCCGCCACGGGAATAATTCCGTGAGTCTTGGCAAGCTTATAAAAGGCGGGACAGTTTTTTGTGGTATTATGGTCGGTCAACGCGACTATCTCAAGCCCGTTGAGAAGCGCCATTCCAACTATATTACCGGGGGTCATATCCTCATCTCCGCAAGGAGAAAGACAGGAATGGATATGAAGATCGCACCGATAGAGATTCATATCACATCCCCAAAGCCGCTTGGTGCAGCTTAACGGCGATCTCATATGCCGAAAGCTCGGTTGAAATCACGGTTATCTGATTTTTTCTTGCACCGTCAAGGGCGTCGTCCTGAAGCTCTACACCCTCGGCAAGAATTATCGCCGCAGGCTCTGTCAAAGTAGCGACAGCCACAACATTAACATTTGACATTATGGTAACCCAGAGATTATCACTCTCAACATGGCTCATAGCCCTGCTGAGAAGATCTCCGATATACACACCGTCAAAGCTCTTTGACAGCTCTCCGCAAACAGGCTTTGCATCAATGATCCTGCAAACATCATTCACCGTCATTTGAGCCGCCCCCTTTTCTAAAATCCATAAGATGCGAGTTAAGCATTTCTCTGTCTATACCGTACTCCTTGAGCGTGCGCTTAAGAATAACGGTACATTCATCAACGCTGGTTTCCTTTTTAACAACATCCTCGGCAAAAGCCATACAGGTAGGCGCTCCGCAAGAGCCGCAGTCAAGTCCGGGAAGCTTTTTGGTAAGCTCCTCGATATCGCGCATCATCTGCATTGCCGTCTTTCTGTCTGAAGACAACGAGCTGTAAGGATTATATTCAACCTTCTTTTCGTGGAAATATTTGTCGGGAATCCAATCGCTTGCGGGTCTGTTAGGCGAAATGGGCAAATATCTCTTAAGCGACTGAAGCCGCGCCTGCGCAATATACGCATTGGCAACCGTCATTGCTCCGCCCACACAACCGCCGTTACACGCGTTAAGCTCAACAAAATCAAGATGTGTAATATCCGCACTGTCTATCTGGTCAAGAACTCTTATACAGTTCTCTATACCGTCAGCGGCAAGATACCTGTCATTAAGTATGGCAGAGGACTCTCCGCCTGTAGATGCCCAGCCAATGCCTATAATACCCGATTCTGTAGCTTCAATCGGTTCGGCATCGCCCTTCTTCATTTTGTCAAGCAAGGCGAAATACACATCTCGTACAGAAAGCACTGCCGAAATGTAATTTCTCTCCCCTGCAAAGTTGTTTTTTATATAGCTGACCTTTGCGGGGCAAGGTGAAATAAATATTATTCCTATATCCTCGGGCGCAAGCTCGGGATGCTCCTCAAGCGCCTTTTCACGCGCAAGCATTGCCGCAACATCTATGGGCGGAAGGATAGGCATAATATTTTCACACAAATAAGGGTAATTGGTGCTGATCAACCTGGTTATCGTCGGACAGGCAGAACTGATTATCGGCTTTTTAATATCTTCACGATTTATGTATTTTCGCGTATATGCGCTCACAAGCTCTGCTGCGCACGCCACCTCAAAAACATCATCAAAGCCAAGGTCTAACAGACCTTTAATGATATAACCGATATTGTCAAGATTGTCAAACTGCCCGTAAAAGGACGGTGCGGGAAGTGCCACGGTATATTTGTAATCATTAAGCACAGAAAGACTGTCGTGAGTTGCCTTTTTTGCCTTTGACGGGCAAACTCTTATACACTCTCCGCAGTCGATACATCTGGCGGAATTGATCACGGCATGACCTTCGTGAATTCGAATGGCCTCCGTGGGGCACCGTTTAAGGCAGGCTGTACAGCCTTTGCATTTCCCAATATCAAGTGATACCGAGTGTTTGTAAGCAGCCTTCATATGTACCTCGATAGCTTATTTGATTTTTTGTGGGCTACAAATTAACCTTCATGGTAACTGTAGTTCCCTCTCCTACAACAGTATCAATATGCATATAGTCTGTATATTTCATCATATTTGGAATACCCATTCCCGCGCCAAATCCGAGATTTCGGATATTATCGTGTGCGGTGGAATATCCCGCCTGCATCGCCAACTCAACATCGGGTATACCGGGTCCCTTGTCGCAAAGGATTATAACTATCTCCTCGTCTGACACCTCTACATCCGCAGTTCCGCCATTAGCGTGAATAACCATATTTATTTCACCCTCATACATAGCGATGGAAACTTTTCGGATAACCTCGGGATCATAGCCAAGCTGACGCAGCTTTTTCTTAACCATAACCGATGCGGCGCCCGCGCTTGAAAAGTCGGAGCCGTCAACATCGAAATGAAATCTTAAGGGTTCTGACATAATCTAACCCTCTATGCTTCTTGAAAGACCCGCCATATAAAGAATTCCGCTTGTGTCAAACGCACGCTTGTCGGTGAGCAGGACAGCAATGTCGCATTCCTTTGCAAGCTCAAGCATTTCTTCTGTAGGAGCTTTACCTCTTACAAACACGATGCAAACTATATCCATCATATTTGCAGTACGAACAACCTGGGGATTAACAAGACCTGTAACAAGAACGCCCTGATCCTTGACATACGCGAGAACATCGCTCATCATATCGCAACAAAATGCAGACGAAACCTCACAGTCAAGCATATCCTCGCCTGTAAGGATTTCAGCGTTCAAGAGATCTCTGATTTCACCTATTTTCATAATTTCTTCTCCAAGGCGCTATAGCACCCATTAAATCAAGAAAATTTTAATTATCTATACTTTTCAAGTATTCCTGCAACATCAGCCTTGGTAAGTCTTCCGTAAACATCACCGTTAACAGTAAGAACGGGAGCAAGTCCGCAAGCGCCGATGCAACGAGTTGCCTCGATAGAATATCTTCCATCGGGAGATGTGCTGCCCACGGGAAGATCAAGCAACCTTGAGAACTCCTCGATTATCTCGCCCGAGCCCTTTACATAGCACGCTGTTCCAAGACAAACTGCAATCGAAACCTCGCCGTTGGGGTTAAGCTTGAACTGCGCGTAGAAGGACGCGATTCCGAAGATCTCCTCCAGCGGAATACCCGTCTTTTCGGCAATTATTGTCTGAACCTCTATGGGAAGATATCCGTAGATGTCCTGTGCTTCCTGGAGAATAGGCATTGTCTTTCCGGGAACACCGTCGTACTTCGCAATCACCTCAAGAAGCTTTTCTTCCTGCTCCTTTGTGCCGCGAAATTCGACTGTCGTCAATTTCTTTTTCATTGATAGTACCTCCTGATTGATATTTTTTTAACTATCGCGGATAAAAAAATAATTTCTCGCCGAGGGGCTTTTGCCTT
This sequence comes from Eubacteriales bacterium, assembly GCA_045644865.1. Classification (GTDB taxonomy): domain Bacteria; phylum Bacillota; class Clostridia; order Oscillospirales; family CAG-272; genus RGIG8775. Next base: position 26,640 of record JAZRHS010000019.1, on the reverse strand, counting down.
GCGCCGCCTCCGCGCTTTATGCGTTATACGCTTCTACATATAACTATACTTTTATATTATATAATATTTTACTTAAAATGTCTATAGATTTTTAAAAATTTTTTTAATATTTGACAACTTTTTTCTTCATTCTCCCGCTCACCGACCGCAAACAATATTTACAATTCCAAAATTCCCAAAAAAGATAAAAAAGGTGTGTCCGGACAAGCCGTTCACACCTTTTTTATTCGGTTTTTGAAGCTTATATCTTCTCTTTAACCTTAGATGCCTTACCAACTCTATCACGAAGATAGTAAAGCTTTGCACGTCTTACCTTACCAACGCGGATGATGTCAACCTTCTCAACATTGGGAGAGTGAATGGGGAATGTCTTCTCCACTCCACAGCCGTAAGAAACGCGTCTTACGGTGAATGTCTCGGAAATGCCGCCGCCGTGCTTTGCGATAACGGTACCCTCGAACATCTGAACTCTTTCGCGAGATCCTTCCTTGATCTTGTTGTGAACACGAATTGTATCACCAACATTAACGGTAGGAACATTCTCCTTAAGCTGCTCACTTGTAAAAGCCTTGATAATATCCATTTTTTTGGCCCTCCTATAAAAATCAGAACATTCATGCAGAGCATCGCAGCGGACTGTTCTTTAATTGTGCACAAAAGCACACAGTACGATTATTTTACCATATATATACCTGTTTGTCAAGAGTTTTTTTGAAGATTTTTCTTATTTTTTTCTTTTTTTCTAAAATTTTTAATCGCTCCGATAATACCGAGAAAAATGCTCTTTCCATTGACCGCAACAACCGCCGCAAGCAGAGCAATTTCAATAACCAACCAACACTCTACCTCAAGTATCATTACAACCGCCTGAACCGCTAAAGCCAGCGTGTTAAACACAAGCTTTGGCACGCCCATATTAAAAAGAACATACTTTCTTGTGTTTATTCCTCTTATTATCATCACGATAAAATAGCTTGCAAAGGTTGCTATAGCCGCGCCCATAGCTGAAAATACAGGAATAAGCAAGAAGTTAAGTCCCACATTTACAACAGCCCCCACCGTTGCGGTTACAAAGGACATAACGCTTTTCTTTTTTACAAGATACACGCTTCCTAAAAAGTTAACGATCGCCGAATAAGCCATAGCGATAGAAAGAACGGGAATATACTGCCACGAAGCATAATAGCTTTGGTCAAGCAATATTACTGTGGCTACCTTTGCAAAAAGAATAAGCACCGAGGCTGCCATAAACAGTATTCCCTGATATGACGCAAACACCGAGGTGAAAAAATCGGATCGCTCCTTCTCATCATTTTCGCTGACCGCCGAGAACTGCCACGCCTCCATAAACACCATACAAATAAGCGTCAGAAGCGTAGGGATCTTATATGCCGCAGAATAAAGTCCGTTTACCTCGTGGCTGACCATAGCCGAAACCATATATCTGTCGGATACATTGGTTATCCACCAGAAAACCGTGGTAGGTATCATAGGAATACTGTATTTCAGCATCTCAGATATTTTGTTTTTATCCACATATCTGAAATCTATATCCCTGTAAAGCCTTGCGGCAAAAAACAGGATAAGCGTCATAATTACATCGGCAACCACTACCGAAAGAACATAGCCGAGAACGCCCATTCTGAACACGATAAGAAACAAAATATTAAAGGCGACCGTAAGAACCGTGCCTATCATTCCTCCAACAGAAAACAGCAAGGTGTCCCCTTTTGCTCTTATATATTGCGCCACCGCTGAATGAAAATTGGCCGCGATAACATAAAAGGCAACAAGCCAAACATACTCACCGATTCCGCCAGACACGCCAGCAAGCTCAAATATTACCGCAATTACAGCAAACAGAGCCGACGACAGAGCAAGAACGGCAAGCCCCGATGAAAAGGTCTTTTTCTGCTCCTCTGCCCCATCAATGGCAAACCTGAAAATTCCGTCAACTATACCCACGCAAGCAAGCGGTATAAGCAGGTTAGCGGTCTGTGAAATAAGGTCTGCAACACTGAACTCTCCGCTTGAAAGCACCGCGGTATACAGTGGCATCATCAAGAAGACCAGCAGCTTTGAGCCAAAGGTACCAAGGGCGAGAATAAATGTATTTGACAAAAGTTTTTTATTTCTATCCATTTCGGTCTCACTTTCAAAAAGTATCATATATATTTTACCTCAACAGATAGAAATAATCAACCCCTTATTACAAACTTTTCCCTTTAATTAAATAATTTTTCTCGGGCCTATAAAATAGGGTAATATTCTGCAACCCGAAAGAGCATTTCCCTCTTTTACGCTTGTGTTTTTTTCGGCAATAACGAAATCGAGTCTGGCATTCTCCGCAACAGCCACATCGGGAAAAAGTATTGAATTTTTGACTACAGCGCCCTTTTCAACCCTTACTCCTCTGAACACTATACAATTTTCAAGCGTCCCGTTTATCTCGCACCCCTCGGAAAGAAAAGACGAGGAAATAATAGCGTCGCTTCCTATCTTCACGGGAATATAGGTATTTCTTCGGCTTTTTATTCCGTCAAGCAGCCTTTCTCTCAAGGCCTTATCGCCAAGCAGCTTCATATTTACCCTGAAATACTCGGACAGACTTTTCACCCTCAAGACCTCAACATCGGCGTGATAAACATAAAATTTGTCCTTACTTACATTTCGCCCCAATATATCGCGGGTCATATCGGTGTAGCCTCTCGAAACGGCGTTTTTTACCGCGCCAACAAGATAATCCCTGTTTACCACCCAAACATTAACATTCAGGTCAAACGCCGCCGAGGGGCTTTGGTCAAGCTCGGTTATTCTTCCCTGCTCGTCGGTCTTAAGCGTTGTTTCTGTGCTTACAGTAATATCCGCACCGTTATTTATGTGGGTTTCAAGCATTCTTCCGAGATTGATGTTGATGATGCAATCACAGTCGCACATAACTATGTATTTTTCCTTCATTTTTTCAAGGTTGTTGCATATACTTTTAAGAGTTTCAAGCCTTGATGTATACTGCTCGCCGCCCTTTTTGGCATAAGCGGTCATATACGGCGAAATAATTCTGACTCCGCCCCTGTCAATAGGAATTCCCCATTCTGCGCCGCTTCCGATATGCTCAACAAGCGACTCATAATTATGATGTGCAATTACGCTTATGTTTTTTATTCCCGCGTTGGACATAACCGAAAGAGGAAAATCCACCATTCGGTATCCGCCGCAAAAGGGTATTGCCCCCATAGTTCTGTTTCCCGTAAGCTCGGGTATGCTTCTGTCATGCAGATTTGAAAAAATTACGCCTGCTACATTGTTGATGTTAATATCTATCACTCCTTATAAAAATATTGCCTTACTACCATTATAGCAATCTAAGACTGCGAAATTCATCGAAACAACCGACTAAAAACAAAAAAGGACTGAAAAATCAGTCCTCAATATATTTGAAATCGGGATTTGCCGAATATGAGTGTAAAATGCCGTCAAAAGGCGACTCAAACTCAATTTTGTGTGAGAACAAATGTATCTCATTTTCTCCCGCCAACGCGCCGTAGCGACGGTCGCCCACTATTGGAAAGCCTCGAGAGGCAAACTGAACTCTTATCTGATGAGTTCTGCCTGTATACAGCCGAACCTTGACAAGAGTCAATTCCCTGCCATTTTCAACAATACTTTTCAGAGCTTCGTAAGAAAGCTTTGCCTTCTTTACACCGCGGCGTTCCTTTTTTACCACATAGGTCTTGTTCTTATTTTTGTCGTGGTACAACAGGTCCTCAAGCACACCGCTATCAGCAGGCCGCCCCTCAACCACGGCAAGATATTCCTTTACAAACCTTTCGTGAGAAGACGTTATCTCCGACATTTTTGCGGCGGCAAAGGAGCTTTTGGCAAACACCATAACACCGCCAACCTCTCTGTCAAGCCTGTGAACAGGGTAAATTTCACAACCGCAAGCATCCGAAAGAAGAGTGGGCATATTCTCCCTGCCCCTGTCATCGCTTTGAGAAAGAACGCCCGAAGGCTTCACGCAAAAAACGATGTTTTTATCTTCATAAAGAATTTTCATTTTTACTCCTGTAAATCAAAGAGTTTTATTGCTTTTATCGCTGTTCCGTCAGAGTACTCCCGCACCTCACCCAAGGCGTAAAATTCACCCTTGGCATTAAGCATACGGACACGCTCCCCAACCTCAAAAGAGGTTTTTATTTTCTTTTGGTATATCTCGCATCCATTTCTTGAAAGCTTTTCGTAAAAGGCTTCAAGTCGCACGCTGTCAAGGCTGGAAAAAAGACTTTCGATAGGAATAAGCATTTCTCCCCTTTCGCCCTCGCTCATTTGCTCAAGCTCCTCTATACTATGGCTGTTTTCAACAGAAAATCCCCCCGCCTCACACCGCTTGAGTTCAGCCATAACCGCACCGCAGCCAAGCCGAGCCCCTATATCGGCACAAAGCGTACGGATATATGTTCCCGACGAACAATGAACATCAAGAATATAATCGGTTTCGCTATCTGTAGGTGTTACCGAAAGCGAATGAATTGTTATATCACGCGCCTGTCGTTCTATGATTTTGCCCTCTCTTGCAAGGTCAACAAGCTTTTTTCCGTCAACCTTAAGAGCGCTATACATAGGCGGAATCTGCTTTATATTTCCCACAAACTCGGCGCACACCTGCTTTACCGCGTCAAAATCGGGAAAATTATCACTCACAGAAAGAATGTTTCCCGTTATGTCCTCGCTATCGCTGGTAAGACCAAGTCGTATTACGGCTCGGTACTTCTTTTCGTCGCACACGAGGTATTCAGCCGCCTTTGCCGCGCGACCGACGAGCACCACCAAAACACCTGTTGCAAGAGGGTCAAGCGTACCCGTATGCCCGGCCTTTCTTGTGCCGAAAAGCCTGCGAACCTTATATACTATATCGTGGGATGTTACCCCCTTGTGCTTGTTTACAAGAAGCACTCCGCAGGGGTCGATTTTAATATTTTCAGACATATAAAACCTCAAAGAATTATTTTTACAGGCTTTTACGCATTTTTTGTTTCCTTGCGGAATATTACTTTAGCGGAGCATATCGAAAAGCCCTTGGACGAGAAATTAGCCTCGTACTCAGTCATTACATTGCCCTCGTTATACTCGGAATTATGAAGGTCGCGTGTATACCAAACCACCTCAAGTCCGCAAGCCTCAAACTCCTCAAGGCTGAAGTCAAAAAGACCAACATTATCGGTTTTGAGAATAAGCTCTCCGCCATCCTTAAGAAGCTTTCTGTAAAGTTCAAGAAAGGCTCTGTAGGTAAGTCTGCGCTTGGCGTGTCCCGCCTTGGGCCACGGGTCGCTGAAATTAAGGTATATTCCGTCGGCGCAGCTATCGGGAAACCACTCCGAAAGGTTTTTGGCGTCGCCTATGATAAAACGAAGATTGTCGGGGCGTTCATCTGCCCTATTCTTTGCTTTTTCAAGAGCAAGGCAAGCCACATCAGGGACTTTTTCCATTGCGATAAAGTTAGCCCCGGGGTTAGCGGCGGAAATTCCGCAGGCAAAGTTGCCCTTGCCGCAGCCGATCTCTATGTATAAGGGCTTCTTCTCGCCAAAAGCATATTGAGGGTCATTTTTAAGATTCTCAACATTGCTTATAAGCAGTTCTCCGCACGCCGCTATTCTTGCGGTGCCGTTCTTCTTTTTTCTCATTCTCATAATTTAAATCTCCTGAAATTTATTGACAAAATTCGAGTTCTGTGCTAAAATAAATTATGGCTAAACCGTAGCCAAAAATAAACCTTGGAGGTAACCTAAATGACTAATTATGAAATCAGAGCAAAGGCTCGTCAAGACCTTGGCGGCAAAATCTTTGGCAGTAAATGGATGCTGGCGCTTGCCGCATATCTTATTTATTCGGTTATTATAGGAATTTGCTCCTTCGTTCCTTATGTAGGAAGTGTAGCAACTTTTCTTCTCACCGGTCCGCTTATTATTGGTCTTTTTACCTTTTATGTAAAGCTCGCAAGATCAGAGGAAGCAAAAATCGAAAATCTTTTCGATGGATTTAATGACTTTGTTCAGAATTTCCTTCTCCAACTTATGATAGGCATTTTTACATTTCTTTGGTCATTGCTTTTCTTCATTCCCGGTATCGTTAAGAGCTACTCATACTCTATGGCTTACTACATCAAGATAGACAATCCTTCCTATGATTGGAAAACTTGTATAGACGAAAGCAAGAAGCGTATGGACGGGCACAAATGGGAGCTGTTCTGCCTGCACTTCAGCTTTATTGGTTGGGAAATTCTCTGCTGCTTCACCTTCGGTATAGGTCTGCTTTGGCTTACTCCCTATATGCAGGCGGCTAATGCCAACTTCTACGAGGCACACATCAAGATAAAAGATGAACCCATAACAGTAGAGTTTATCAACGAAGAAACAACAGAGGGCTAATTAAATTTTCAAAACAAGGGGCGTTTGATACGCCCCTTTATTTTATCAAACATTAAATCTGAAAAGGACGATGTCGCCGTCGTTTATAACATATTCCTTTCCTTCGCTTCGCATAAGTCCCGCTTCCTTAACTGCGTTGACAGAGCCAAGTCTGGTAAGGTCATCAAAGGCAACTACCTCCGCGCGGATAAAGCCGCGCTCAAAGTCGCTGTGTATCTTTCCTGCCGCTTGGGGCGCTTTTGTTCCCTTTGTAATAGTCCAAGCGCGTACCTCTTTAGGTCCTGCGGTAAGATAGGAAATAAGTCCAAGAAGAGCATAGCTTGCCTTGATAAGTCTGTCAAGTCCGCTTTCGGCAATACCCATATCCTCAAGAAAGGCCGCCTTTTCTTCCTGATCAAGCTCGGCAATTTCCGCCTCGATGCCCGCGCACACGGAGATTATCTCGGAGTGCTCACTTGCGGCGTAAGCCTTAAGCGCGTCATACATAGCGTTGCCCACAGGCTCGCTTCCCGCCTCATCCTCGCTTACATTAGCCACATAAATTATAGGCTTAAGTGTAAGAAGCTGTGAGTCGCCAAGAAGCTCAAGCTCGTCCTTGGTAAAGTCTATTGTTCTCGCGCACTTACCTTCCTCAAGCACACCCTTGATTCGCTCAAGAAGCTCCACCTCTGCCGCAAGAGTTTTGTCGCCCTTCATCGCCTTTTTGGTGCGGTCAATGCGACGGTCAAGTATCTCTATATCCGAGAAGATAAGCTCAAGATTTATTGTTTCAAGATCTCTCATAGGATCAACATTGCCGTCAACATGTATGATGTTATCGTCCTCAAAACAACGAACAACATGAATAATAGCGTCAACCTCGCGTATATGTGAAAGGAATTTATTTCCCAATCCCTCACCCTTGGACGCGCCTCTTACAAGACCCGCAATGTCAACAAACTCGATAACCGCGGGGGTATATTTCTCGGGGTTATACATTTCTGCCAGCACATCAAGACGGGAGTCAGGCACAGCAACAACGCCCACATTAGGCTCTATGGTGCAGAAGGGGTAGTTTGCCGATTCAGCGCCTGCGCTTGTAAGTGCGTTAAAAAGTGTGCTTTTTCCCACATTGGGAAGTCCTACTATTCCAAGTTTCATTTTTGTCTGTTCTCCTTTATTTTACAAGGGTTTATTTTCAATAGTGTTTATGTGTCTAATACAACACCTTATTATATCATATCAGCTTTCTTTTTGCAAGTCCCTTGCTGAAATTTTTTCCTATATGTAAAAAATAAAAGGGCAGAGATTTTTTGTTCTCTGCCCCGTTTTTATTAACTTTTACAGAATAATACAAATAAGTCCTCCGCTCCCCTCGTTGATTATCCTCTCAAGCGTTTCAGAAAGCTTAACTCTTGATTCCTCGGGGATGTTGGAAAGCTTGGTGTGAAGTCCCTCGTTCATAAGCGCGTACAGGCTCTTGCCAAACATATTTGACTCCCAGATACGCTTTGGGTCTTCCTCAAACTCACGAAGAACATATTTAATAAGCTCCTCGGACTGCTGCTCGCTTCCTACTATGGGATTGATTTCGGTTTCAATGTTGGCTCTTATCATATGGATAGACTGCGCTGCCGCCCGAAGTCTTACGCCGTATCCACCCGACTGCTTGATTATTTCGGGCTCTTCAAGACGAAGCTCATTCACATCGGGCATTACTATACCATAGCCCTTTTCCTCTACTTCCTCGAGTGCCTCCGAAACCCTCTTGAATTTTGAGCGAAGCGCTGACAGCTCGCACAATGTTGAAACAAGCTGACTATCGTCGCTTATTTCCATTCCCGTCATTTCACTGACGACCTCATAAAAGAGCTGCGGCTTCAGCTCGGCGCACACACAGGCTTTACCGCTTCCCATATCTATGCCTATGTCCAAAAGGCGTTCAACATATTCGTTTTCCTCAAGAATTTTAAGGGCGCTCTCCACATCGCCAACTTTTTTAATATGCGACGCACATTTTCTGATGCTTTCAAGCAGCGAAAGCTTTATTCTGTGGTCATCGTCCACAGCATTTAGCCACGATGGGGTTTTCACCTTCATTTCTGCCATTGGAAACTCACTTAAAACAAGCGCAAGAATATGCTTTATATCCTCGCGGTCAAGCTCAAGGCAGTTAACAAGCGCAACAGGGGCTTGATATTTTTCTTCAAGCTCATAGGCAAGCGCAACAGAAGCCTCGTTTGAGGGATTAGCCGAATTAAGCACCACGGCAAAGGGCTTGCCAAGCGCCTTAAGCTCATTAACAATTCTCTGCTCTGCCTCAATGTAATTGGCGCGGGGAATCTCCCCCACGCTTCCGTCGGTGGTAACCAACATTCCTATAGTCGAATGCTCCTCTATAACCTTTTTAGTTCCTGTTTCGGCTGCTTCAACAAATGGCATTGGCTCATCACGCCAAGGAGTGCGAACCATTCTCGGCTCACCGTTTTCTATTGCGCCCATTGCGCCGTCAACTATATATCCCACGCAATCAATAAGCCTTGTCTGCACCCGCGCGCCGTCGCCAAAGCTAATACTTACAGCGTTGTCGGGAATAAACTTGGGTTCTGTTGTCATAACAGTTTTTCCCGCCGCGCTTTGAGGCATTTCGTCCCTCGTCCTTTCGCGGACATTAGCGTCCTCGATATTCGGAAGAACCATTTCCTCCATAAAGCGCTTAATAAAAGTGGATTTTCCTGTTCTTACAGGCCCAACAACGCCTATATAAATGTCTCCGCCTGTCCTTTGTGCTATGTCCTTATAAATTGAATGTTCCGCCATAAAGCTTCCTCCCGATTTGTTTTCATTAAACTATATGAGAAGGCTTGGTCTTTTATGACAAAAGAGAGTGCGTTGCACTCTCTTTTTGTAATATATTCAATTTTTATCAGCCTTAAGCCTTGAAATAACCGCGGGCATAAGTACCCCGTCAAGCCTCTTACCCTCGTCAATAAGCTTTCGCACCATAGTGGAGCTGACACGCTTAAACTTGGGGTTGCTTGGCAAATACATTGTTTCAGCCTTGGGGTTATGCTCCTTGTTCCAATATGCCTGAACCTGCTCGTAGCTGAAATCCTTTACGCTTCTCACGCCCTTTATTATAACATTCGCTCCAAGCTCATCAACAACATCAATAAGCATTCCCTCGCTGCACATAACCTCTACATTTGAAAGGTGGCTGCAGGAAAGCTTGGCAAACTCGGTTCTTTCTTCTATCGAAAACATATATTTTTTTTCGCGGTTGACCATAACCATAACAATAACCCGATCAAAAATTTTTGACGCGCGTTCTATAACATCAACATGCCCTACGGTCATAGGGTCAAAGCTACCGGGAATTATAGCGACACTCATTTTACGCCTCCTTAAAAATATGGATATAAGCCACGCCGTATTTTCCGCTTTTTACAACCTCAAATCTTTTCTCAAAGTCGCTGTCGGTAAACACATTCTGCTCCGCACCCTCGCACACGATAAGGGTGGTGGGTTTAAGCATTTCACCATCAACAAGAGCCTTGATTGATTTTTCGACAAGCTTAAGGGCGTAAGGTGGATCTATAAACACGATGTCGAACTTCTCACCCCTGTTGCGCTTGATATACTCAAAGCAATCTGTGCAAAGCACCTTGCATTTATTAGAAAGGCGAGTTTTCTCAGCGTTCTTATTTATTATGTTTACCGCGTCCTTGGAGCTGTCAAGCATTACAGCAGAATCAGCCCCTCTGCTGAGTGCTTCAAGAGCCATCTGTCCTGAACCCGAAAACAGGTCAAGCACCCGTCTGCCCTCTATATCAAACTGAAGCATTGAAAACACCGCTTCCTTGGCACGCTCTGCCGTAGGGCGTGTTTCAAGCCCCTCAAGTGTAAGAAGCTTTATTCCCTTTGCGCTTCCTGTTATTATTCTCATTTCTTATCCTCCGAGCTGTGAAAATAATTATAGATATTTTCCGCGTCCCTCTTGCTTATTCCCTTTATAGCGGAAAGCGCCTCTGTTTCGGCGGTCTTTACCGCTTCCAAACTGCCAAGGGTCAAAAGAAGCACCTTGGCTTTCTTTTCACCTATTCCGCTTATTTTTTGCAACGACGAGGTTTTCAGGGTTTTCAGCTTTGCCGCAGTCATTTTAGATACTGTAAAGCGGTGAATTTCTTCCTGTATTTTATATATAAATACGAAAAGCTCCTTATCAGCCGCAATACTGATTTCGTTTTCCTCGTCGCAAAGGGCGCGGGTCTTGTGAAACTCGTCCTTTACCATACCGAAAACAGGAACTTCTATTCCCATTTCGCCAAGGGCTTGGCGCACACAGGAAACATGAGTTTTACCGCCGTCAAGCAAAACAAGATCGGGAATATTGGAAAATGAGCCGGCATCGTCGCCGATATGCTCAAACCTACGGCAGAGTGCCTCTCTCATTGAGGCGTAATCGTCGGTTCCCTCTACATTTTTTATAGTAAAGCTTCTGTAGTCGCTTTTTTTGAACCTTCCGTCCTCACAGACTATCATTCCCGCCGTTTTATGCTCCGCCCCGAGATTGGATATATCGTAAGCCTCAATTCGCACAGGCAGAGCCTCAAGTCCAAGCGCCTCGGCAAGAGAAGCCAAAAGCGTATCCGACTTTTCCGCCTCGCTTACATATTGGCGAGCCGCCTGCTCGGCGTTGCTTACCGCTATATCGGCAAGGGCTTTTTTGTCGCCTCGCTCGGGGGTTCTTATTTCAACATTGTATCCCGACAAAGATTTAAGATATTCTCCTACAAGCTCTATCTCCTCGCCGTCCATTTCAAAGGAAAGTAATATTTCTGACGGAATATCTCCCTTACCTCTGTAATAATCACACAAAAAGCTTCCGATACTGCTGTCGTCGACCACTCTGTCATTTCCGAAAACATAATCGGATTTATTTATAAGCACTCCGCCGCGAACATTAAGCAGAGATATTGCAATACAAAGCTCACCGCTGAAAATTCCAACCACATCATGATTGGCGTGGGGCGCGGACACTACCTTTTGCTTTTCCGCAAGCCTTCCAAGCGCCGCAACCGTGTTTCTGCATCTTATAGCCGCCTCAAAATTCTCTGCCTCGGCATATTTCATCATATCTTCCTCAAGAGCGCGTCTTACCTTCGCGGTATTTCCCCTAAGTATATCCGACGCGGCTCTGATTATGTCATTGTATTCTTCTTTTGTAACATCGCCCGCGCAAACTCCGCAACACTGCTTCATCTGCCTGTAAATACAAGGTCTTTCCTTGCCGATGTCGCGAGGAAATTTTCTTTTACAGGAAGGTATTCCAAGAGTTTTATATAAGAGAGAAAGCACAGAAAAAACTGTAGCCGTTCCGCTATAAGGTCCAAAATATTTTGCCTTGTCGTCCTGTCTTGTTCTTGTAAAAAGAAGCCTTGGATACTCCTCTCCTGTTATCTTTATATAGGGATAGGACTTGGCGTCCTTAAGTCTTATATTGTACTTTGGAGAGTACTGCTTAATCAGCGTGTTTTCAAGAGCAAGGGCTTCCATTTCGGTCTTACACACGATATAATCAAAGCTATCGACCGCCGAAACCATTCTTGATGTTTTTAGATTTTTTGCGCTGTTCTGAAAATACTGCGAAACCCTGTTTTTCAGCTTTCGGGACTTTCCAACATAAATTATCTTTCCAGCCCCGTTTTTCATTATATATACGCCCGGACAAAGAGGCAGAGTATTGGCTTTTTCAAGCAAAGCTCCAAGCTTTTGCGCGTTATTTGCCATTACAATCCCCCCTTAAAATCAAAAAACTGCGGGATTTCCCCGCAGTCTGACGACGGAAATCCGTCAACGCTACTTTTTACTCGGCAAAGCCGTTGTCGATAAGCTCGGAAAGACCACTTAACGCTGCGTCCTCATCCTGACCGTCAGCAATAAGAGTAACCGTCATTCCCTTTGCAATTCCAAGTGAAAGAACTCCAAGCAGGCTCTTTGCGTTAACTCTGCGGTCATCCTTTTCCACCCATATAGAACTTTTATAGGAATTTGCTTTTTGAATAAAAAATGTAGCCGGTCTTGCGTGCAATCCAATGCTATTTGTAATTGTTACATCTCTTGTCAACATATTTAGGCAAATCCTTTCACAGTAAATTCTTTTGTTTTATACAGGCAATGCAGACAACATACATACCCGATAGTATTATATCAAAATCCCACACAAAAATCAATAGGATTTCTTTGGTGTTTTTTATGAATTTTATATAATATAACAGCTATACTTTTGTCATTTTTGACAAATCGCATTAAAAAGACTTATTTTTTGACAATTTCTGTTATTGTAAGCACTACATCAAGATGCTCTGTTGACACAGAAAAAACATCTCCCGAAGCAATATGCTTTGCCCCGCCCAACAAAAATCTGCCGGCACTCACACCGCGTGCCGATATACTGCCATACGCATCTACCCGTGAATTCTCGGGATACTCAATAATTTCAACTCCACCGCCTGACTTGGTTACATACACCTGCGCAGGCGCAATTTTCTCTATTCCCTTCAGCTCCCCAAGAACAATTCCGCCTTCTGCCGTAACCATATCCCCTTCCACGAAATACCGAACAGAGTTTGCGGAAATATCCTTAACAGTAAAATAAAGATTATACTCGTCAAGCTCCGTGGGAGAACGAAAAATTCCGCCCCCCGAATAAACAAACAACGCCGTAAATGCCACCGATGCAACAAAAAAGAGAACAAGTGCCTTGGCGGCGTACATATTAATTTTCTTATCCATTCTGCGCCTCCGTCCACAAATCTCTGCAAAAGCCCCGACCTACAAAATCGGAAAATCGAAACTCAAGCTCCTTTCCTACCGCTATCCGCGCACCTTCCACGCTATACCCCTCACCATTACTGAAGTTGGCAGTAACTCCTATAACTACATCAATATTATATCTGTTGGGATATTCCCTTTTTATTATCTGTGATTCACCGTCATACTCATAAACAAAATAATTTTCACCGCTTTCCACAGATACAACTCTGCCTACCGCCGCCATAGTCCGCGAATTATAAACAATCTCGCCTTCTTTTATTTTTTCTCTGAAGCCTTCGTCCACATTTTCAAATACAACGCGGTATTCAATCTCTACAAGCTCATCTTTCTCCTGTCTGTTAAACGCCGCAATCACTACCGATATTCCTATTAAAAGAATGACAACGAAAAGCAACAAAAGCATCTTTTTATTAAATTTTACAGTCATCAGCAGACTCCTTTCTCCCCATCAGGGCAACAACAAGCCAAAACATAAGGAATATCCGACGGTCATACCATACATAGTCTGTCAAGCCCATAAAAAGCACTCCCAAAACCGCCATTACAACCGCCGCCGAAACACCTTTATCTTCGGAAGATTTCTTTATATTTTCAAAACATCTGAAAAACACCGCAAGAATTGACACGGCAAATATAATAAGCCCCACCGCACCAAGCTCGGTAAGAATTTGTAAATACAGGCTATGACTGTGTCTTACGGCTACCGCCCCCGAATAAGCATACAAGGGATACACGGCTAAAAAAGCCGACTCCCCGTATCCGATGCCAAAAAAATTATTGTCTGAAAGCATATTCATTATTCCGTTCCACGCCGACACCCTGTATGATATTGAGGTGTCTTGGGGATTAGCTATGCTTACAAACCGAGCCCACACCGTTGGTGCAAAAAGCGAGGTAACTGCTCCAAAGAAAGGTAAGGACAATAGCACGCAAGGAATCAGCCCTCTTTTGTAAAGCACAAAAAAAATAAAAATCTCCATTGCAAGACCAAGCCACGCGCCTCTGCTCCAGGTATAAATCATACATACCCCAAGCAACACAAACAAGGCAATATAAAGCAATCTCTTTTTCAAGCTGACAGCATATATTACCCTGTAAATTACAAACGGAATTACGAGTAAAAGATAAGCCGAAAAAACATTGGGATTTCCAAACAGAGATGTTATGCGCACGCTTATTCCCGAAAAGGCAGAGGAATCAAGCCATCCGCTTTCGTATCCGCCGTGAAATATCTGCAACACGCCTACTATTCCCGAAGCCGCAGACGAGGCTATAATAACACTTATCGCCTGCTCCCTCAGAATATTATTCATAGTAGATGAAATCAAAAAAGCTGTAATAATCAAAGCAAACGAAAGCAAAGCACCATAAAGCGACTCTGTTCCGCCCACGCTCCAAAGCCCCGACAGAAGAATCAGCGCTCCAAGCATCAATACCGAAATATCCAAAAGGCGTAATTCAATGCTTATCTCAATACATAGCCGCAACGCGCATCCAACCGCCGCAAAAAGTGAAAAGCCAAGCAAAAGCAGGGTCGGGTGCGGCAAAAAGCCTACGAATGCAACCGCACTAAATAAAAGCGGCACACCAACTCGATAAAAATAAAAAATTGCGCCGTAAGCGTGGGGCTGTCCAAGCCCTCCATTTACGGCGCTGTCATTTTTTGTTATTTTAATAATCTTTTCCCCCATTTTCAAGCAGGTCGGGGCGTTTTTTCCTTGTAAGCTCCAAAGCCTGCTCATTTCTCCATTTTTCTATGTTCTCGTGATGCCCCGAAATCAGCACCTCGGGCACTGCCTTTCCGTGAAACTCAAAAGGTCTTGTATATTGGGGATATTCAAGAAGCCCACCCGAAATGCTTTCCTTTTCAAAACACTCCTTATCAGAAAGAACACCGTCAACAAGTCTGGCTACCGCGTCCACCAATATGCAAGCGGGAATTTCCCCGCCTGTCAGGACAAAATTTCCTATAGAAATTTCCTCGTCAACTATTTCGTCGATAACTCTGTAATCAACGCCCTCATAGTGTCCGCAAAGAATAATAAGGTTGTCGTATACGGACAGCTCAAGTGCCTTTTTGTGGTCAAGAACCTTTCCCTGCGGCGACATATATACCACGCGGCGTTTGGCGCTCTCACCCAGCTCCTTGTTCTTTTCAAGTATTGCCGAATAGCAATTATATATAGGCGGAGCCATCATAAGCATTCCCTTGCCCCCACCGTATGGTGTATCGTCAACTCTGCGGTGCTTGTCCTCGGAATAGTCGCGAATGTTATGGCTTTCTACGCTTATTGCTCCGCTTTTCTGCGCCCGTCCGATTATGCTTTCGCCAAGCACATAGTCAACAAGCTCGGGAAAAAGCGTCATAATATCAAACTTCATCAAAGAGCCTCCCCGAACATTCCTTCAATAGGAGTAATAAAAATGCCCTTTTCTATATTAACCTCTTTTACAAATTCGTCCACCGCGGGCATCATTCGCTCACCGTAAGAAGTATCCACAACATAAATATCCGAAGCTCCGCGATTTATAATGTCCTTAAGCGTTCCGTATTTTTCACCGCTATTGGCATCAATTACAGGAAGTCCGATAACATCAGCGATAAAATAGTCGCCCTCATCAAGCTGGAAATCCTCACGAGCCGCATAAACCACGGTGTTTTTCATAGCCAAGGCGGTGTCAAAATCGTCTATTCCCGCAATTTCTGCAATAACAAACTGCTTAAACACCGACGCGTGCTTTACTTTAAGCTCTTTTACCCCACCGTCTTTTTCTATAAAAAGTCTGTCAAGCTCTGCAAGGTCATAGGGAGTGTTGCACCAGGATTCAAGCTTAACTGCGCCCTTTACGCCGTGAGTATTTACTATTTTCCCACATTCAAGATATTTATTCTTTTCCATAATAAGTCCTCGTATACTATTGATAAATATAGTATAGCACAAATGATAGAAAAATTCAACGAAATAAAGAAAAATTTCACTTCATTTATGAAAATGTTTACAAAAATGACTTGCAAAAATTTTGTTTTTGGTTTATAATAAGATATAAAAATTTAACGGAGGACACAAAATGTTCAGATTGCTTGAAACACCCGATGCTAACCCTACTTCATCGTGGATATCCATTGGTTTGATGGTGGCAATGTTCGCTCTCCTCTACTTCTTTATGATCAGACCTCAGAAGAAGCAAGAAAAGGAAACCGCGAATATGCGTAACAACCTTGTAGTTGGCGATGAAATAACCACTATCGGCGGCATCATCGGTAAGATCGTAAGCATCAAGGACGAAACTCTCGTGCTTGAGACCAGCCGTGATGGCACAAAGATCCGTATTCTCAAGAGTGCGGTAAGAAATGTTGATGTTCACGCTGAAGACGCGCAGAAATAAGGACTAACTTAAAAGCGTATCATAAATTTGCCTTCGCACTAATATAATTTAGTAATTATATTTTGCGGAGGCATTTTTATGAAAAGCAAGGCATCACAAAGAAGCATACACAAAAAAATCAAAGCTAAATCCAAACCCAAAAGTCCCGTGGGCTTTCTTAAAAGCTCGGCAATCGGCGCGCTTGCAGCCGTAGCGATATTAATTTTATTGGGCTTTTTACTATCCTATATCCTCTATATGACCGATGACCCCGGACGGTATATTACACCAACCGCATTTTGCGCCCTTTACATAGCAGCGCTTGCGGGGGGCAATCTTGCCTTAAGACTTAACCGTGTTTCTCCTCTGCTATGCGGTCTTTCGGTTGGTGCAATTCTGACGGTTCTTACATTCCTCTTATCATTGACGGTAAACTATACCCTCTCATCGGGATACACCATATCAGGTGCGCTTGGCTTACGCTTGGCTATAATAGTTTGCTCTGTTATCGGAGCATATACAGGTACTGTCAAAAAAGAAGCTAAGAGAAACAGTTACAAACATAAAAAGAGGTAAAGCCGCGCTTTACCCCTTTTTTATTAAATAAAATTTGGGGCTGATTCATATGAATCAGCCCCGTTTTCGCGCCTAAAGCGCAAAAGATTTAATTTTCTGGCTTTCTCGCATCAAAGAATTTAATAAGGTTATATTTCTGGTTATTGAGTGTAGCCATATGCTTTGTAAGATCGGTATACTCATTAGCCTTGTTATCAATAATACCCTTATTTGCGTTTGTATTAGACGAGTCTGCACTACTATCGGAAGGGTCATTATCAAGATACTTGAACCAGTCAAATCCTACACAACCCTTGCACTCAAGAAGCTGAAGCGCATAGTTCTCATAGAACTTACCGCGGTCATCCTGTGTTTTAACAATCCAACCTGCTCCTGCTTCATTAGTAAGACCAAAACCTGTGCTGATTTTATTCCCATTATCATCAAGACAATAATTACCGTTCTCATCAAGACAATAACACGCATCCATACCCTTTGTATACCACTCGGTAATAACGAAGGGCTTGCCGGACCATTTTTCGATATTCGCAAGAAGCTCAGCATCGCCTTCCCATACACCGTAGTAGTTGAAGGTAATTACATCACAGTACTTACCTGCAACTCTGATAATGTATTCATCCTGATATGCGCCTTCAACAAGTCGGCTACCCATATAGAGATGGTTGGGATCGAACTCATCAAGCCATTCTGTAACTACCTTATAGTATCTGTCATATACCATTGCTCTGAATTCCAGACGAAGCTCATCTGTAATATCAGCAAGAGAAACATTTACATCGCCTGTCATGAGATACATAAAGGTCCAAGCAGTAGCATAGCTGTATACAAACTTTGCGTCAGTTGGGTCAAGCATAAGAGCACTGTCAAGCATATTCTTAGATCTGGGAAGCTCGTTATCACTCATCCAGCCATATACATACGCTGCATCAACATACTCGTTAACCTTTGCATAGATAGTATCTCTTGCATAGCTTACAAAGCCGGGATCAAATACAGGAAGAACACCGTATGCAATATCTGTATTTCCGCTCTTTGATTCATTAGTTCCGATCTTGCTTGCATAACCCGAAAGAACATTAAGAATTCTTGTCTGAGTCAAAGGCTCATCAACCACGGACAGAAGATCAATATTAGACCAACCACCGGTGGAGTTAAAGCCAAGCTCCTTAAGTCTGTCTGTTGTTCCCTGTGCCCAAGCATCTACACTTCCATACTTACCGGCAACCTGATACTTCTTCTGAAGCGAGCTGCCAAGATCAACAGAAACACAAGCGGTTCTGTAGAAGGGATAACCCTCGGGGTCGATTGTCCACCATCTGTCGCCAATCTTCTTGGTATAGAAGAAGCCTGTAGCTTCCTGTCTCATAGACTCATCCATAAGGCTTCCGTACTGATTGTAAAGCGCAACCTCTGTACTGTCAGGGGTATAGCCTTCAAGAGTACTTACAAGTCTTGTGGGATATGCTTCGTATTCACCAGATTTTCCCTCAATAGCATCTATATGGCTGCTTGTTGCACCTACGCTAACACTGTATTCACTATTGTTTCTAACAATGGTGTCAACAACCGCATCTTCGCGAGCAAGGATCTCATCTCTGCTTGCAAACCATTCGTTAACATATGTGTACGCTGTGTTCCAAACATTTGCTACGCTATCAGACTTATTAACCTTAACATTTGTTGTATACTCAGAAGATCCATCACTCAAAACGATCTGAGGCTTAAGGTTATCTGCTCCATTATATTCCTTGGAATGGAACTGAAGGTGGCGTATTATCTTGTCTCTATTAAAGAGTGTAGCATCTGTTCCTGTAATAGCAAGAGTAAGCTTTGTTTTGCCACTATTGATTGCGTTCTTGACTGTGTTAGTAATATCTACAAAAACATAACCTGAACCCGCAACCTTTGTGTCAGTAATTAGGGTTTTACTCTTCGACTTATAATCATTATATGTTACAGAATTCTCGTCCCACTCCCAGTTGTTAATAGTATATACCTCAATGGGGGTAGCAGTCGAATCCTCTGTAGCGAAGCAATAAAGCGAAAGCTTTGCGTTTTCAATGCTCGCTGCATCAAGGCCCGTAAGATCAAACTCGAGAAGCATAATTCTGTTAAGGCCGGCATTTTTACGGTCATATGCTTTAATACGAAGAACATCTTCGCCGCCATAGTTCTCATTAGCCTTGCCTCTTACAACATATGTGTCTTTAATAGCAACGATACCGGTTGTTCCGGAAGCCTTTACGCCAACCTTGGCGTAAAGACTATCCTTGGAATAATTATTAACAACATCGCCTTCGCCCTCGGGAATCACTTCCAAATCAGCGTTGGCATATTTATAACCGATTATTGTCTGACCTTCAACAGCAGAGGTGTTAATAACCTCAACAACTACCTCGTTTCCAGAAACCTTAGTGTTTCCAATAACTGTGTAAGGAGTTATATAGATCTTCTGTCCAACAGCAACAGGTTTGTCAGAACAATCCATATTGTTAATTGCAATTACTGCAAAGTGCTTATAGCCATACTGTGCAGCGAATGCAAGCTTGCCGTTCTCATCGATTATATCAAAAAGTCTGGTGCTAGCCAAAACAGGCTTATCCTGCTTTGTTATGTCGGTGCCGTCTACATCAAGCACCTTGATGTCAAAGCCTACAACATTGTAAAGGTTTGTGTTCAAGCCCGCTACAAAACGAAGGCTCTGCGATACATAGCTTTCCTGGAAACCGATGATCTCAGCGGTATCAGAATCAACGGTAGTATAAAGCTCGTTTATAATAACATCACGAACAACAGTATTAGCGTTTTCCTTTACTGTATCTGTATATCTGCGAACAACTATATTCTGTGTGTCGCCTGTTACATCATAGAAGCCGTTTGCATCGTAAACCTCGATATTTCCAACAGGAATTACCTCATCCTCGCCTGCAACATAAGCAATCTTGCCGTTTACAAAGTATCTTGCTGTACCATCAATGCCGTTATAAACGACATTAAGCTTTGTAGAGTAAGAAGGCTTAGTATCAGAACCAAAGCTCTCTTCAACAACAAGAGGTTCGCCGTCCTTATCTACAAGGAGAACATATGTGTCTGCACCTGTTCTGTAAGCAAGCTGACCTGTGCAGGTATCAACATAGATAAGACCAAGAGATACTATCGAGTATTCCTCCTTGGTAACCTTCTTATTAATAGCGATAGTTTTGTCGATAGAAACAAGAGGCTCGTATGTGCCTGCCGCATCGGTTGTCTTCTTATATCTTGCGTTGGTTTCAATTACAGTTACCTTTTCGTCATAGCTGACTGCAGCTCTTGCAATATCAATCTTGTTAAAGATAAATTTACCGCCGTCGGTGCTTTCAGAGAAGCGCACCTGAGGTGCTTTGTTATTACCAAGAGTTCCTGTGCTTGAGCTTGCGGTATATTCGCCGTTAACAAACACATCAAAGTTACCGTTATTGGGGTCAAAATAGATTGCAAAATGAGTCTTAACATCCTTTTCAAGAGTAGCAACATATGCTCCCATTCTGTAGTTCCATGTCTTGTTACCCAAATAAACCTCTACCTTACCATCGGTCTCACCGGGGGTAATAGTTTCATTATCAAGATCAAGCTTTGCGTTTCCGGGTTCATATCCGTCCACAAACATACGAAGCTGAGATACATAGTTTGTGTCGCCACCGGCATGTACATCCTGTACATTTACAAGGCTATATCCCTTATAAGCTCGCTTGTTAGAGAATGTTGTCTCGGTCTCATCACTCTCAGGAATTGCGGGAAGCTCTGCCATTGTAACATCAAATATGATCCAATAGGGAGCGCTTCCTACAGAAAGCTCAAACTCGTCTGCCTTTGCGTGAATTTGAGTACCAACCTGACCGCCAAAGTTAGGATTATCCCAACCTCTTACAAGGCTCTGGTCAATTCTTTCGGTAACCTGAGCTCCGCACTCAGAGCAGTTGTAAACTGTATTAAGAACGCCGTAAGCATCGAAATAGATAGAAGCTTTTCCATCTGCTTTTGCAGAATGGTAGCAATCGGATACGGTAGGATACATAACTGCTACATATTCGTAGCAATCAGGACAAACAATTCCAACCTCGCCTACAGAAGCGTGGTTACAGCCGTTTACATCAGGTACAACAGGTGTGATTGTAGAACCAAGAACAACAATCTTATTGAAGATGAACTGGGTCTTGTCAGAAAGTCCTGTATTACCGTATGTTACCTTTGTTTCGCCTGTCCAAGTGCCATCCTTAAGCTCTTCTCCGTTTACATAAAGTGTGTAATCATAGCCGTTTACGTGGACAGCAACACTTGACTTAACATTCTTATCTAGCTCATCGGCACTGAGAAGAACAGTCTTGCCAAGAGTAAGCATTGCGCCTGTAGCGTCCTCGTTTGCGCAGATATCGGAAACGATCCAATAATCAACCGTGGGAGCATTGAAAGCAACTGTTCCGTTGCCCGCTACAGCTTTAATATTATCAACTACAACATCTATAATCTGCTCTGATACGAACTCTGCTCCGCAAGGACACTTAGCAAGGAGAACAAGACCTGCTTCGGTTGTAACAACCGTAGTAGGATTATTTTCCACATTAGAGTGAATGTGTTCTTTTGTAAAGTCATTAACGCTTACAAGCACAAGGTTGTTTATAGTAATATCTGCCCATTTACCATCAAGGAAACGAACTCTCAAATAACCGTCATCATTTCTCGTACCTATAAAATCGGTTCTTGAAGTCATGTATTCGCCGTTTATATAGATATCAACTCTGTGAGCGCCAAAGTCATTGTAAAGAGCTACCTTGACAGTATCACCTGCCTTAGCTGTTATAAGCTCAACTCCGCCGCCCTTATCAGAACGATTGGATGTTATCTTAACTGCCACTTCACCGTCAACGGTTGTATTATACGCTCTCAACGGGCTAGCTACATTGCCATCAAAGTTAAGAATGTTATTTTCGCTCAACTCACTTCCATAAAGAGCATCAAATGTAATATCAAATGCAAGCCAGAATCTGCCGGATATTTTTGAGTAAAGCATTTTATAATCTTTGGAAATCTTTGCCGAGCCATTCTCATTCACTATAAGGGCATCATTCTGTTTAGCACTATACTCTGCATCATAATAGCTGTCAAGATATACATATTCACCGCACTTACCGCAAGTATATCTATATGCGATATGCGCGTTAGCAACCTCTATGCTTCCGCCATAAGTAGGCGCAATATGTGTGCAGGATGTCAAGGAATCGTCTTGAGAATATTCAAATTCAGCTATATCCGAAGAGTCATCGGTTACATCTACCCATATAATCTTAACAAGGTTTAATCTGACATCCTTGGCATTATCATCACCAAGAGTTACAGCAGTATAATCACCCTTGATCTTAATGTCAGATCTTCTCTCAACAACTACACCGTCAACATATACCGTGTAATCAATAACATCTTCTGCTATCCATCTTACATTAATAGCATACGATTCGGTTGCAGGAGCCTTATAGGTCTTGCTGACTGTGCTGATAACTGTATCACCAATCTTAGCAACAACAGCATTAACATTAGATGCTTTTCTTACATTGTAATCAAAGAACATCCAATATTCATTCCATTCAGGTATACATTCTTCGTCGTAGTTTGTTTCACCATAAACAGCCACACCGTCAAAGGTTACCGCACCCTCATAGGAGCTGTAAATATCCTGTTCGATAAGAGCCATCTGGCTCACGGGAGTTACCTTCTCACCGCATACACAAGTATAAGAGAACTCTACCTTATTATTAAAGTTGGTTACTGTTATATTATTGTTGAATTTGTTTGTATGAACATGATTGTTGTCAACTTCGTTTGTTGCGTTCTTAGTCTTATAGAACAGAAGATTGCTGAACTCAAATTCACCAACAGCACCATTCATAACTCTGAAAGAATATGTGGACTTACCGGATGCAAGAGCAGCCAGCTTACTGGTCTGTCTGAAGGTCTCTTTGGTATCGAGATCATAGCCCTCAACAACTACCGATACCTGTGAACCCAACTGTTCAACAACCAGCTTAAAGTGATAGCTATGACCCTTCTTTATGGTTGTAATCAAAGGAGAAGTATCGGCATTACCCATTCTCAATTTTGCTTCCTCCGAAGACGAAGTAAACATTCTGAGGAAGAACTGATATGTATTATTATCAGTAGCATCAAACATAGACTTGTTATTTTTGCTTGAATCAATGCTATTGATCTTGACATCAAATTCAACTGTATACGGATCGGCACCCGGGCCAATGGCAGCATCAGAAGAATATATTTGTTTTTCTCCTGAAAGCTTGACTGTTTCACCGTTAAGGAACGCGTTGTTTACAGCATTTGATTTTGTCGAAGTCTCCAAAAGACTATCACAAGCAACTATAAATTCCTCATTACAAGCAGGACAGCTCTGGAACAGGTAACTCTTTCCGTTTACCACAGATAGCTGCGAGGTAACGGGAGAATAAAGCCCGTGATTGCAGGGGATGCTTACCCCCTCTTCCTTTGCGCCATTATAGAAGGC
Organism: Eubacteriales bacterium; assembly: GCA_045644865.1. Taxonomy (GTDB): domain Bacteria; phylum Bacillota; class Clostridia; order Oscillospirales; family CAG-272; genus RGIG8775. The sequence continues at coordinate 2,910 of JAZRHS010000019.1, read as the reverse complement.
AAAGTTACTGATTTCAAAGTTACCGCTTTCAGCATCAAGGAAACGGAACTTATAGCTATCAGCGTTTTCCAAAAGCTTGGTATAAACGCCATTTGCGCTGTTAAGCTTTTCGGGAGTTGCAAAATTATAGCTTTCAATCTTAACTGTTTTGTTTGCGGGGTCAACAGCTATCTTAAAGTGATAGGTATTTCCCTCGGTTATGGTGGCAACAAAGGGAGCAGTATTGCTAGCGCCTGCCCTTATGTCTGCCTGTGTTGTGTTGTTCTCCTTGGCAAACAATCTGAGGAAGCGCTGATATTCATCACCCCAGCTCTTCTTTGAAGACATAACATCAAAGAAGTTTCTGCCTGTGCCCGATTTTGCAAGCTCTTCTTCATTAATTGAGTTGACCTTAACATCAAACTCAATAGTATAAGGCTTGAGAGCGTTGGGTCCAACTACACTTTCTGTAGTATATATGTTCTTATTTGCTTTAACAGTAACAGTCTTACCTGCAAGAAGATCAGCGTTTATGCTCTCAGAGCCGCTCATAGCAGTCAAAAAGCTGTCAAGCTTAAAGCTATGTTCCTCTGCACAGTCCTTACAAATACCTGTCAAATAAGGTGTGCCGTCTACAACAACAACTCTGGTGTTTATAAGCTCAAGTGCCGCATGAGTACAGGGCTCAAGGAAGGCATCTTTACCATTATAGATTACAAAGTTAGCCAAATCAAAGTTAACCCATTTACCGTCAAGGAAGCGGACAAATGTATTACCCGAAATGTCGCCAATCTTTCCTGATACCGTATAAACATCAAAGGGGGCGGAAAGATCATAGCACTCGATGGTAACCCATTTTAAGTTGTTAACCTTATAAGGATTAACCGACAGCTTAAAGTGATAGCTATGGCCCTCTTCGATAGTAGTAACAAGAGGAGCAGAAGCAGTATCGCCTATTCTGAGCTGCGCCTTGTTATCATAATAATCGGTTGTTGTGCTTGGATCTGTTCCGTTTTTCGGTGCAACAAACAATCTGAGGAAGTGCTGGTATCCACTGCCGTCGGATCCGGTAGCACCAAAGAAGGTTCTACCGTTACTTTTGATAGTTCCGTCATTCACATCACTATAGCGAATGTTATCCGCATCGATAGTATTAATTTCAACATCGAACTCAATAACATATTCCTTTGCTGAACCGCCAATATATTTTTCAGCAATATAAACATTCTTGTTATCCGTAATATTAACGGGTTTACCGTTAAGAAGGTAGTCCTTAACTATAGTAGACGAGCCCGACAAATCCTCTAAGAAGCTGTCAAACAAAGCTCTTACATCTTCACCACAGCCTGCGCACTTTCCTGTCTTATAGAACTTACCGTCTATAACCATAAGCTTCTCATTATGAACCGCGTGTCCTGTGTGAACACAGGGGGCATCAGACCACTCGCCGTAAAGAACGAAGTTGCTGAAGTCAAAATCTCCAAGAGTGTTGTTGAAAACTCTGAAATAATATGTAGCATTGCCGGCTGCAAGAGCATCCAATGTGCCTGTCTGTCTGAATGTCTCTTTGGTATCGAGATCATAGCCCTCAATAGCCACAGAGTTAGAAGCAACAACCAGCTTAAAGTGATAGCTATGGTCCTTCTTTATGGTTGTAACCAGCGGAGATGAGTTAGAATTACCTATTCTCAACTGTGCTTCTTCCGAAGACGAAGTAAACATTCTGAGGAAGAACTGATAATTGCTGCCAACAAGATCCAGCATAGATGTGTTGTTCTTACTTGAATCGATGCTATTGATCTTAACATCAAATTCAATTGTATATGGGTCAGAAGAACCTACCACATCATAAGATGTATATATGCGGTTTTCTTTGGTAACCTTAATTGTTTCTCCCGCAAGAATCTTATCGTTTATGACTTCACCTACATTGTCGGCACCGGCCTTTGAGTAAATAAGGTTCTTGTGGTTAACAACTACCGCCTGATTACAACCTTCGCAAGAGCCAAGCTCATAAAGGCCGCCCTTAACTACAAGCTTATTCACACCATTAAGCTCATAATCCGCGTGGTTGCAAGCTTCCTGCTCAACCTCGTCATAGTTGTAGAAGGCAAAATTATCGAACCAAAATTCTCCCCACGCGCCCTCAAGGATACGGAAATCGTAGGTAGTCATACCGTTATCGATCCAATTCATTGTACCGCTTGCGATGCTGACATCGGAAGGATTGGAAAGATTATAGCTTTCAATTACAACCGCTCTCTGTCCCTGTCTGGGATTAACGGTTAACTTGAAGTGATAACCTTCGTCAACCTTTATGGTTGTAACAAGAGGCGACGCAGTTGCATCTCTGCCTATTCTCAGTTCTGCCTCTGTTTCAGACTTAGCAAACATTCTGAGGAAGTCCTGAGGCGCAAACTTATTTTCACCCTCAACCTTTTGCCAAGCTACAACACCGAAAAAGTTTGCGTTAACCGCCTCGGGATTGATTTTATCCACATAGACATCAAACTCTACCGTGTAGTCCTTTGCACCAGAACCGAGTGTGCTTTCAGATGCCTGAATATATGTCAGGTTATCTACAAACACCTCTTCACCAGCAAGAAGATCGTTATTGACCCTGTTGTCAGCCTCGCCGGTATACTCGGTCAACAGATTGTTAAGGGGAGTCATTACACCCTGCTTACATCCGGAACAAATTCCAAATGAATAGGGATTATTTCCCGACAAAACAGTCTTTACTTCGTTGATAGCATAATGCTTATGGTCGCAACGGCTTTGTTCATTTACAGCAGCAAACGCGCTGACAGCAAACAAGCCCACAACCATAACCACAGCGAGCACAAGAAGTAACGCTTTTGTTGTTTTCTTTGTGTTTCTCATTGTTTTTCCCTTTCTAAAATTATATATAAAAATTGATACTAACATATA
>JAZRHS010000018.1:0-8196 GCA_045644865.1 Eubacteriales bacterium | reverse complement strand
CCGATACTCAGGCATACAGAGTGGATAAAAGCGGCTGGGTGTCCTTTGGTCCGCTTTTCAACAAGCTCTCTTACTCGGGAGAAGGAGCGGTAGTCTATCTGCTCAAAAACGTCAGCCTTGATAAAGAGATAACCGTGCCCGCGGCTGTTACGTTTGAGGGTAACGGCTATACGCTTACCAATCTTGCAAAGAATACGGGCAATATGCTCAACGTAACGGCGGCATCGGGTACTGTTAATATAAAGAACCTAAAATTAGACGGCGGTGCGACCGTGAAAGGTGTCTGGAACAATTCGACGCTTGCGAAGGATAAAAAGGCTGTAAACCTTTCGGGTGAGTCAAGCATTGTATTCGAAAACTGTAGCTTTACCGGTGTGCGCGTGGAGAACAGCAATAACAATGACGGTTTTGTAATAGGCGGTACAAGTGGCAAAGATGTTAAATTTATTGGTAATACGGTAATTACCGATAACATAAGCCGAGGTGTTGACGACAACGGATTTAACGTAGGAAAAGGCGGCTACGCCATAAGAAACGGCGGGGGCAGCTCTGTTACCTTTGACGGATTTGTACAGTTTTACGGAAACTACACTGTTTCGAAAGAGGATGACTCCACTACGGCAAAGGATGAAACCGAGTTTCACTCAAGGAATTACTATTCTTATTCGACAACAGCATCGGGTAACTATGACAGAACATATATAGGTGACATTGTTTACGGAAGCATTATTTTTATGGCGGATGATTTCTTTGTCTCCAAGTATGAGCTTCCAGAAAACTCCATATTCAAAGAGGCAAATGCCGGCGCGACTGTATACAACGCAAGCTATACTTACAGTGAAGCAGCAGATGAAAGTGCCGCAAATGGTTCTTCAGGCTATAAGGTGACTATTGCACAGGAGGAAGCTGCACAGTACATCTTAACCGCGGCATCTGCGGGAATAAGCTCCGATAAGATTGATGTAAAATTCCACCTTATCATACCTTACGTTTGGAGTACAGATAAAGTTGAAATCTATGTAGGCGGAGAACTTCGTGAAGAGTATGATGAGATAGACAGAACGGCAGGCAAGACACCTATTTGCGAGATTAAGGTCCCTGTTAACATAAACATGGACGAAATGACGAGACCCATCACGTTCAGAGCACTCAAAGGAGAGGCTGTATCGGAGTGGAGTCCTGCCTATCCTTTTAGTGTAAGGAGCTATGCCGAACAGATAATTGAAGGAAACTATAGCAATAAAATCAAGAACGCTCTCGTTGCTATGCTTAACTTCGGTGGATATACCCAGACTTACTTTGACAGAATACACGACGGACTCGCCAATGAGGGTTTGTTTGAAAACAGTAAAGATCCAGTACTTGGCGACATTCCCGAGCTTACCAATGCGGGATTTGGAAGCACGCTTGGAGAGTACGTGGCAGGTGTTTCGCTTGTAATGGACGGAGAGTTTACTCTCAGACTTTACCTCACAAGCGATTACAATATCGGTGATAGTGAAAAATGCACTGTTACATACACCAAAAACGGTACAGAATATACTGACGATATTGAAATAAAAACCAAGGGAAGCCAAAAATATGTTGAGCTTGCTCATATAGGTACTGCGAGCTTGGGAAGCTACGTGACATTTACCCTTGGTGACAGAGGATACGTTTGCAGTCCCATGACATACGTCAGCACAGTTCTTGAGTACAGCGACGATGAAGCTCTTAAAAATGCCTGCAAGGCACTTTACTTCTATTATGCAGAGGCGGGAAATTGCTTTGGATTTACAAATGAAGCTTTGCTTGAGAAAAACATTCCCGAGTTAAGTGACCCCGACGCACCGAAACCTACGGTTGAGGTGACGGTTGAAAACAGAGTTGCATCTGAGGAGTATATCTCACCTTGCTCACTTGATACAGACGGAAATGGCAATGTATACGTTGTTGATGCTACAGGCGGAAGCGTTATGCTTTTGCAAAACGGTGCTGTTGCCAAAACGCTGTCTGTAGAGGGGGCGAATGCGGTTGAATATGCCGACGGTAAGGTGTATATCGCGGCAGGTGACTTGGGAGGAAAGCTTCTCGTTTACAATAGTGACCTTAGTTCTAAGGAGAAGGAATATTCTGTGGGGCATACCCCCACAGATATTGCTTCTGTTGGCGGTGATATATATGTGGCAAACAGATTTTCGAATTCTGTGTCCAAAATATCGGAAGGGATTGTGAGCCACATTTCGGTAGGCAGAGAGCCTGTCAGCTTAGCTGTGCAAAACGGCAAGGTCTATGTGGCGTGCCACTTACCCGACAATGCGGCAAACAGTGACAAGGTAAGCGCTTCGGTTTACGTTATTAACGGTGAAAGCACTAAGGAAATAGTTCTTGAAAACGGCTCGGGCGGTGTTAAACATATAGAGGCTGACCCAAACAGCGGTTATCTTTTCGTTTCTACTGTAGTGGCAAGGTATCAGTATCCTACAACACAGCTTGACGGCGGTTGGATAAACACAAACGGCATCGCGGTCATTGACAGTAATGACGACAGCTATATCAATAGCTTTCTTCTTGATGATGTAACGCTTGGCTCGCCCTCGCCTTGGGGAATTGCCTTTAGTGACGAAAGCGTTTTTGTGTCTCTTTCGGGCTCGGCTGAAATAATAAGTCTGCCTTACGGCGAACTTATGGAGCGTTTCGAGGCAAATAAGGATAATACCGAGCTCATCAACAAGCTTGGATTTGTACAAGATATAAGAACAAGAACCAAGCTTTCCGGAGAGGGTGTCAGAGATATTGCATTCGAAGACGGAAAGCTTTATTGCGCACAGTATTTTTCGGGAGATATTGCGGTGCTTGATAACGCACTTGCAGAGTCAACAATATTGCTCGGTACACAACCCACGGCTGATATGGTGAGACTGGGAGAAACTCTTTGGTACGATGCCACAAAATGCTATCAGCAATGGGAGGCATGCGCTTCATGCCATCCCGATGCCCGAGTTGATGCCTTTAACTGGGATAATCTTAACGATGGTATAGGTAATCCCAAATCTGCGGTATCAATGATGTTTTCACACCGAACGGCGCCTGTTATGATAACGGGCATCAGAGCTGATGCCGAAACTGCCGTGCGAAAGGGTATGCAGTTTATTCAATTTAATACCATTGACGAAAAATCAAGTATGGCAATAGATGAATATCTTAAATCTTTGATTCCCGTACAGTCTCCTTCTTTGAAGCTTGACGGAACACTTAGTGAAAGCGCTGAGCGCGGAAAAGCGTTATTTACAAGTAGGGGCTGTGTTGAGTGTCATCCGGCGCCCATATATACCGATAACAAAAAACATGACGTAGAGGGTGGAACCTTTGCTACTCCCACGCTCGTAGAGGTTTGGAGAAGTGCTCCGTATATGTATGACGGCAGCGCTAAAACACTTAGAGAGGCAGTTGCCCAATTTGCCGACGGTATCACTGACACCGAGCTTGATGACCTTACTGAATTTGTAAGCTCAATAGGTGTGGTAGGCGAAAACTATGGTGTTGAGCAGGTGGTTTTCAACTCGGGAAACAAGGCAAGACCGGCAGATGGCGGAGATTCACTTGAGTATTTTACTGTGCGTAAGCAAAGCAAAACGGCAGAAGCATGTTTGGCTATACTGCAGGTTATTGACAGCACAGGTGCTGTAGAGGAATACAGATACGATATAGGAAATATCGAATATAATACCGCAGTCAAGATCACGCCCATAAGTCCTATATTCGTGGGAGAGGGTGATATTGTCAGAATATCGCTTGTCGACAGCAACGGAAATCCCATTGCAAGTGATTACGTTATTTCGGAGGACTCGGTGACATTGACCGATTATTCGCTTAAAACGATGTCGATGACAGCGGCAGACGGATATTACCGCACGCTCGGAAGAACTTACACGCTTGACGGTGGGAAGCTTGCCTGCGACTGGCCGGCTTCGGGTATTGAGCTTACGGCAAATTGTAAGGGTTCTGTTCTTATGAACATTACGTCCAATATGGACGGTCCCATACTCACAGTTGAGGTTGACGGCGTTGTTACTTATGACAGCTTTACAGTATATAAGGGAACAAGAACTTATACCGTGGCAAGCGGACTTGATGAGGGTGTTCACACCGTCAAAATACTTAACAAGCGAGGATATTCTAAGAATATTTCTATAAACAATATAGAATTTTACGGCGAGCTTAAAGCCTATAAAGACGACCGTCCCTATATTGAGATTATTGGAGACTCTATAACCAGCGGCGCAGAAAACGGAGATGTTTCAGACGGAACATTTGACGGATCTATGGGAAGCGACTCAAGAAAGTCGTATGCATATATGACGGTAGATACTCTCGGAGTTGATTATTCTATATGTTCAAACGGCGGTATGGCAATTTCATTTAAGAAAAATGAAAACGGTGCGGTTGTGGATAGCGATACCAATATCTTTTCATTAATGTATCCCTATCAAAGCAGGTCAAGAGACACAAGCCTTATGTATGAACCGACACGAATTCCCGATTTGGTTATTATCAACCTTCACACCAATGATAACTTCAGATGGCATGCGAATAGCAGTCTGTATTCAAAGGAAGACTTTGATACCGATTTTGAAGCTATGATAAACACTCTTACAATGAACTACGGCAATAATGTGCAGATGCTGTTTGTGTTTGGCTGTATGACAAATCCCACGTCAAGCTATGCCGAAATGATAAAGCACACAATGGACCTTGTGGATGCTTATAAAACAAAAGGCTACAACATCAAAAGAGTAACTCTTACCACAAACAACGGAAATCCGAACGGACATCCGGATGTTGCAGGTGCTGCTTTGCAGGCAGAAGAACTTGTGAAATTTATAAAAGAGAGCTATCAGGGCTTAGAGTATACCAAGTAATATTGGGAGGCAAAATGTTAAATAGTAAAAAATTTAAAATAACGGCAGTTTTGCTTGCCGTAATGATCCTGCTCCTTGGAATATCGGCTCTTGCCGTAAATGCTGATGGTGAGTCCAATGTTTCTTTGGAAGGGGCTGTATTGACAAAAACCTTCAGCACAAGCGAAGCCGCGGTGATAGCTAAGCTTTATGAGGAGACACCGTACTATGTTGTGGCGCGCCACAAACAGCTTGGCGGTTCACACTATGCGTACACCGAGTACCTTGCAGAGGATCAGGGAGTTTGCAATCAAGACCCTCACGAAAGCGAGACGGGCTACTATTATCCCGGCTCACAGCTGGTGCTTGTTAGTATTGAAAAAGAGGGAGATACGTACAAGGCATACGAAAGCTTGCTTGTTGATTCGCCCGATGGATTCGTACGTGACCCGGATATTTCAAAAGACGGTACGCAAATGGTCTTCTCTTGGAAGCAGAATGACACCGATGATTTTCATCTTTACATCATGGAGCTTTCAACCAGAGAATATAAACAAATAACTTTTGGCTCGGGAATTGCGGATACAGAACCCAAATTTCTCTCCGACGGCAGTATAGTTTTCTCGTCGTCAAGAGCCATTCAGTCGGTAGACTGTTATAAAGTGCCTGTTTCGAATCTTTATAAGTGTAACAGTGACGGCACGGACATAATACGTCTCGGATATGATCAGGTTCATACTACCTATCCCACAGTCACCAATGACGGAAGAATAATTTATACAAGATGGGACTACAACGACCGTACTCAGCTTTTTGTTCAAGGTGTTTTCCAGATGTTTGAGGACGGTACGGGGCAGACAGAGCTTTACGGAAACAATTCAAGCTTTCCCACAAGCTTACTGCACACAAGACAAATACCGAATGCCGACGGCAAGTATCTTTCTATTGCTTCGGGGCATCACAACACCCAAAAAGGAAAGCTCGTTTTGGTGGACATTGCCAAAGATAGAAACGGCAAAGACGCACTTGAGTTTGTTTTCCCCGATTCAAACAGCCAAAAGCTTGACGGAGTTGATTATTACGGTCAATCGGGAGCACAGTATTGCTATCCTTACGCTTTAAGTGATACGCTTTATCTTTACTCGAGAGCTGCGGAATGTAAATCGGCAAATCACGGCAATGAGTTTAAGCTGTATGCGTATGATACCGTAACAAAGACACAGGTTGAGCTGGCTGCTAATGATGAAACAATAGGCGGTGCGGTACAGGTTGTTCCCGTATACGCCAAGGAGATGTTTACACGGCCCAGTATGGTAAACTATGCTAAGGAAACGGGAACTTTCTATGTGTCAAACGTATACGAGGGTGCCCCAATGGAGGGCATTGAAGTGGGAACGGTTAAACAGCTCCGCGTCGTAGAGCTTGAATTCAGAAGCTCGGCAATAGGCAGAACAAACGCCTATGGAGAGGTGAGTGCGGAATCGGATAAGGAACTGCACGAGGGTGCGCCTTACACGCCTATTTCTACGGGAACAGGCTCTTGGGACGTAAAAAAGGTTCATGGAGTTGTTGACGTATATGAGGACGGAAGCGCACTGTTTGAGGCTCCTGCCAATGCTCCTCTTTACTTCCAGCTTCTTGATGAAAACGGAAGCGTCGTGCAGACGATGCGTTCGTGGACAACGCTTATGCCCGGCGAATATTTCTCGTGTGTCGGCTGTCACGTTGACAAAAACACAGCCCCCACAGTACATGGCAAGGTAACACAGGCTATGCGGGGCGGAGTTAAGCAGATAGAGCCCGAGGCATGGATGGATAACGAGGCTGACGGTTTTTCGTTTGTCAAGGAGATACAACCCATACTTGACCAAAACTGCATATCATGTCACAACGATAACTCTGCAGCTCTAAATGCATGCGAAAATCGAATAAGCGTTGCTGACAGTATCGGTAAAGCACGCAAAACTATACTTGAACTTGGCTCAGACGGTTGGTCGTATCTTATAGTCGATAATCTGAAGAATCCGCAAGTTGGTTGGAACACAGAGAGCTTTGATGCAAGTGCTTGGGATACAGGTTCAATGCCCATAGGCAACCAGACTAAAGAAGGAATATCTTATAAGACCGACTGGAAACCCGATGGCAATAATAACAGAGCCATATATGCACGAAAGAGCTTTGAGGTTACAGATATAGCGGGCTTTGCCAACGCGCCTCTTGTGTTGAGAACGTACTATGATGCAAACATTACCGTCTACATAAACGGAAAAGAGGTCTTTAAGAAGTACGGCAGAGTAAGCCAATACGAAGAGTTTGAGCTTGGCAAGCTGTCGGATATACTCAAAGAGGGAACAAACACGATAGCGATATCACTTGAAAACACTATTGCAAGATGGAATGACGGAACTCAACAAATAGACGCGGGGCTTATATCTTACGTAGCTTCCGATGAGTCTGCTCCCGAAAAAGCATTCGCGCTTACGGGCGATACTGTCAAGTCAAGCGGTGATAAGAGCCAAAAGAGAAATTGGCCGCTTTCTTATCTGGTGCTTACACAGTCATATAAGGATTCAAGAACGGGATATGACTGGATGGCGACGCCCGACGGCAAGCTTGTAAACTTTTTGTCTACCATGAGCGGAGCTGAAATTGTTGACCCCTATACCTTCGGTTCGTCAAAGAGCCATCTTCTTGAGGTGCTTGAAGGCGGTCATAACGGTGTGACACTCAGCGACACCGAGCTTCGCGCGATTCGTTGTTGGATAGACCTTGCGGTTCCGGCTTTCGGTGAGTATGATGAAAACGCTGTCTGGACCTCAAATGACAGACGTGAGTTTGAGGAGAAAGAAAACAAGCGTGATACATACGATGGCATGAACAAGGCTGTTATTGACAAAAAAGCGGGAAGATATGACAATATCGGAGCTTTGACAATAGAATACTCGGGTAACAATACCAAGGCGGAGGGCGAGGGGTTTGCAATGCTTAACGTGCCTAACGCTTATGCCGAGGGTGACAGGATAACCGTTACGTTGCCCGCAGGGCAGACGTGGCTCGCGCTTTCAATCTCCTCAAAGATGGGAGAAAGCCTTATTTATTGTCCTAACGGAACATTTACATATACTTTTGGAAAATATCTTGAAAACAGCTATCCCTCATCGGTGGATACCGCAAAGGATACTCATTACGTCAATAACGTGATATTTGCAAGAATACCGAGAGCTGATGAGGTAAGCGATACAAGAAATCTTGCCGAAAACGTATACGACCTCAAATCGGGTACAGGTGGATTCCCGCACGTTACAAGTGTGGGAGA
>JAZRHS010000017.1:0-3403 GCA_045644865.1 Eubacteriales bacterium | reverse complement strand
GTGACAGGCTAGCGTTCTAACCAACTGAACTACCGGGCCATAAATATGGTGGGAACAATAGGGCTCGAACCTATGACCCTCTGCTTGTAAGGCAGATGCTCTCCCAGCTGAGCTATGCTCCCACAGCCGCCTCGCGACGACTTTGTTATTATATCATAATCTTTTTGTTTTGTCAATACCTTTTCTTAAACTTTTTTCAAGTTTTTTTAATTTTTTCCAACTTTCTTGCTATAGTAAATTCATTGATTATTATAGCAAGAGAAAACACTATTATTCCGCAAACAATGAGTATTGCAGCGTTCATAAAAAACTGTTCGGGCAAGATATTTATAATCTCATCATATCTGGGATCGAAATACCAATTCTCTTTTCCGTAGAAGAAAATTTTATGAAAAACCATAAATGCAGTATAAAAATCTATACAAGAAACCACCGTCAAGGCAACTGTTAATAAAAGCAAGGCAGTTGCCCCCCAAAAGGCAGGAGTTCGATTGAAAAGCCTGTATTCTTTAATTTTTCCAAGCCTTCTCAACACCGAAATTATCAAAATAACAATTCCGCTTAAAATCAGGACCGCCGCGTTAATATCAAAAAGCACCTTACAATCAACAAAATGAGAAGCTCCGCTTTGTGAGTACTTCATAACGCCAACGCCAAACTCCCTACCGGGGATTGTCAGGTAATCAAGCACTTCGTCATACGCCTCTTTTATCTCATCATAAGAAAAACCGCTTTCCTCCACAAGGTCAAGAGCATTTATGTGCAAATAATAAAATGGTCTTATATATATTGGCAAGGCTATAGAAAGCGTAATAATAAGAAAAAAGACAGCAACAGAAAAAACAACCGCACTTATTTTATCCTTTAACATACATTATCTCCCCTCTCTCCTTATACACCTTGATTTTAGCATATTCAAGCACCGCCTGTCAATACATTTCTAAAAAATGAAAAAGCCCCGAACCTTAAGTTCAAGGCTTTGGTGGAGACAGCAGAACTCGAATCTGCGACCCCTTGCATGTCAAGCAAGTACTCTAACCAACTGAGCTATGCCTCCGTGTAAAGGCAACAGGCAAATCCAAACCTACAAATCAAAGTCTGTTGACCTGCCTGTTAACCTCACACATTATACCACAGAATCTCCACTCTGTCAAGCCCTAAATTTAATATTGTACAAGCTCCCGCCGATGTGGTTTTATTTTATGTTTACAATCTGTATATCAGAAGGTGCGGTTGCCGCCGTACCAATATCCTTTACACGAATCGAGGTGCTAACCGATCCAAGGCAAACCGAAGTACCGCCGCAGAATTTCCAGCTTTCTCCGCCGTCAAGCGAAAACATCATATCAGATGTAACCCCTGTCAGCCAACCATTTGAATAAATAGCATTGGGGGTTGCTGCACGGGGAAGATCATTTACTGTGGCACTTCCCGCTCTTGTATGGTAAAGCTCTGCAATATCGGTAACCTTTACACTTGTTCCGCCTGTATACTGAAGCATTACAGCTCTTCCGTAGAACCTGATACAAGGCCAACCTGCCGGACCGCCAATTATATCACGAACATTTTTGTATGTAAGACCGCTATCGGAAGAAATTGCAAATGTAAGAGGATCACGAGGGCCATTACCCATACCAAAGGCATTATTCCAAGCCAAAAGCGTGTCGCCTGTTGAAGGAATTGTAAGCACCGCATTAGTAGAGCTGGGAGTAACAACACCCTCAACTGCCACAGGCTGCGCCCAAGTAACACCCTTATCGGTTGAAATAGTCTGATATATTTTCCCCTCGCCTCTTGTGCGGAGAGTCATAATAAGATTACCGTTATTTAGCTCTGCCACAACAGGCTCAATTGCCGAGGACGGAAGAACCACATAGGTAGCAGACTTCTTCCATGTATATCCGTCATCATCTGAATAAGCCACATAGGAAACTGCACGAGGACTTCCCCAAACATCACTATCCCGATAGTTATAATTGATAGCAACAATAAATCTTCCGCCATTCTCGGTAGAAATATGAAGTCCGTTTACCGCGCTGGAAACAATAGAATATCCTATAGGCGCTTGGGTTATGCAAATCGGCTCTCCCCAGCTTTTTCCAAAATCCTTGGAGCGTCTGAGATATACATGAGCTATTTCTTCTGTATCCTTTTCAATATAAAGCAAGGCAAGATCGCCATTAGCCATATGATGATAAGAGGCGCACATAATATTCAGCTTTCCCTCGCGTTTCTGAAGAGTTATCCTTGAATCTCCCCAAGTATAGCCGCCGTCTGTAGACTCTGTTGACTTAAGCACAGTATCCTCGTTGTCGCCGTGGGCACCGGGAAAGCCTGTATATATCATAACAAGAGTTCCATCCGGTAGGGTATGGAAATCGCCTTCTGCGCCACGAGCAGAGCCTGTATAATAATTGATAGTATCACCCGACTCGACCTCAACCCCCGAATAAGCGCAAAGCCCACCATAAAGATCCGAAAGCTGAACACTCATATCAGCAACTGCGTGAAGCTTGAGATATCCGCAAACAGTATCCTCAAAAGTAAGTCTGTAAACCTCCTTACCTTCTCTTATGTCGCGGCTGAGAATTACATTCTCAATTCGAATGTATTTTGCATTATTTGTGCTATAGTAAAGCTCGAACGCCGAGGCATCAAGAGCCGAAAGCCCGCTTCCGACAAGCTCAACAGCCTCAACACGGCTATTAAGACCAAAATTGATACCAACACTATCTCCATTCCTGATAATAACAAACTTATCGTAAAGCTCACGGTTCATAGTGCCAAACACAGGATTTGTGTCGTCAGGAAGATACATAGCGTAGCCTGCCATCTTCCACTGACGGACAATGCGTACCTCTGCGCGAACATCGGCAATGGCAAACATATCTGTGCTTGCGGAGCTTGTTACCTTAAGATATCTTGTCTTGACACCTGTAACCTCAAAGAGCGCAACACTTACTCCATTCTCGGTAAAGTGATTGAATGTAAAGCCCTTAACCCTTATCCACTCCCGATTATCATCACTCTTATACAGGGTATATTGAGTGTTATCTGCGGGACGGATTATATCTGCTGAACCTGTAATTCTTATAGCATTTACAGTATGTACCGAACCAAGGTCAACGCCTATACTTGTGTTCTTGGAATCAAGCACAAGATTTTCACCGCCTGTTATATAACAAAGACTGCTTTCACGAGGCTCTGCATCTCCTGTAAGATACATTGCTCTTGCGCTCTCAATTACCCTAGGAAGGAAAATTTCGGGCGAGGCTTCCTGACGCCGGGGCATCTGAATAGACCCCTCGGAGTCTGTAACCTCAAGAGCGCCGATTGAAGCATTGGCGTCTTTGGGAACACTAACCACCATCCTGTCAATATAGTTGAAGCTATCGTTATAAAG
>JAZRHS010000016.1:0-22684 GCA_045644865.1 Eubacteriales bacterium | reverse complement strand
GATCAGGAAGAGGCGCTTTCAATGTCCGACAAGGTTGTGGTTTTTGCCGAGGGCTGTATCCAGCAGATAGGCACACCCACAGACATCTACAACGAGCCTGTAAACGCCTTTGTTGCCGATTTCATCGGCGAGTCCAATATCATTGACGGTATTATGCTTGATGACTATAAGGCCTGCTTTTCGGGACACACCTTTGAGTGCCTTGACAAGGGCTTTGAAAAGGGTGAAAAGGTGGATATCGTTGTCCGCCCCGAGGATGTTGATGTTGTTAAGCCCGAAAAGGGTATGCTTCAGGGCGTTGTAACCTCTGTAACCTTTAAGGGCGTTCACTACGAAATAATCGTTGATATCCGCGGCTTCAAATGGATGATCCAAACCACGGATTTTGTCGGAAAAGACGAAAAAATAGGTCTTTACATCGAGCCCGACGCAATTCACGTTATGAAAAAATCCGAATTTTCCGATATGTTTGGCGACTACTCTTCCTTCAGCGAGGAGTTCGACGAGCTTTCCATTGTTGAGGATGAAAATGAGGAGGAGGTAGACGAGCAGTGAAAAAGCGTTCATTTATAGAAGGCTTTGCCGCTGTACCTCATAGCGTATGGGCGATACTCTTTATAATTGCTCCGCTCTTGTTTGTGGTCTATTTCGCCTTTACCGATACATACGGCAATTTCACACTTGACAATATTACACTTTTGTCAAGCTATACACATATCTTTATTCTTTCGATATGCTTTGCGCTTATTGCCACGGTCATCTGTCTGCTTATCGGATACCCCTTGGCTTACTTTATCTCGCAGCTTAAGCCCTCTACTCAAAAAATACTTATCGTTCTTATAATGCTCCCTATGTGGATAAGCCTTCTTATCCGCACATATTCACTTATGGCTATTCTGGACAACGGCGGACTTCTCAATTCCCTGCTTGTCAAGCTTGGATTGCCCAAGGCTAAAATAGTGGGAACATCGGGGGCTGTTATTCTGGGTATGGTTTATGACTTTCTGCCCTATATGGTGCTTCCAATCTACACAAGCATTTCAAAGATAGACAAAAGATATCTTGAAGCGGCACAGGACCTTGGCTGCAACAATGCCCGTGTTCTTTCAAGCGTTGTTGTTCCACTCTCTATTCCCGGTATCATTTCGGGAATTACAATGGTTTTCGTGCCTTCAATAAGCACCTTCTACATTTCTCAAAAGCTTGGCGGCGGCTCATTTGACCTTATCGGTGACACCATCGAACGCCAGTTCCAGAATGTCAGCACCTACAACATAGGCGCGGCTATATCTCTTGTTATGATGATACTTATTCTTATATCTGTTGCGATTATGAATAAGTTTTCGGACGACGAAGGAGGTATCATAGTATGAAGATACTCTCCAAGGTTTATATGTGGGTAATTTTTATCCTGCTTTACGCCCCCATAATTATGCTTGTTTTGTTCTCATTTAACGAGGCAGGCTCATTAAACAGGTTTTCGGGCTTTTCATTCTATTGGTACGGAGAGCTTTTTAAGGACGCCGAGGCACTCCGCGCACTTAAGAATTCGCTTACACTTGCGATTTCTTCCTCGTTGCTTGCAACACTTATAGGCACATTTGCCGCCCTTGGCATTGACCGTATGAGAAGCAAGCACATAAAGGGCGCGCTTACCTCTGTAACCAACATTCCTATGATGAACCCCGATATTGTAACCGGTGTTTCTATGATGCTTCTTTTTGTGGCGGCAACATCATCGTCCTTCTTACCCATAAAATTCGGAATGGGAACGATGCTTATAGCCCACACCACATTCAACCTTCCCTATGTTATTCTTTCGGTGCTTCCCCGCTTCAAGCAGATGGACAAGCATCTTACCGAGGCGGCGCTTGACCTTGGCTGCACGCCCGCACTTGCCTTCTTCAAGGTAGAATTGCCGGCTATTATGCCGGGTGTTATATCGGGACTTATGCTTGGCTTTACGCTTTCGCTTGACGACTTCGTAATAAGCCACTTTGTAAGCTCTCCCGACTTCCAGACACTTCCCCTTTATGTCTACAACCAGACTGCCCACGAGGTCAAATTCAGTATGTACGCCCTTTGTGCGCTTATGGTATTTGCCATACTCGCTCTGCTTCTGGCGGTGAACTTTGCAGGCTCTCTTGGAAAGAAAAACGGAGGGGGTAAAAAGATATGAAAAAAATCCTTTTAGCTCTTGCCGTTCTTGTTCTTGCAACTGTTTGCATTTCTTGCGGCGCAAGCAATTCCGAAGGCGTTCAGACACTGTATGTTTACAACTGGGGCGAATATATTTCCGACGGCTCGGAGGGCTCTGTCAACTCAAATGCGGAGTTTGAGAAGTACTGCCGCGAGGAGCTTGGAATAAATGTAAAGGTCAACTATTCTACCTACTCAAGCAACGAGGACCTCTACGCAAAGCTTTCGGGTGGGGCTGTCAAATACGATGTTATCATCCCCTCTGACTATATGCTTGCAAGACTTGCAAACGAGGGGCTTCTCCTTGAGCTTAACCCCAAGGAAAGCATTGAAAATTACGCCTACATCGACGAAAAATTCAAGGGCCTGTACTATGACCCCGAGGAAAAATACTCTGTCCCCTACACCTATGGAACTGTAGGAATAATCTACAACACGGGTATGGTGTCGCAGGACGACGAGAATATGGGCAAGTGGTCGCTTTTGTGGGACAAGGAGTATTCGGGTAATGTTCTTCAGTTCAACAATCCTCGCGACGCCTTTGGAACAGCGCAGTTTTACCTTGGCTACAGCATAAACTCAAGCAATGCAGAAGAATGGAAAAATGCGCTTGAGGCGCTGAAGGCGCAGAAAAATGTAGTTCAGGGATATGTAATGGACGAAATTTTCAACAAGCTCAAGGGTGGCTCGGCGGCTATCGCCCCCTACTATGCAGGCGATTTCTTCACAATGTATGCCGACAACAGCCAGCTTGATTTCTTCCTTCCCGAGGGCAATACAAATGTCTTTGTTGACGCTATGTGTATTCCATACAACGCAGGCTCTCCCGAGCTTGCAACCGAGTATATCAACTTTATGCTCACCAAGGAAATAGCTGTCGCTAACGCCGAATATATTTGCTACGCCTCGCCAAACAGCCTTGTTTACGAGGACGAAGAATATATCTCGTATATGCAGAACGAGGTTCACCCCAACGCCATCTCTATTCTCTATGATTTCAATATGGAGCGTATGGAATTTTACCACGACCTTCCTACAGAAACAAGAATGCTTATGAATGATCTTTGGGAAGAATTAAAAATAGAAAGCTCGGTAGGACAAGCCGTGTATGTTATCTGCGGAGTTATTGTCGCCACAATAGTTATCGGAGCTGTTTTCTGTCTTATCCGCAAGAAAAAGCGCGAGGCTCTCTACGATTAACATTTGAAAAATCCGTCATTTGGCGGATTTTTCTTTTCAAGGACGGCAATTTTGGGAAAGTCTATTGCAAAATGCAAAATAATGTGGTAAAATAATATATTATAATGTAATAAACACTTATTAAGGAGTAAATAGATTATGGAATACAAATTCTCCGATAGCTTCAAAAGTCTTCAGCCATCGGCAATACGAGAAATTTTCAAAAGTCTTACCGACCCAACTATAATTTCGTTTGCAGCAGGAAATCCCGCCCCCGAGTCCTTCCCTGTAGAGGAGCTTGCAGGTCTTGCAGCAGATATTTTTGAAAGCACTCCTACACAGGCGCTTCAGTACGGCATTACAGAAGGATTTCCCGGTCTTAGAGAGAAAATCGCAAAAAGACAGAAGGCTCGCTTCGGAATAGGCCGCGACTTTGATATGACGGTTGTAACATCGGGCGGTCAGCAGGGTCTTGAGCTTTGCTGCCGAGTTCTTTGCAACAAGGACGATGTTGTGCTTTGCGAAAACCCCAGCTTTATCGGCGCACTTAACGCCTTCCGCGCTTGCGGAGCAAAGACCGTGGGCATTCCTATGGACGAGGACGGAGTTAACATTGAGGCTCTTGAAAAGCTGATTGCAGAAACACCCAATGTAAAGCTTATTTATGTAATCCCCACCTTCCAGAATCCCCGCGGCTCTTCCACATCTATTCAAAAAAGAAAGGCTATCTACGACATAGCAAAGAAAAATGGCATCGTTATTCTTGAGGATAATCCCTACGGCGAGCTTCGCTTTGCTGGAGAAGAAATTCCAACCATAAAGAGCTTTGACGAGGACGGTATTGTTGTATACTGCTCTTCCTTCTCAAAAATTCTTTCGGCAGGTATGCGAGTTGGATTTATTATCGGACACGCCGACCTTCTTCAGAAAATGGTGGTTGCAAAGCAATGTGAGGATGTTCACACCAACAATTTCTTCCAGATGCTTTGCTACAAATACATTACCGAGTGCGACCTTGACGCGCATATCGAAAAAATACGCGCCATATACCGTCATAAGTGCAACCTTATGCTTGACACTCTTGACAAGGAAATGCCCAAGGAAGTAAAATACACCCGTCCCGAGGGCGGTCTGTTCATTTGGTGTACTCTCCCAGACGGAATGGATTCGGGCGAGTTTGCTAAATTCGCCATCAGCAAGAAGGTGGCGGTAGTTCCCGGCTCTACATTCAACTGCGACACAAGCGCCCACTCTGACTCATTCAGAATAAATTACTCCACACCCTCTGACGAGCAGATAGTAAACGGAGTTAAAATTCTTGCCGAGGCGGCTCGCGAATATATCGCTTCCAAAAGATAAAACCGAAAGGACAAGATAATATGTTAGACAACAAAAAAGTTTCCTACTCGGGCGTACAGCCCAGCGGAAACCTTACTATAGGAAATTATCTCGGAGCTATCAAAAACTTTTCGGCATACTCCGACGAATACAAATGCTTCTATTGCGTAGTGGACTCACACGCAATAACCGTTAGACAGGTGCCTGCCGACCTCAGAAGGCGCACATATGAAACTCTTGCTCTATATATGGCCTGCGGACTTGACCCCGAGAAGAATACCCTTTATGTTCAGTCCCATGTTCCCGCCCACACAGAGCTTGCTTGGATACTCAACTGCTTCACTATGTTCGGTGAGCTTTCGAGAATGACACAGTTCAAGGACAAGAGCGAGCGCCACGCCGATAATGT
The DNA here is from genome assembly GCA_045644865.1 of Eubacteriales bacterium. Lineage (GTDB taxonomy): Bacteria > Bacillota > Clostridia > Oscillospirales > CAG-272 > RGIG8775. The sequence continues at coordinate 17,559 of JAZRHS010000016.1, read as the reverse complement.
AAACGCGGGACTTTTTACCTACCCTGTGCTTATGGCGTCTGATATTCTTCTTTATCAGACCGATGTTGTTCCGGTTGGCGTTGACCAGAAGCAGCATGTTGAGCTTTGCAGAAACATCGCGGCAAGATTCAACCAGCTCTATCCCGACACCTTCACTATGCCCGAGCCTATAATCTCAAAGGACAGTATGAAGATAGCGTCGCTTCAGGAGCCTACCAAGAAAATGAGCAAATCCGACGAAAACGCAAACGCAATAGTATATATTCTTGATGATAAGGATACAATAATAAGGAAATTCAAACGCGCCGTTACCGATTCGGACACCTGCGTTAAATTCGCCCCCGAAAAGCACGGTATCAACAACCTTATGACCATTTATTCCTGCTTCACAGGAAAAACCTTTGACGAGATCGAGCGTGAGTTTGAGGGTAAGGGCTACGGCGACTTTAAGCTTGCCGTTGGCGAGGCTTGCGCTGACGCGCTTGCGCCCGTTCAGCAGAGATTTAATCAGCTTATCGCTGACAAGGCTTACCTTGAGGAAGTAATGAAGAAGGGTGCTGACGAGGCGGCTTATTACGCAAGAAAGACACTTTCAAAGGTAAAAAGAAAGCTTGGCTTTGTTCAGTAAAAAATAAAAAGGATAACGGCAGAAAGAGAAAACAATGACGATTCTTGAAATTTTCAAGGCTATTGTTTACACTGCCGTTTTTTCTTTGGCTATCACGCCCTTTGACTTCAGACTTGCCTCGGCAATCGGCGCAATAGATACTCCGAAGGACGAACGGAGAATGCACAAAAAGCCTGTGCCCCGCATAGGCGGGCTTTCGCTTTTTATCTCCTTCCTTCTTTTTTGTATGATTTTTTGTAAGGAAACCTCCCCCTTGCTGGGAGCTCTGCTCACGGGAACAGTTTTGGTTGTGGTTGTTGGAATAATAGATGATTGCAATTCGCTAAACGCCTATACAAAGCTTATAATTCAGCTTTTAGCCGCCGTCCTGACCCTGTCAAGCGACGCATTCAGGGCAAGCAACAAGGAGCTTCTGTTTTTTTCGCTTTCGTTGATATGGGTGCTGACTCTTACCAACGCCCATAATTTTATAGACGGTCTTGACGGGCTTTGCGCGGGAATTTCGGCAAATGAAGCGGTAGGCTTGGGAGTGATTTTATGGTTTTCGGATCTGCGTTCACTTGCTTTGGCTTCCTTTGTGCTTGGGGGAGCTTGTATCGGCTTTCTTCCCTATAATGCTAAAAACGCCAAAATATTTATGGGCGACACTGGATCTACATTCCTTGGGTTCTTCCTTGGGACGGTGTCGGCATATGCTATAAGCATTTCAAGACTGCTGATACTTCCTTTTTTATTTATTTTTTTAGTTCCTCTGTGTGATATTGCCTTTGCCGTAACAAGACGGCTTGTAAACGGCAAAAGTCCCTTTGCCCCCGACCGATCCCACATTCACCACCTGCTTGCCGACCGCCTTGGACACACCAAGGCTTCATCTGCTCTTCGGACAATCTCTGCAATTTTCGCCGCCATCGGCATAGGTCTGTTCTTCCTTGTTTAACAGTACTCAAAAAGGTGTGTCCGAAAGGACACACCTTTTGAATTAATTAATATTATCAAAAGAGTTAGCCGTACTAAAGCTATCTTGGTATTCACTTGGAGTCGCACCCATAACCTTTTTGAAGTTCCTGTTAAATGTTCTGAGCGAATCAAAGCCACACTCAAACGCTGTCTTCAATATGGTTTGCTTGAGATTGTTTCTGAGCAGGTAGCACGCCTCGTTAACTCTGTACCTGTTCACATAATCTGTAAATGATATTCCCGTACAGGTTTTGAAATATTTTGATAAGTACACATAATGATACGATGTGTACTCGGAAAGCTCGGCAAGCGAGCATTTTTTGTTATAATTGGCCTCTACAAATCCAAATATCTTTGTAAGAAGCTCATCTCCGCGCGCTCCCTTTGGCATATATTCGGCTTGTTTGTCGAACTCTCCGCAAATTGTATAAAGTAAGCCCTTTGCCTCAATATGACTTAACTTTTCTTTGCGATCTATAATCTTACGCACATAGTATTCATCAAGCTCAAACTTGTTGCTCGCAGGAACCTTGTCTGTTACAAAGGTGCTGTATGCCTGAACCAATTTAGGTGAGAAAACACACCACATAAGCGTACTATGGTCAGGTGTATCAAGCTCATGCACCTGATTTGGAAAAATCAAAAGGCAATCCCCTGTTTTGAGCTGATATTCTGTTTTTTCGACGGTTATTACCATTTCTCCGTCTGTTACGGTAATAAACTCAAAATCATTGTGTAGATGCGCAGGAAATTTGAAGTCGACATTACTCTCAAATTTAACACTGTTCGCGTCGAACGAGTGTTGCGACTGATAAAACATTGGGACTTCTCCTTCTTATATTATTTAAGTGTTTATCTTCGATAATTATACTATACCAAATTTGTTTTGTCAACAACCTATGTCAAATTGGCTAAAATTTGTGCAAAACTTTGCCCACTTTGATATAATTTGTCCAATAAATGAATTTACTCAAATGCTACCGAAACCGCAAAACTGATAAAATCCGACTTTTGTCTGCATTTTACCACCTCATATTATTGCCTTTTGATTGGTTTTTTCCAAAAGCTATTGACAAACAAGGCAAAATAGAGTATACTATTTAAGTCGCTGGTATAGCACAGTCGGTAGTGCAGCTGATTCGTAATCAGCAGGTCGCAGGTTCGAGTCCCGTTACCAGCTCCAAAAAAGCACTTGCTTATGCAAGTGCTTTTTTCGTTCACAATAAAAGATGCTGACCCTGTGGTCAGCATCTTTTATATTAAAGAGTATACTTGTTTGCGTATGCCTTGTAGTTTTCAGAATATATCTCGTTATTTCCGCTCTTAATAGAGTTAAGATACTCGTGCATATCAAGCGCGTCATATCTGGAAATCTCGATTACACAGCCCGCAATATTGGAGCAGTGGTCAGAAACACGCTCAAGATTGTTAAGAAGGTCAGAAAGCACAAAACCGTGCTCAATAGAGCATTCGCTCTTCTGCAAGCGTCTTACGTGATTTGCCTTTATCTTATCCTTAAGATTATCTATAACCTGCTCAAGAGGCTCTACCTGCATTGCAAACTCAACATCACCGTGGTCAAGCGACTGATAGGTTATGTCAAGTATTTCGCTAACCGCACCCGAAAGAACCTCAAGCTCTCTCTGCGCCTCGCTTGAGAAGCAAAGCTTCTTGTCGCTCATTTCCTCTGCCGACTCAAGAATGTTTACGGCGTGGTCGGAAATTCTCTCAAAGTCGCCGATAAGATGCAGAAGCTTTGTTATCTCGTGGCTATCGCGCTCAGACATACTACGGCTTGAAAGCTTTACAAGATAAGTGCCGAGCATATCCTCGTAACGGTCTGCCTTGTCCTCAAGATCGCGAACAGCATCTGCGTCCTTTTCGTTAAAGTCCTTCATCAGATCAAGCGAAAGCTTAAGAGCATCGCAGGATATCTTCGCCATAGCAAGAGTAGTTTCTCTTGCACTCTCAACCGCAACAGAGGGTGTATCGAAAAGTCTTTCATCAAGTACCTTAGTGGTTTCAAGCTCCTTGGAGTCCTTGATGGAAATAACCGCAAGCTTTTCAAGCTGCTTTGTAAGAGGAGCAAACAACAATACGCAAAGTATCTTGAATATTGTGTGTATACCCGCAATATCAAAGGAGCCAACTATCTTGCTTACGAAAGCAAAATCAACAAAAGCGTCAACTATATAGAACAGAGCCAGCCATACTACAACGCCGATAACATTGAAATACAGGTGGATAAGTGCTGCGCGCTTTGCGTTTTTGTTTGCGCCGATAGAGGAAAGAAGCGCGGTAACACAAGTACCGATATTCTGACCCATTACGATGGGGATAGCCGCGCCATAAGTAATAGCGCCTGTAGAAGCAAGCGACTGAAGAATACCTACAGACGCCGAGGACGACTGAACGATAGCAGTCAGTACAGTTCCCGCAAGAACACCGAGAATGGGATTCTCAAACATTGTAAGTATAGAACGGAAGGTTTCGTTTGTCTTAAGAACGCCAACGGCATCAGACATTGTTTCCATTCCCACCATAAGAACCGCAAAACCAAGAAGAATTACGCCCACATTCTTTTTCTTTTCGCGTTTTGCAAACATAAGAAGACCAATTCCGATAACCGCAAGTACAGGAACCCAAGCAGTGGGCTTAAGCCATTTGAGCATTGCGCTTACCGCTTCTCCGCCTTCACCAAGACCCGAAAGACCCGTGATCCAGGATGTAACCGCAGTACCTACATTTGCGCCCATAATTACGCCAAGAGCCTGCGAGAGCATCATTGTTCCCGAGTTTACAAAGCCGACCACCATTACCGTGGTAGCTGACGATGACTGAATTATTGCCGTTACGCCAAGACCGAGGAAGAAGCCCTTCCAGGTGCTTGAGGTAAGATTAGCAAGAATTGATTTCAGCTTTGTGCCTGCGCTCTTTTTCAGTGCATCGCCCATTACATCCATACCGTAAAGGAAAAGTGCAAGACCGCAAAGCAACGATAATACATTCATAATTCCCATTAAATTTTAACCTCCTATATCTAAACCCACATATAACGACTCGCATAGTAGCGGTTACCCGTCCTTCAGGGCTCTCGCTATATGTGTGGGATAGCCTTCAATTTTAACATCTAAAGCGGCAATCAGCCCTTGTTTTCAATAGGCTTATGCCTTCGGTGCTTTCCTAACCTTAAAATCACCTTGGATTTTAATTTTATTTTTTTACATTTGATATTATCAACAACACGCTTTATCGCTTTTGCAAAGCGGGCCTTAAAACCGACAAAAAGCCGTCTTAAGCATATAGCTGCCCGTTCGGTCAGCCTTCCCATCGTTTTTACATATACAAAAGCGCCAAGCACGGCAAAAAACAACGCAAATATGCGAAAATTGCCGTTATTCCCATAGTAATAAGCCACCGCAAGAACACAGGCGGCAGCCACAAAAAAGCTTACATCCTGAACAAAAACAAACAAAAGCTTAACAATATCCCTTTTACAAGAAGATATTTTAGTCTGTTCACCAATACCAAGAAGTATCCGTTGTATTCTGAAAAAATCCCATAACACACCGCAGACCGCACCGCCTACAGTTAGCGCCGTAACAAGCTCAAAAACATTATGTGTCCACATTTAACCAAAGATCCTGCCAAGAACGCCACGCCTTTTTTGCGGCTCGTTTCCGTCGGGATAGAAAACCCCGTCAACCTCGCCGTCAAGCACTACCCTTCCGCCCTCAAGCTCAAGGACACTTATATGAAGGCTTTTCCCCTCCACCGTCATTTCCCCGCAAGAGGTAACAAGCGACACCTGCCACTCGTCAAAGCTTATTACATCGGTAACTCCCTCAATGCTCATCCTTTTTCTGCCGTCAAGAGTTATCGCGTGTTTTTTTGTCTGCGTTGTTTTTATTTCACCCATAGCATCCTCCACAAGCCTTTTTTACAATTTTATGAAGTCTGCTCTTGGTTTATTACTGCTCTATTACCTCGTAAAGCTCGGACGCGCTATCCTTGGTTACGACCTCGCGCACATCGACAACCCTTACCTTCAGAGTTCTCTGACCAAAGGATACCTCTATGATATCTCCAACCTTTACATTGTAGGACGCCTTTACAACTCTGCCGTTTACCGCAATACGCTCTGTATCGCAGGCATCGTTGGCAACCGTCCTTCTTTTGATTATTCTCGAAACCTTGAGGAATTTATCAAGTCTCATTTTTCCTCCGCAAAAAATAGGCGGATAAGCCAACAGCCATCCGCCTAAAATTGAATTAATTACTTAATGCTGTCCTTAAGGCCCTTACCTGCTGCGAATGCGGGTGTCTTAGAAGCTGCGATCTGGATAGCAGCACCTGTCTTGGGGTTGCGGCCTGTTCTTGCGCCTCTTTCTCTAACTTCGAATGTACCGAAGCCGATAAGCTGTACCTTATCACCAGCCTTGAGAGCGTCAGCAACAGTTGCTGTGAAAGCATTGAGAGCTGCCTCTGCCTGCTTCTTGTTGAGGTTAGCGGACTTTGCGATTGCGTCGATAAGCTGTGTCTTGTTCATAGTAGTTTTACCTTTCTGAATAAATATTTTTTGTCATCCTTTACAACACGGATAACACTTTACTATATTATACCATTAAAGATAACAAAAATCAAGGGATTTTCAACAATTTTTTTGTTATTTTATCAACTTTTTTGCAGTTTTTTACTTGATTTTATTCCAAATGGCGTCAAGTTCCTCCAAAGTACAGGTTTCCATACTCTTTTCTGCCTCAAGAACCTTATTTTCGACCCTCTCAAAGCGATCTATAAATTTGCTTGTTGCGGCGTTTAACGCCTCCTCGGCACTGACGCCAAGCTTGCGGCAAAGGCTTGTAATACTAAGAAGCAGGTCGCCTATTTCCTCGGAAATATGCTCTGCGCTACCCTCGTCAATAGCCTCGGAAACCTCTACAAGCTCCTCGGAAATTTTATCAAGCACATCCTCGGTGGTGGGGAAATCAAAGCATTTTGCTTTTTTTCCCACCTTGGTGGCGCGCATAAGCGCAGGAAGCATAGGCGGAACTGCTCTCAATTTATCTGTAAAGGTAACTCTGCTCTTTTCCTCGCTCTTTATGGCGTCCCAATTCTTAAGTACATCGGTAGGCGTTTTTGCAACTACATCGCCAAACACATGGGGGTGGCGGTGAATAAGCTTTGCGCAGATATCATTTGTTACATCATTTATATCAAACTCGTTGTCCTCGGTAGAGATTCTGGCGTGAAAAACCACCTGAAGCATAACATCGCCAAGCTCCTCGCGCAGAAGAACAGGATCCTCTGTATCTATTGCCTCTATTACCTCATAGGTTTCCTCAATAAAATCATTTCTTATGCTTTTGTGAGTTTGCTCTATATCCCAAGGACAGCCGCCCTCGCCTCGCAAAAGCTCGACCACACTCACAAGGTCATCAAAAAAATATCTTTCCTTGCTTAAAAGCTCCTTTATTTTTTCATCTCTGTTCATATTTTTTACATCCTTTTTCCACAAGCTTTTTTATTAAAAACGAGATAAAGCCTTTTTCCAAAGGGCAAAAGCTCAAGCTCGTCGCTGTCAAACACTCTCAAAAGCACCAAGCAGCATCCATAAGCAACCGCAAATATAACGGCGGCGACAACAAATGCAGCGCCTTGGTTTGAAACATATCTTCCAATAATTATATAAGAAAGCACAGACAACGCCGCCGACACAAGCGAAGCCGCAAAGGGCTTTGCAAATATCCTTGACAAGGGTGTTTCAAATGCGGTATATTTTTCTATAAAATACAGGTCTATGGCAACTGCCGTAATGTTACAAAGAAGCGTGCTTACAGGAGCGCCCATAGCTCCTATTTGCGGCATTCCGATAAGAAAATAAGCAAAGACAACCTTTATCGCAACACCGATAAGCATTGAAAATATAGGCAATGCGGTCTTGCCCTTTGCCTGAAGCACCGAATTACACACCTGTATCAAGCAACAGGAAAGCACAGACAGGCTGATTGCCGACAAAAGCGGCGCAGAAATTGCTATCGCCTGTTGCTCACCCGCAAAAAGTATGTTTAATATCTGCTCCGAATAAATTCCGATTCCAAGAGCCGCAGGAAGCGCCACAAGTGTGCACAGCTTAAAGCCCGAAGCAATAAGCTGATTCTCCCGCTCCCCTTTCCCCGACCTTGCCGCGGCGGTTATAGACGGCACAAGAGCCAGAGCAATACCCGCTACAAGCGACGAGGGGAGATTATATATAGGAAGTGCCATTGTACTGTAAGAGCCGTAAACCGCTAATTTCTCCACGCCCTCGGGCAATCGCCTCATAAGCACCCACATATCAACTATTCGGGTTACGCTTACAAGAAGCGAGCTGACTGTTACGGGTATAGCAAGCCTTACAAGCCTTGCAAGCGAATATCCTCTTTTATCGCAATCGTTTGTAATTGCGGTATATTCAATAGCCGTCCTGAATTTTACTTTTTTCAGGCAAAGATACAGAGTTGACACCGCCGTGCCTACCGTAAGTCCCAAAATAGCAAATCCAGCTGTTTTTTCCTGTACCGCTCCCGCGCCCTTTGCCCACAAAGCAAACAACAACCCAAGAGCAAGCTTTCCAAGCGATTCAACTACCTGCGACACTGCCGTGGGGTGCATATTTCCGTATCCCTGAAAATACCCTCTCACCGCCCCCGAAATACTTATAAACAGCACAGTGGGCGCTACAGATACAAGGGCATATGAAGCCTTTTCATCACCTATGGAACGGGCTATAAAATCCGCACCAAAGGTCATTACAAGCGAACCCAGCGTTCCTACACAAACAAGCAGCCAAAGCGAGGTCTTATATATTCTCTCTGCATTTTTTATCCTTCCCGCCGCAAGACACTCGGATATCATTATTGATATCGCTATGGGAATGCCCGCGGTAGAAATCACAAAGAAAAGCGTATACATTTCGTATGCCGAATTGAAATACCCCATTCCCTCTGCACCAAGAATATGCATAAGCGGGATTTTATATATAACCCCGATTATTTTTACAAGCACCGTGGAAACCGTCAGTGCCATTGCTCCGCCAAGAAACTGCCTTTTTGAGTTCGCGTTCATAAATCCTCCGACACATCAGTCAAAATAGTGATTTATTACTTCCTTTGCCTCAAATTTCAGCTTTTCAACATCTATGGTTTTATATTCTCCGTCTTTATACAGAACCTTACCATCAACCATTGTCATAAGCACATCAGACGATTTTGCACTATACGCAAGCGTTGTGTAATACCCATATGACGGTATATTATGAACGGCATCAAGATTGATAAGAACCGCATCGGCTTTATATCCGAGCTTTATCTCTCCGCAATCATCTCTGCCCTGTGAAAGCGCGCCATTACGGGTTGCAAGAGCAAAGCACTCCTTGGCGATTATACTGTCGGGCTGTCTGCTCATTCCCTTTCCGAGAAGCACGGCATACTGCATTTCCTTTAAGACATCAAGGTTATTATTTGACGCCACGCCGTCTGTACCAAGCGCCACATTAACACCTCTGTCAAGAAGCTTGCGAAGCGGCATAACTCCGCTGCCAAGCTTAAGGTTGCTCACGGGATTATGCGCCGCGAAAACGCCCTTTTCCCTCATTATGTCTATATCCTCATCACTTACATAAACGCAATGAGCGGCGGTGGTGCGGGTGTCAAGAAGTCCGCAATCGTTAAAAAAGGCTATAGGCGTTCTTCCGCCTCTGCGAGCCATACATTCCCTATGCTCCTTCTCGGTTTCGGATATATGCACCTGCATACCAAGTGAATTTTCCTTGATATACTCAGCGATAAATCTTGCCATCTGCTCGGTATTGGTATACTCGGCGTGCAGGCTCATATCAATTTTAAGCCTTCCGTCCCCTGCTCCGTCAAAATCCTTTACAAGCTGAACAGACTCTAAAAACCTGTTGTCCTTCTCGATATGCTCCGCTTCCCCAAACGATACGATCGAACGGGAAAGGTTAGCCTTTATTCCCGTTTCAAGAACGGCATTTGCCACCTCGTCCATAAACATATACATATCGGAAAACGAAGCCACTCCGTTTGCCAGCATCTCGGCAATAGCAAGCTTTGTTGCCACATTTACCGATTTTGGAGTAAGTCTGTCCTCTGCGGGGAATATCTTCTCGTTAAGCCACCTGTCAAGGGGAAGATCCTCACCGTATCCGCGGAACAGAGTCATTGCCGCGTGGCAATGGGCATTATAGAATGCGGGAATAAGCAAATTACCCTTGCCGTCTATAACCTCGTCGCAAGCAATACGGGGCTCTTTATCCCCGATGTAGGTATATTTTCCGTCCTCAACAATTACAGACGCGTTTTTTGTGCCAAGCCCGTATTCATCAAGTAATTTTACATTTCTTATAAGTGTGGTCATACAAATCCCTTTTCGTTATAGTAATCTATTATCGCCTTATTTATCTCTGTGCTTTGATTTTGCGAAAGATACTCATAGGGGTACTTCACATTGAATACTCGGTCTATATCTATCTTTCCGTTATTGTCGGAATTATAGTCAACAAGCTTTGTAACCGCACCCGCGCCTGCGGCGAGAATGCTGTGTACCTCTTCCATCATATAGACATTGTAAAGTCCCTCTGCGCCCTCAAGCGAGAAGCCTACATTCTCAAAGTTGCCCACGGTGTTTTTCTGTCTGTACATATAGTAAGCCGAATAACCTGCCTGAAGGGCTTTAAGCTGGGAGTAGTCCACGCACTTGCCCACATCTCCGCCTGTAATGGAATAGATGTGGCTATCCTGTCTTAATATCTCGGCTGACTTCTTTACACAGAAGGTATGTACGGTGATATTATGAGGACGAAGCTCAACTATCTTATCCATAGTTGCCGAAAAGCTTGAATAATTATCATTTGGCAGACCTGTAATAAGGTCGGTGTTGATATATTGTATTCCCGACTCTGCCGCAATATTATAGGCTCTGAAGAAATCGTCCGCTGTATGGTCGCGTCCGATGCCGCGAAGCACCTCCTCGGAAAGCGACTGTGTGTTAACGCTGATTCGGTTTACACCGTGCTTTTTAGCTATAGCAAGCTTTGATGCCGTTATAGTATCGGGACGGCCGCCCTCAAAGGTATATTCCTCAAGCTTGCTTACATCATAGCACTCGCTTACTGTGGAAAGCAGCATTTCAAGCTGCTCATCTGTAAGGATAGTAGGTGTTCCGCCCCCTATATATACCGTCTTGACATTAAGCCCAAGAGTGTTTACTGTTGCAAAAATATTCTTCACATCCTGACAGAGTCTTTCCACATATTCGGGAATAAGCGACAAAAGGCGCTTTGAGGTATACGAAACGAAGGAGCAATAGGAGCATCTTGTAGGGCAAAAAGGAATTGATATGTATATACTGCAATCCTTTTTGTCGGGTATGCCTATTATCTCCTTTTCCTTTCTCGCCACATCAACCGCAAGTCCCGCCTTCTTGGGACTTACAAGGAAGTCGCCGACAAGAGTTCTCTTTACCCTGCTCTTGCTCATTCCCGAGTTAAGCATCTCCATAGCTACCTTGGACGGTCTTACGCCCACAAGCATTCCCCAAGCAGGCTTATATTTCACAAGCTCTCCAAGGGCGGCAATAACCGCCGCGCCCACAGCCAGCTTTCGTGTTCTTTCCTCGCTGGGGCGGTCGGCAAAAAGATAATCTCTTTCAGCTACCGTTCTTTTTTCGCCTCTTGATGCCTCGGCAAGAGCAACCGCTCTTTCGTTGTCGCAGGTCAGCTTAAGGCTTAACACGGGAGTTGTATCTGTTACCTCCTCGTCCTCGGGAAATTTCTCTCCGGGGAAGAATATCATACACAGGGTCTGGACATAGTACCTGTTTATATTTCCTTCAACATACAGCTTCATTTTATCGTCCTTACTTTATAAGAATTTTACTGTCCATAACTATGGTAACAGGCCCGTCATTAGAAATTTCAAGCGCCATATCCGCACCAAAAACTCCCTTTTCCACCGACCTTACTTTTTTGCCAAGCAGCAAGCAGAAATACTCGTAAAGCCTGTTTGCCTCATCGGGCTTTGCCGCTCCCATATAGTCGGGGCGGTTGCCGTGAGCATAGTTAGCAAGAAGCGTAAAGTTTGACACCACAAGAGCCTCGCCGTCGATATCCATAACCGAAAGATTCATTTTGTCGTTTTCATCACTGAAGATACGAAGCTTTGATATCTTTTCGGCAAGAACCTCGGCGTCCTTTTCACAATCGCCCCCTGCCACACCCAGAAGTATGGCAAGACCCTTACCGCATTTTCCCACAATTTCTCCGTCCACGCAGACAGAGGCTTTACTTACTCTTTGAAGCACTGCTATCATATTAGTCCTTTCAGAGAGGAGCTTACGCGTATCCTCTCGTTACACTTATTACATCCTTAAGCGAGCCTATTCTCGACACAATAGACGAGAAATGCTCTATATTCTTGCAGCTTATTTTAAGATTTATCACCATTTGATTATCGGGGCGACTGTTGGTGTTTACCTGAAGAATAGACACCCGCATATCAGCAAGGGCAACCGAAATGTCGGCAAGCATACCTATACGGTCATAGGTGTATACCTGAAGCATAGCCTCATACTCATCGCGGCTCTTTGCTCCGTCGTTTTCCCAATACGCGTCAACCCATCTTGTAGCATCTGTACCATTCCTGTGCGCCGATTCAACATTGGGGCAGTCGCACTTGTGGATAGATATTCCGTAGCCCTTTGTAATAAATCCAACGATTCTGTCGCCGGGAAGCGGATTGCAACACTTTGCAAATTTAACCATACAACCGCTTTCACCGTCAACCACAATTCCGCTATTTGACTTGAGGTTTTTGGGCTTGGACGCTACCTGAATAGTCTGCTCAGGAGTTTTCTCATCGGCAAACTCCTCCTGAGGCTTTACGATCTTATCAAATTCGCCCTTAAGCCTGTAAAACACCTTGGAAACAGACACTCCGCCATATCCCATAGCGTTATACAGGTCGTCGGGATTATTAAATCCGAATTTAAGCGAAACACTAAGCACGACCTCGTTTCTCTGCGCCTCGCTTGATGTTCTCGAGTATTTCTTGAACTCGGACTCTATCATAGACTTACCGAGAGCGATATTATCATCGCGCTTTTCCTTTTTGAACCATTGACGTATCTTGTTTCTCGCCTCGCTGGTCTTTACGATCTTAAGCCAATCTCGGCTGGGGCCCTTGGAGTTATGTGAGGTTATTATCTCAACTATCTCTCCGTTCTGGGGTATCTTGTCTATGGGAACTATCATTCCGTTTATCTTCGCGCCTGTCATCTTGTTTCCAACCGCCGTATGAATGGCATAGGCAAAGTCAATGACCGTTGAGCCTGCGGGGAGCTGAATTACATCGCCCTTGGGGGTAAACACGAAAATTTCATCGTGGAATATATCGGTTTTTATGGCGCTGATAAACTCGTCGGGATCGCGGGTGTCGGTTTCTGTTTCGATAAGTCTTGAAACCCACTCAAGCTTTTTGTCCATTTCTTCCTTTGAGCGTCCACCCGACTTATATTTCCAATGCGCCGCGATACCGTACTCGGCAATATGGTGCATATCCCAGGTTCTTATCTGAACCTCAAAGGGGATACCGTCCCTGCCTATTACCGTGGTATGAAGCGAGCTGTACATATTAGGCTTGGGGGTAGAAATATAGTCCTTAAAGCGTCCCGGAATAGAACGGAACATCTCGTGAATAAGTCCAAGCACCGTATAGCAGTCAAGCTCTGTATCAACAATAACTCTAAGCGCGTAGAAATCGTATATCTCGTCAAAGCTCTTGTTTTGGGTATACATCTTCTTGTAAATGCTATATACCGACTTGATTCGACCCTCAAGAGTGTGCTTTATTCCGCACTCCTCAAGCTTGCCCACAACCGACGCGCGCACGCTTTCGATAAAGTTAAGATTCTGACCGTATTTTTTCTCAATATCGTCCCTTACCTCAGCAAACCCATAAGGGTCAAGATACTCAAGGCTCAAATTTTCAAGCTCCTGCTTTATCTTCTGCACACCAAGACGGTGGGCAAGAGGAGCATACACCTGCATTGTTTCAAGGGCGGTTATTCTGCGCTTGTTATCAGGCTTTACGCCAAGCGTTCTCATATTATGAAGGCGATCACAAAGCTTGATAAAGATAACTCTGATATCCTTAGACATAGCAAGAAGCATTTTTCTGATACTCTCTATGTGCGCCTCCTCTTTATCCTCTATCTTCATCATAACGATCTTTGTAAGACCGTCAACAAGCATTGCCACCTCTGAACCGAATTTTTTCCTGATGATCTCAAGGTCGGTCTTTGATCCGCAATCCTCAACCGTATCGTGAAGAAGCGCGGCACAAAGCGAATCGGTGTCAAGTCCAAGCTCTGCCACTATCTCAGCAACCGCAATAGGATGGGAAATATAAGGTTCGCCGCTTACACGGAACTGTCCCTCGTGAAGCCCCTTGGCATACTCGTAGGAAGCAACTATTTTTTCTATATCGTAACGCTCCTCGTTCTTTGAGAGGATATCAAGAAGTCTTTTTAGTTCACCTGTATTCTGAATCATACTGTCCTCCTCGTGGCTCTCATTTCTGCTGTGCCTTAAGTCTGGCAAGCAGCGCGGAGCTTTCAATATCTACCTTCTCCGCCACCCTGTTCATTCTATACTCAACAAGCTCGTCTGTTGTTCTCTTTGCACAGCAAAGTCCCATTTCTTCAAGAATATCAAGAATAAAGCCAAGCTTTATTCGGTTTATTCCCGTTCCCGCAAGTGTAAGCAGACGGTTTTCGGATATAACTCCTCTTTCTCCGCCGAATTTAAGCGCCTTATATACGGACACAAACTCTTCACGGCAAGGAATTATTTTCTCGTCGGCAGAAAAGCACGCGCCATCCTTTATCTCTTTGTATCGCTGCATTTCGCGCTCTATTTGCGCCGCAATACTCTCTGCCCTGCGGATCTCACGGATTATAAGCTGAACGCTTTTGTAGCCGTTGTACTCATTTATATCGAGGTTAAACATTATGTCAAGCTTATCGCCCACCTCATAATTGAACACCTCATAGCTTGCGCCAAACATTACGGCATAGAAGCTGTTTCCGCCCTTTTCAAGCACGAACTTTATATGCTTACCGCCGCCTATGGGATAGCTCTTTATCACCGAAACCTCGCCCATATAGAACAGAGGGGTGGGGTTTGAGGCTCCGAAGGGTTCAAGAAGTCTTATATCCTCGGCGCATCTCATATTTATCTCCTCTGCTAAAAGCTCGCAGTCGGCATTCACAGAGATTGCCCACATATCTTCGTTTTCAATGCTTCTCACATAGTCATTTATCGCCTTTTTGAAGCAATCAAGATCGGCGCGCGTCAACGAAAGACCTGCCGCCAGCTCGTGTCCGCCAAATTTTGCAAGATATTCAGAGGCAGACGAAAGAGCCTCAACAAGATTTACGCCGCACACGCTTCTGCCCGAGCCTTTACCCATATCAAGCTCGCCGCCGTTGTTATCTTCGTCATTAAAAGTAATAAGTATAGTGGGCAGACCGTAACGCTCCACCACCTTGGACGCAACTATACCGATAACACCCT
The DNA here is from genome assembly GCA_045644865.1 of Eubacteriales bacterium. GTDB lineage: Bacteria > Bacillota > Clostridia > Oscillospirales > CAG-272 > RGIG8775. The sequence continues at coordinate 2,344 of JAZRHS010000016.1, read as the reverse complement.
GATGCCACGAATCGTCAGCTACCACTATTACGCGGTCGTTTTCAAAATCGTGGGTTGCCTCAACCTTTTTATATACATCCTCAAGTATTCTCTGCTCCTCGTCCTGTCTGGACTTGTTGTAGTCGCAAAGAGCCTCGGCAAGCTGCTCTGCCGCTTCCGCGTCATCATTTTCGCCAAGAAGCAAAAGCTCAAGGGCGTGGGACGCGTGCAGCATTCTTCCCGCCGCGTTTATTCTGGGCGCGATACCGAAGCTTATGGTTGTAGTGGTGCATTTTCCGGATGTTGAACCCGCCTTTTCTATAAGCGCCTTAACCCCAAGCCTTGGCGCACTTCTTATCTTCATCAAGCCATAATGAATTATGTTTCTGTTCTCGTCCACCATAGGCATAACATCAGCTATAGTGCCAAGCGTAACAAGATCGGCGTATTTATCATACACCCTCTTTATTGCAGCCGCCACATCACCGTCCGATATCATCATTTCTATAGCGGTTATCAGCTTAAACGCCACGCCAACACCTGCCAGCTCTCTGAAGGGGTACTCCGAATCCTTCCTGTGAGGATTTACAACCGCACAGGCGCGAGGAAGCTCCTCGTGGCATTCGTGATGGTCGGTAATAACAACATCTATGCCAAGCGCTCTTGCATACTCCACCTCTTTGACAGCGGTTATTCCAGTGTCCACGGTAACGATAAGGTCTACACCATTCTCTGCAAGCTGATCTATGGCTTCTGTTGACATTCCGTACCCTTCGGCAAATCTGTCGGGAATATAGTATCCGAGCTGAAGCTCGGGGGCAATCTCCTCAAGGTAAAGGAAAAGCACCGCCGTTGCCGAAACGCCGTCCACATCATAGTCGCCGTATATGGCAATTTTCTCTTTTTCGTTTATCGCCTTGATAATTCTCTCTACCGCTTCCTTCATATCCGCCATTTTATAGGGGTCATATATTCCAAGCCCGTTTTTGTCTATAAAATCACGGGCGCTTGAAGCACTTTTATATCCGCGAAGATACAGTAGTCTTGCGCACGCCGAGGTAACCCCCAGCGACGCTGATATTTCGCTTATACACGCCGCCACTTCAGGGCTACTCCCTTCTTTGCCGACATTCCATATCTTTTTTGTTTTCATTTTACACCTTTATTCTGCGTTTTTTTCAAAGCGAGCCATTATTTTAAGCGCGGTCTTGACTCCGTCCACCGCCGCGCTGGTTATTCCGCCTGCATAGCCTGCGCCCTCGCCTGCGGGATAAATTCTGTCAAAGCCCATAGCCGTCATTTCGCTGTTTCGCTTTATAGTCAGGGGAGCTGATGTTCTTGTTTCAGGGGCGGTAAGCACCGCGTCAGCACAAGCATAACCAGCTATTTTTTTATTAAAATCCGAAAGTCCGATTTTAAGACCTTCACTTACAAAATCGGGCAGTATCTTCCCGATGTCTGCTATCCTGCAAGTGCCGTCCATATAAGTGGGAATAATTCGGCTCGGCTCTGTAAGTGCCTTGCCCTCAAAGAAATCTCCCACCGTCTGACAGGGCGCGGTATAATCTCCTCCGCCTGCTGCAAAGGCTCTCTGCTCAAGAGTTCGCTGAAAAGCAATAGCCTCTCTTACATTTCCTCCAAAATCAGCAGGAGAAACAGATACCGCAACAGCCGAGTTTGAATTTCTTCCATCTCTCGCATATCGGCTCATTCCGTTAACCACCACGCCGCCTTCCTCGGAAGCCGCGGCAACAACCTCACCGCCCGGACACATACAAAAGGTATAAACTCCCCTATCCCCCTTGGTATAGGAAAGATTGTATTCTCCCGCGCCAAGATGCTCGTGTCCCGCGTATTTACCGTAAAGCGCTCTGTCTATATCCTCACGAAGATGCTCTATTCTTACACCCACCGAAAAGGGCTTTGGGGCAATATCAAAGCCTTTATTCATAAGTGTTTCGTAGGTATCTCTTGCACTGTGTCCCACCGCAAGCACACAAGCTCCGCACTCAATATCGCCCTGTGTGGTTTTTGCAACAAGAGTTTTTCCTTTTTTTGAAATATCATCAAGTCGGCAATTATATATAAGCCTTCCGCCAAGACGCTCTATCTCCGAAAGAATGTTGGATACCACACGGCGCAGTACATCTGTGCCGATATGAGGCTTTGCCTTTGTAAGAACATCCTCGGGCGCGCCAAAACGATGAAATGTATTAAGCACAAAGTTGCAGTTGGCGTCGCCTATTCGGGTAACAAGCTTACCGTCAGAAAAAGTTCCTGCTCCGCCCGCGCCAAACTGAATATTGGTAGAGGTATTCAACACGCGTTCCCTGTAAAAGCGGTCAACCGCCGCAACGCGCTCCTC
>JAZRHS010000015.1:0-5420 GCA_045644865.1 Eubacteriales bacterium | reverse complement strand
CGACAACGGGTTGCCCCGATGAATTGTGTTTATTCTTTTCTGTTTTGTATTGTTATTGTATCATAGATTTTCGGTGCGGTCAAGGGATTTGCCGAAATTTGACGAAATATATTAGGGCTATCCGTAAGGGATAGCCCTGTGTGTTAAAGAACGATATGATTAAAGTCGCCCAAAAGACGAAGAATCTCGGTTTCACGCTTGTGGCAGGTGAACAACAGGCATTGACCGCCGTTGCGGGTGTAGGCGTAAAGCATTGTAAGCATATTTTTGGTTCTTGCGTCATCAAGCAGAGAGAAGCCCTCGTCAAAGGTAAAGGGCGGTGGATTTTCGCCGCAGATAAGCTCAACAAGGGCCATACGAAGCGAAATGTAGGCAGCGTCGCGAGTACCCTTGCTTAAGGCATCAATGCTTCTTGTGGTGTCGCCAACCGTAACGCTTATCTCAAGGTCGGAGGACAGCCCAAGCTCGCTGTATTTGCCCGAGGTAAGCATTCCCATAAGCTCTCCCGCACGCTTGCGGATAGAGGGGGTTACATTTTTTCTTATGTTGTCAGAGGCGGTGTCTATGGCGTTAATAGCCATAACCAGCGCGCTATAATTAAGTCGGCTTGTTTCCAACTCGCGGCGAACCTCGTCAAGCTTGGTGTCAAGCCTTGCGGGATTTTCGGCGGTAGAGGTAAGGGCGATAAGCTCCTTTTCAATACCGATGCGCTTCTGCATTGCTGCGGCGTACTGATTTTTGTAGAACTCGCATTTTCTGCGAAGGTCATTTATATCGGTGCGCTCAAGTATTTGGTCTACATCGCTTGAGGGGGGAAGAAGGGCGCGAAGCTCGCCCTCGTTGTGGCTCTCAAGCTCGAACTTTATTGAAAACGCGTTTCCTTGTCTTGTTTTAAGCTCAAGCTCAAGACGCTCCTTTTCGTTGCACACCTCTGTAAGCTCGGCTCTGCGAACAGAAAGGAGAGATGTAATGCTTTGCGAGTCGGTGTTGTTGTATTCGGTCTGTATTCTGTCAAGAAGCTTCAGCGCAGAGTCAAGGGCGGTGTTGTACTCGCCTTTGGCAAGGGTAAGCTTGTCCGAAGCAAGCGCATAGGCTGCATCGTGAGCCTTGCAAAGCTCGTAGCTTTTCGCACACTCGTCGGCGTGGGCTTCAAACTCGTCCACCGTTCCGCTTTTTGTAATAAGTCCGTAATCCGAGAATAGGGAAATACGCTTTTTGGCAAGCCTTGAGGCAGCCGCACTTCTTGTTATTCCAAGAATTACAAGCAGACCGCCCAGAGCGGCAGCTCCGATAAGGGCATAAAGCTTAATATCTGCGGGAATCACGCTATAAAGCGATTCTATAGGCGAAAGCCGGGGAACAAGGGGAATCAGCAAGCCCAATCCGCCAAGAATAAGCAGAACAGCGCCAAGAGAATAGAGAATTGAGGCAAATACAGATGCGTTTTTACGCTTTTTGATAAGCCTTACTATCTGCTCCGCGATTGCGGATTTTTTGCCGTTTTCAACAATTTTTTCGTGGATAGCCGAAAGTATTCTGTCGCCGCAGGGCGAAGCCTCGGAATTTGCAAGCTCTCCATTTGCGAGGGAAAGCTTGTTGGCAGATGCAGACAGAGCGCGCTCGGTGCTGTCAAGCTCCTCAAGCAGAGGTCTGTCGGGCAGATTTCCAAAGAAGCCGCCTTTGTCGGTAAGCTCTCTCAGGCTTGTCTGAAGCCTGTAAATTTTTTCTTCCTCGGCGTGAAGCTCGTTAAATCGCTTAAGTACGGTGCAGGCCTCGTAAATTTTTATCTGTTGTTCCTTTTCGCGCTCCCCCTTTGCCGACTGTATTTCAAGCTCAGACAGCGCCTCGGCGGCGTTTTCCTTTGCTATTATAATGTCGGCGTCCTGCTTGGCTTTGGCAAGCTTGCTCTCAAGCTCGGATTTTTCAATTTCAAGCTCATAGAGTCTGCCGCCCTTGGCGTTCTTATGCAGAAGCACCTTTCTGAAGCCGTCAAGCTTGCTCTGTGCCTTTTTTGTATCTATCCTTTCGTCAGCCGAAAGAAGGAGATTTTCTATAGAGGAACGCACCGAGTTGCCGTCAATACTTGAGCATTCAAGCTGACGGACGCAGGAGGTGCTGTCGTAAACATCGGCGGGAATACCCAGAAAAAGCTTTCCGGGAAGCTCGCCCTTGTGTATCTCGCTACCTGTTTTTTGGTCGATTATTCTGCACTCGTCAATGGCATCTCTTGTGGCGGTGTCCTTTATCTGATACTTTCTTTCTATGCGGTAGCTTCCGTCGGGAAGTGTGATTTCCATACTGCCCGAAGCGGTAAGGGTATCCCACGAAAGACCTCTTTCGCGGTCGGTAAGCTCGCCTGAGGCGCTGCGCCTTGGCATACCGTAAAGCATAAAGCGTATGAAGGCCACGACTGTGCTTTTCCCCGATTCGTTATGTCCCTCAAAGACATTTATTCCGTCCTTCAGCGAAAAAACAGAGCTTTTGAGAGCGCCAAATTCATTTATGGTTATTTTATCAATTCTCATATTTGTTCCTTTCGCCGAATTTATAAAATTATGGGTCTGTCGTCAAGAGCCGAAAGTCCAAGACGGAGCGCTAAAACAGCCGCCTTGCGCTCTTCTTCAGAGCCCTCGCGGATAGTTTTTATAAGTGTTCGGTAGAATTCTCCGCGAACGCTTACATCCTGTGCCAAAAGCTCCTCGTCAAGCGTGGGGATAGTTTCGTCTTTTATGTCAAGCGAGTAAAGTCCCTCTATACTGTCCTTTATTCTCTGGGCGTTGGGGGCGTATTCCGAGGATACCGAGCCCTCAAGAATTACTCTTAATGAGGTGTCGTCCTTGTAGTTTTTAAGCGCCGCGCGCTGACGGATTCTTTCAATTACCTCGTCGTCGTTTTCAACGCCTGTTATGTCAAGGGCTTCTATCATATATCTGCGCTTGGCAAGCTGAATTTTCTTGTGGGTTATTTTCTTTCCCTCTATTTCAAGGAGAATAGCGCCGCCAAAATCAAGCTCGTCAAAGCTTCTGCCCTCGGCACAACCGCAATATGCGGCTATTGTTCCGTTGTAGTTGCCAACCTCGGGAGCATTGTGAATATGTCCCAGCGCCGCATAGTCAAAGGGCGAATCGTCGAGCTCGCGGGGAGAGATGGGCGCGTATTTGGAAAGCGACTGAACGGTGTCGGCGTGGGCACAGAGCAGGTTTATTCTGCTTTCGTCAACCGAGTACTGTGTTGCAAGAGGGTGTTCCTCGTAGGACGCGGAAGTAAACGCGTAGCCCCATACAGTAACGCCAAGCTCGGGAAAATCAAAAGAGGAAAGCTTCTGACTGTCAAAGATATGCACATTTTTTGAAAATCCGCTTGAATAGATTCCGCCCTGAATATAAGGGTCGTGGTTTCCGGGGGAAATGACCACGGGGCAGGGTAGGTTTCCAAGAAGGTCAGCGGCATATTTTACTGTTTTTGAGTTGGTAAAGCCGTTGTCAAACAGGTCGCCTGCAATAAGAACAAGGTCGATTCTCTGATTTCTGATATAGCAGATGAGCGTGCGTAAAAGCTCGCGCTGCTCCTCGCGGCGCGCTTCGCTCTGTATTGGGTCAAGTCCCGAAAAGGGGCTGTCAAGATGCAAGTCGGCACAATGTAAAACCTTTATCATTGGATTCCTCCGAATTCTCAATTATATACACACTAATTATATCATAAAATTGTGGCAACTTCAAGAGGAAAAAGATTTATTTGTAATATAATGTGAGAGAAAAACACTTGACTTTAACGGCGATTTATAATATAATATTAAATAATGTACAGGTTTCAACAAAATTTTATTCAAGAGGAAATACGATGTATAAAATAGTAAGAAAAGAGATACTTAATCCCACAGTTACTCTTATGGAGATAGAGGCTCCCCTTGTGGCAAGGTCAGCCGAGCCGGGTCAGTTTATAATTCTTCGCGTTGACAGCGAGGGCGAGCGTATTCCGCTTACCGTGGCTGATTTTGACAGAGAGAAGGGAACTGTTACTGTAATATACCAGATAGTGGGAGCTACCACAGAAAAGCTCAACCATAAAAATGAGGGTGAGTATATAGAGGACTTTGCGGGCCCTCTTGGCAGAGCTACCGAAACAGAGGGGCTTAAGAAGGTTGCCGTTGTTGGCGGCGGTGTGGGCTGCGCTATTGCATATCCCGTGGCTAAAAAGCTTTACGAGATGGGGTGCGAGGTTCATTCCATTGTCGGCTTCAGAAACAAGGACCTTGTTATTCTTGAGGACGAGTTCAGAAGCCACTCCACAAAGCTTGTGCTTATGTCCGACGACGGAAGCTGCGGAGAAAAGGGTCTTGTTACCGATGCCCTTCGCAGGCTTATTGAAAGCGGTGAAAAATACAACCGCGTTATCACTATAGGACCTCTTGTTATGATGAAGTTCGTTTGCAAGCTTACCAAGGAGTTTGGAATTCCCACGGTGGCAAGTATGAACCCCATAATGATAGACGGAACGGGAATGTGCGGCGGTTGCCGACTTACTGTTGGTGGAAAGACTAAATTTGCCTGCGTTGACGGCCCCGAGTTTGACGGACACGAGATAGACTTTGACGAGGCTATGGCAAGAGGCTCGATGTACAAGCCCTTTGAGCGCCACGCTTATGAGGAAGCTTGTAATCTCTTTGCAAAGGAGAAGAACAATGGCTAATATGTCGCTTAAGAAAAACGAGATGCCCTCGCAGGCACCGAGCGTAAGAAATAAAAACTTCCTTGAGGTTGCTCTCGGATATACACCAGAGCAGGCCATTGATGAGGCAAAGCGTTGCCTTGGCTGTAAAAACAAGCCTTGTGTCGGAGGCTGTCCCGTTAAAATTTATATTCCGGAATTTATCGCAAAGGTTGCCGATGGAGAGTTTGAGGAGGCATATAAAATAATTTCAAAATCAAGCTCATTGCCTGCGGTTTGCGGTCGAGTTTGCCCTCAGGAAAGCCAGTGCGAGCAGAAATGTGTGCGCGGCATTAAGGGCGAGCCAGTGGCTATCGGACGACTTGAACGCTTCGTTGCCGATTATCATAATGCAAATTCCACAGAAAAGGCGGTTGCCCCAAAAAGCAACGGTCATAAGGTGGCGGTTGTCGGCTCGGGACCCAGCGGACTTGCCTGCGCGGGCGACCTTGCAAAGGCTGGCTATGAGGTGACCGTGTACGAGGCACTTCACACAGCGGGCGGCGTGCTTGTTTACGGTATTCCCGAATTCAGACTTCCCAAGGATATAGTTAAAAAGGAAATAGATACTCTTAAGGAGCTTGGCGTAAAAATTGAGACCAACGTAATTATCGGTAAGACGATTTCTGTTGATGCGCTTATGGAAGAGTACGGCTTTGAGGCTGTGTTCATCGGCTCGGGCGCGGGTCTCCCCAAGTTTATGAATATCAAGG
>JAZRHS010000014.1:0-37052 GCA_045644865.1 Eubacteriales bacterium | reverse complement strand
CCACGCCGATAGTATCAGCCGCAAGCTCTACAGTCTGACCGAGAAGCTCTGTGAGTCTTGCCGCTACAGGAGCAAGAGAGTACTTTGCAACTACCTCTCCCTTGGGCTTGCCCATATGAGAGCAAAGAATAACCTTTGCGTTCTTGGAAAGAAGGTACTTAATTGTGGGAAGAGCCTCAACGATTCTCTTATCGCTGGTAATTACGCCTTCCTTAAGGGGTACATTGAAGTCGCAACGAACAAGAACCTTCTTGCCGGCAACATCAATATCTTCGATGTTTTTCTTATTGTAGGTCATTTTACATGTCCACCTTTCATAATATTTTTACACCAATTATTACTATACCACAAATGTTAAATTTTATCAATACCTATTTGTTAATTTTTTCGCAAATTATTAAAAAATATTGCTGCTATCGCACAAAAAGAACGCCGCGCAATGCGCGGCGTTCGAATTTCAATTAAATTACTTTGCAACCGAGAAGAGAATCTCATCGATTCCTGCCTCGAACTGACCCTCATCATCAAAGAATCTCAAGTAAGAACCTGTCTTACCTGTTACAGAAGTACCAAGCTTACCTGTACCGGTAGATACCTTTGCATCCTTATCAAGCATATCAGCTGTAAAGGTAACCTTAACATCTCCTGTTTCGGGATTAACAGTAACAACAAGCTCGTCCCAACCCTTATCAAGATATGTAGCAACAGCCTTATCGTTGCCGATAACATATACATTACCAACACCGTCGATCTTTATAAGAACATACTCTTCTCCACCGATACCCCAAGTAAGAAGATTGAGGTAACCTGTAAGAGGATACTCCTCAAACTCTGCCAAGAAGGAAACAGTAAACTCCTTCTCTGCGAACTGGTTATTGTCATCGTTGATTTCGAAATAACCGTTGGGGTTCTGAATGCTTGTTCCTGTAGGAACATTAACATAGGAAATAGACTCTACTTCATCTTGGTAGTTAACAACATTAGCTGCAAAATCATCCTTGTAGGAGAAGCCGTCAAACTTGTCTGCGATCTGCTTAATAGATGTAATATCGTTAAAGGAAGCAAGGAAAATGGGGAATTCGATTGCTGAATAATCTTCTACCTTTGCACCATCTGCATCCACAACATATACATCAGCACAAACAGTACAGATATGCTTTGTATATGCGCCATCTACGCTCATAAGAGGAGAATACTTGTGGCTTGCAGGAATAACGGTGATAATCTCTTCCTTACAGGAACGGCACTGCGCAACATCCCTACCGTCTGTAGTACATGTAGGATCAACATGCTTATTGGGAAGCTCCATTTTACGGGTGTGGGGGCAATCGTTAGCGGGCTCTGTATCAGCAGGCTTAGTGTCTGCAGGGGTTGTGTTATCAACGGGCTTAGTGTCTGCGGGTGTTGTGTCATCAGGACCGCCGCACGCTGCAACTGCGCACACAAGCATCACAAGTGCAAGAGCAAGCGCAATAATCTTTGTAAATTTCATAAGTCTTCCTCCGAAATAAATGAAATATTTTGCCTTATTATAAACAAGCACAAATATAGCTTGTTCTACTAAAGCATCTTTGGTATTATTATATCATAAAATCTTTTTTTGTCAATAGATTATCGTAAAAGACAACCTATATTTTGTAAACCTTGTTAAATCTACACAAATTCAAACACTCAATATATGGCGATTTGACCATAAAAATCAACACAAAATATGACGCCCCATTGGGGGCGTCATATTTGGATTATGTATTGCAATAATTACTTAATTTCTGCCAGCCTGAAATTATCAAAATAAGGATTAGAGGTTCCGTTAACAGGCATTATATCATAGAATCTGATTCTGAAGTTACTGAGAGTTTCGCTGTAGTGGTCGGGGAATGGCATCGTACCGATACTTGTGCCGTCAATATATACATTTGCAATTTTTTCATTTACATCAACGACAGCCGTAAAGTTATACCAGTTGCCCTGTACTACAGGATAACTGTTAGCAATAGTGAAGTTTGACTGTACAGTAGAAATCACACCTTCAGCCTGGAAGAATTTCACAAAGCAGTAATAATTAGGAGCTGCCAAGAATGTGAATATAGACTCTCCTCGGTGAGTCTGTCCCTGATCGGCAAGCTTAAAGTCAAAGCTGAGTATAAACTTAGACATTGATGTAACAAACTCTGTATCATATCCAATAAAGAGCGCACCGTTAGGCTGAATTGCTCCGCCCTCAAATTTAGGATTACAGTCTTTCTTATCTACACTAAATCCGTCTACCGCAAGATTCTTGAAATCGGTTTCACTGTCAAACGGAATCTCAAGCGCCAGCCCTTCGTCAAAGAAAGAAATTGTTTTTCCGCATCGCTTACAAGGCGCGGAAACATCATCGGCGGTAATTGAAAGAGCAACCATATCATAATCATGACCTGCGGGAACCACAATAGAATCACCTGCTATGCCGCAACGGCTGCACTTGGTTGCGCTTTTTCCGTCTGTGGTACAGGTTACCGCTGTAACAACGGTTTCAACGAAATTATGACCGTATTTTTCGAAAAGGACCTCACCGCAAATCTTGCACACAGAATCCTCTGTGCAGGTTATTTCATTAGCCTGATGTGCAGCAAAAGGAATCGCCACTTCATTATCCGAAAGCTTTTCTCCGCAAGCACACTGCTTTATACCTCTTCCAAGAGATGTGCAGGTAGGCGCAACAATTGTCTTTACTTCATAATTGTGAACATGTCCACCGGTCGAAGGGACAGTAGTATCGTCAGGATTTGTTGTTTCATCGGGCGTGCCGCAAGCAAAAAGCGAAAGCGCAAGCACAAGCACGAGAAGAGCCAATATAAGCTTTTTCATTTTTTAGGATCCTCCTAATTCAGTTAAAGGTTTATAATGTATTTTACCATAATAAGCCGCTTTTGTCAACAAGGATTTCCCCTGTTACACCAACTTTGTATACAAAAACAATTTATCAAAGCACCTTTTGGTGATTATCAACAAAAAGAGGTCAGACAATAATTTTCCGACCTCTCAACATATTCACTTGGGGAAAGAAATTCCGTCAGGAACTATAAATTCGGGAGTATCGGCAACATACACCTTAAGATTATCCGCCTGCGCCGAAAAACCCGTCTTACGGTCAAAATATCTGATATACGACTTACTGATATCCGAAGGCATTTCGATATATTTAACATTGCTTCTCTCAAGCTTTTCGTTAATATAAACATCGGCAAGACCTGCAATCGGATCAAAAACAATAGCAATATTATTATAGCCCTTTGTTTTAAGCCTTACCGAAAAAGGTTCGCTGCTTCCGCTTACATAAACCGAACCGTCAGATGCAACTTTAAGAAGTCCGTCATTATAGGTTTCCCTTCCCCTTGAATCACGGTAGGATACCGAAAAAAGATTCAAGGTAACATCGGCATAATGTTCAAACATTACATCCATAGAAGCAACAAACTTCTTGCTTGTAATTGTTTTTGTATCGTCCCAAACACAGAAATTACACTCGCTGATATACAAAAAACCCTCTTCAAGCTCGTTGTTTATCTTTACATAGCCCGAGCTTCCGTCAGCCTTATTGGCGGTATAAAATGTTGCGTTTTTCTGATCATTGACCGCATCGGCAGGCTGATCGTAGCCATCAAAGGTGATGTTATAAATATAGCTTTGATTTCTTGTTATTTTATAATCCCCGCAAACAGAGCATTGTTTTTTTGTATACTTACCGTCTGTACTTTTAACCGATCTATAGCTATGGGCAACGGGAATCAGGTTTTTATACGAAAGTCCGCATTCACAGCTATAAACCTCATACCCTTCCTCAAGGCAGGTGCTTTTAATAATATTTGTAATTCTGTATTTGTGTGTATGGTCGGAATCGGTTTCTACAGGCAAATCCTCCGCGGGCTGGGTTGCCGTATTATCCGCAGGCATTGTTTCGTCGGCGTTTCCGCAAGAAACAAGGAGCAATATCGCACCTAATATCACAAAAAACACAAGAATCGATTTAAGCCTCATAAATGCCTCCGCAATAGTTCTCTGTCAATTTATTATAGCACACAATCCTTCTCTTGTCAACAAAAATGTGCGCCCTGCAAAAATGCAGAACGCACATTTGTTATTATTGATTTTCCTCTCGTCTGTCAGCATTGATGACCTTAGAGGATTTTCTGTGCTCGGGAATAATTTCGCCCGCCTTGGTAAGCGACCACTTGGTAAGCATAGGTCCTACAAGCTCATAAATAAGAACCGAGAAAAGAACTATATTTCTTACAAGACCGCCCTCGTATGCGCCAAGCTGCTGCGCCGTAACAGACATTCCAAGTGCAACGCCTGCCTGAGGAAGAAGTGTGATACCAAGATACTTAACAATGTTGTCATCGCACTTGACAGCCTTCGCGCTTGCGTAAGAGCCGAAATACTTGCCTAAGGAACGGAAGATAATATAAACAAGTCCGATACCAACTATAGCAAGGTCAAGGAAGACATTAAGCTCAAGCTCCGCACCGCTTATAACGAAGAAAAGAATGAACAAGGGTGTCGTCCATCTGTCAACTCTGTCCATAAGCTCCTCAGAGGATTCGCAAAAGTTACAGAAGATCGTTCCAAGCATCATACAGGTAAGAAGGGGCGAGAAGCCGATATGTATATGACCGATATTAAACTTAAGCATAGTAATTGCCACAGTAAGAATTACAGCGGTAACCGAAACAGACAAACGCTTGCTGCGCGAATGGAAATACTTTTCTGCCTGTGAAAGAAGGAATCCCATAAGAGCGCCAAGCACAAGTGAAGCAACAATTTCTATAATAGGATTAAGAACGATAGAGAAAATATCTGCTTTTCCGCTTATCATACCCTTTGCAACGCCAAATGAAACCGCGAAAACAACAAGTCCGACAGCGTCATCAAGAGCAACTATGGGAAGAAGAATATCGGTAAGCTTACCCTTTGCCTTATACTGACGAACGACCATAAGCGTTGCGGCAGGCGCAGTTGCGGTTGCAATAGCACCAAGGGTTATTGCTGCGCTTATAGGAAGCTTATCCTGACCTATAACAAGGCTGAGAGCAATAAGAGCTATGTCAACGAGAACAGTAGCGGTTACAGCCTGAAAAATTGCAATAACAGTTGCCTGCTTTCCTATTTTCTTAAGCTGAGAAAGTCTGAACTCATTACCGATAGAAAAGGCAATAAAGCCAAGAGCAACATCGGAAATAACACCAAATGTTCCAACATACTCAAGAGAAGTAAAGCCAAGGCCCGTTATTCCAAGGGCGTTACCCAAAAGTCCAAGACAAAAGGGTCCGATAAGCACGCCGCCGATAAGATAACCTGTTACAGCAGGAAGTCCAAAGGGCTTGATTACTCTTGTCATAAGCAGACCCGCAAAAAGCGCGATCGCTATACTAAGTAAAATATCCATAAAAATCCTTTCAAGCCGCCAAAGCGACTGTTAAATATAAAATATGCCGTGCAGAAGTCTTTTCCGCGCAAACACATATATAATAGCACTTTCACCTGAAAATGTCAATAGTTTTTTTAACAAATTATTCAAAGTTTTTTACATATGAATTTACGACAAAAAATCACAGCCGCGCGGGACTCGCGCGGCTGTGATTTTACAGATTTTCAGGATACAATGCTCTCGAACCGCCGATAAATTTCGGGCGTGTTCTTGCACAGAGAATGTTTGCTTCACCAATAGTCTTTACCGAAAGTCTTACGGGAACGGCAACACGCTTCAAATGCATACCTATAAGCGTTCCGCCTATATCAATTCCCGCCTCGGCGCGTATCTCCTCAACGGCCACAGGATCGCTGAAGCGATTATACGCAGTTGTGGCAAACGAGCCCCCCGCCTTGGGCTGGGGAATCACCGCTACAAGCTCATAGCCTCTTTTTTCAGCAACCGCTCTTTCAATTATGATAGCTCGGTTAAGATGCTCACAGCACTGTGCCGCAAGATGTATTCCCTTCTCGCAAAGAACAGGGTATATCTCCTCAAATACCGCCTCTGCCGCCTCTATGCTGGAGTTCTTTCCGATTTTTCCACCTACTATCTCGGACGACGAGCAGCCGATAACAACAACATCTCCCTCACCAAGTCCTGCTATTTCTACAAGTTCATTTATCGCGATTCTCGCGTTTTTACGAATATCCTCAAACATATCCTTCTCCGTAATTAAGGTAATTAAGGGGTTGCCAAAGCAGCAACCCCTGATTTCAAAAATTACTCAGCATCCTCTGCCGCTGCTTCTTCAACAGCTTCCTCTGCCTCGGGCATAGCCTCTGCATCTGCCTGCGCCTCATCAAGAAGCACTCTGATAGAAAGGCTTACCTTCTGCTTCTCGTCATCAATCTCTGTGATCTTTGCATCAACAGTCTGACCAAGTTCAAGAACATCAGCAGGCTTTGCAATTCTTGTCTGCGCGATCTGAGAAATATGAATAAGACCGTCTACGCCATCGATGATTTCTGCGAATGCGCCGAAGGGCATCATATTTACGATCTTAACAGCCACAACATCGCCTACATTGTATGTATTCTTGAAGATGAGCCAAGGATTTGTAGCGTCTGTCTTGTAGCCAAGAGAAATTCTCTTCTTCTCAGCATCGAAGCTCTTTACAAATACTGTGATCTCGTCGCCGATTGCAACTACCTCAGCGGGGCTCTTGATGTGCTTCCAGGAAAGCTCTGTAGCGTGAACCATTCCATCCACGCCGCCAAGATCAACAAACGCGCCGTAGCTTGTCATGCTCTTAACCTTACCTGTGAACTGCTTGCCCTCTTCGATATTAGCCCAGAACTCTGCTTCCTGTGCCTTGCGCTCCTCACGAAGCACAACACGGATAGAGCCTACTGCTCTCTTGTTGTATTCCTTGATCTCAATAACCTTAAGCTTTACATTTGTTCCAACAAGCACAGCAAGATCGCCGTCCTTGGAAACGCCTGTCTGAGATGCGGGAACGAAGATCTCAACAGCATCAACAACTGCTACTACTCCGCCCTTTACTGCCTTTGTTACCTTACCCTCAAGGATATCGCCGTTGTTGTAAGCCTCAACGATCTTGACCCAGTTCTTGTTAGAGTCAACGCGTCTCTTATCAAGCTCAGCAACGCCCTCGATGTCGCTCACACGGATAACGAAAGCTTCAACTTCATCACCGATCTTGAACATCTGGGAAAGCTTAACAGAAGAATCATCTGTTATCTTCTCGGCCTTGATCACGCCTGTAACCTTGGTTCCAAGGTCAAGCTGCAGATCGGTGTCTGTAACCTTAGTTACTATTCCGGTAACGGTGTCTCCTGTATTTAAAGTTTTGAAAGATTCCTCGAGCATTTGCGCAAAATTTTCGTGTTCGCTCATTTTTTTGTTTACCTCCTCTATTATGTCGTCAGGTGTTGAAGCGCCTGCGACAATTCCCACAGATTCGTGGGCGTTCGGCAAAAAGTCATCAAGCTCCGCCGCTGTTTCTACCCAATAGGTGTTACTGCACCGTTCCTTGCAGATTTCTGCAAGCTTGGCGGTATTTGAGCTTTCTCTTCCGCCTATAACGATCATCACATCGCACCTGTCGGAAAGCGCGGCAGCCTCAAGCTGTCTTTTTTCCGTAACATTACATATTGTATCAAAAATTATCGGATTTGTACATAGGTTTTTGAAAACTTTTTGTGTTTTTTCCCACTCCACCAAATTAAAGGTTGTTTGGGCGGTCAAAATAGCTGTTTTTTTGTGCAAATTGACCACAAATCCATTTTTTACCGATTTTTCAAGCTCTTCAAGAGAACCAAAAACATACTTTTCACCCATAAAATAGCTGAGAATTCCCACTACCTCGGGATGGCTTTCACACCCCATAAGGATAAAAATATTATCCTCTGACGAATACTCCGCCGCTATCTTATGAATCTTCTTTACATACGGGCAGGTGCAATCCTCAAATTTGAAAAACTCATTTTCATTGTGAAGCATCAGAAGAAGCTCCTCAACCTCTTTAGGAACGCCATGAGCGCGAAGGAAAAGCCTTACAGGAGAATCGCTCGTGGCGCTTTTGGCTACATCCTCGATTTCGCTCGTTTCTATAATCCCCACACCGTTATCCTTAAGCCTTTGATTATAGGTGGGATTATGGATAAGATGTCCAAGAGTATACAGCCGTTCCCCGCTTTTTTCCTTTATAGCCGACTCGGTCTTATCAGCG
This sequence comes from Eubacteriales bacterium, assembly GCA_045644865.1. GTDB lineage: Bacteria > Bacillota > Clostridia > Oscillospirales > CAG-272 > RGIG8775. The sequence continues at coordinate 28,845 of JAZRHS010000014.1, read as the reverse complement.
GCGCGCTTTACGCCAAAGCAAAAGCCTGCGTTCTCTGCTACTGTTACTTTTGGCATTTTACAAAGTCCTCCCCAAGCTTACAGATCTCGTCAAATATCCTCTCGGTTATTCGATTGTACTCACCGCTTTTTTCGGGATCATATCCAAGCTCCGAAAGCTTAATGGGCTTTCCTATTATTACGGTAGTTTTTCTGAAGAGTCTTGGCGTATTATTTTTTCTATGCACAAACACAGGAAGAATATCCACACCTGCGCGGACCGCTATCATTGCCGCGCCAGTTTTAACCGCTGTGCTTCGTGGGTCTTCCCCGGGATGGCGTGTTCCTTGGGGGAATATACCTACCCTTCCGCCCCCGTTAAGTATAGCGATAGCCTTCTTTACCGCACCAACATCCTTGCCACCGCGGTCAACGGGAAAGCAACCTGCGCTGCGAAGAAGCTTACCGAGAAGCGGAACTCCGAAAAGCTCCTTTTTCGCCATATAGCATATCTGGTTTCGGGTTGCCGCGCTTACAAGCACGGCGTCTGCAGCAGAAATATGATTGGAGCAAACCAATAGCGGGCCGTTGTCAGGCTCGTTTTCTGTACCTACAAGCTTAAGCTGATAAAAAAACTTTACCGCCCACATAAGCTTTGTGTAGATAAATTTGTAAGCTCCCGTCATATATCGATCCTCTGTTTTGCGATCTCTATTATTTTATCAAGAGTCTGCTCAAATGTAAGATCCGAGTTGTCAAGCATTACCGCGTCCTCTGCAGGAAGCGCAGGTGCAACATCACGGTTTCTGTCATTATTGTCGCGCTCAATCATTTCTCTGAGTACATCCTCATACTTTGCTTCCATTCCCTTTTCAGCAAGCTCAAGAACTCGTCTTTTTGCTCTGCACTCGGCGGTGGCGGTAAGGAAAATTTTAACCTCCGCGTCGGGAAGTATTACAGTACCGATATCTCTGCCGTCCATAACAACATTATTTGCTCTGGCAACCGCCTTCTGTGTTTCAAGCAGGAAGGCTCTTACCGAGGGAATTGCCGAAACGGCTGAAGCGTACATAGAAATTTCGGGCTCGCGGATTTTATCCCCAAGGTTTTCACCGTTGAGGTATACGCATTGCGCTCCGTTCTCGTATTTAACTTCAATATTTATATCCTTGAGATGAGGTGTTACCTGCTCTGACGATTTGGGGTCTGCGCCAACCGAGCGAATGTAGTAGCCCACGGTACGGTAAAGTGCGCCTGTATCCACATAAACAATTCCAAGCTTTTTTGAAAGAGCCTTTGCAACAGTGCTTTTTCCTGCTCCGCTGGGCCCGTCTATTGCGATCTTAAACATAAAAATTCCTCCAATTTTTTATTTTCACCACTCGCCCATCGCCGCGCTTTCACCCGCAACGACCGCTGTGGAAAAGGCTATCTGAAGATTAAATCCGCCTGTATATGCGTCAACATCAAGCACCTCGCCTGCAAAATAAAGTCCGCTTATTCCCTTTGCCTGCATAGTGCCCGGAATTATCTGCTTAACATCAACTCCGCCCTTTGTAATTATTGCCTCATTTATTGGACGGAAACCGTCAAGCGATATTCTGAAGCATTTTATAAGCTCTGCAAGCCCCTGCCTTTCCTCTTTTGTTATGGAATTAACCTTTTTGTGAGGGGGAATTCCCGAAAGCTCAACCACAACATCTATCATCTTCTGGGGCAAAAGCTCACCAAGCGAGTTAGCAAAATCGCGGTTAGCGAATTTAGAAAAGTCGGACAAAAGCCTTGTATCCAATGTTTTCATATCAAGGGCGGGCTTTAAGTCGATATGAGCCTCGTAAGACGCAGTATTTATATCGGGAATATGCGCCGATGCCGAGAGTATAAGAGGGCCTGTTACGCCAAAATGCGTAAACATCATTTCCCCAAAGTCCTCATAGACCTTTTTGCCATTTTCTTTGTTTACTATTTTAAGCGCCACATTTCTGAGCGAAAGCCCCTGCATTCTGGAACACACTCTACTGCTTGAGGTAATGGGAACAAGAGAAGGAACAAGCTCTGTAACCCTTAATCCAAGCCTTTTTGCAAAGCGGTATCCATCACCGTCAGAGCCTGTCTGCTTGTATGACATACCGCCTGTGGCAACTATAACGGCATCGGCGGAATACTCAGCTTTTTCAGTTTTTACACCAACCACCGCACCGTCAACAGCGGTCAGTTCCTTTACCTTTTCATAAATAATTCTTACCCCTTCGCGTCTGCAGCCACGCGCAAGGGCGTCGACCACATCCTGCGCCTTATCCGAAACAGGAAAGACTCTCTTTCCCCGCTCGGTCTTAAGCGGCACTCCAAGCTCCTCAAAAAACGCCTTTGTGTCCTCTGTAGAGAATCTGTTAAGCGCCCCGTAAAGGAATCTCGGATTTGTGGGAACATTATTCATAAATTCATTTATATCGCAATCATTGGTAAGGTTGCATCTTCCCTTTCCTGTTATGCGAAGCTTTTTTCCGAGGCGGTCGTTCTTTTCAAACAGAAGCACCTCTGCGCCGTATCTTGCCGCGCTTATTGCCGCCATCATTCCTGCCGCGCCGCCGCCTACAACTATTACCTTTCGCTTATCACTCATAGCTTTTTATCGTAAACATCATACTCATCCCATATCTTTTCAAGGGTCTTGAGTCTGACGGTAAGCTCCTCTTTTTTCTTTTTAGCCACCGAAACAACTATTGCGTTTATAATGCTCATTGGCGCAACAAGTGAATCAACAAATGATGCCATATCGCTGCTTGCGGTAAGCAGCTGATCGGCACTCTGCGCTATGGGAGAATCCACGCTGTCTGTAAGCGCAATTATATTTGCTCCGTTGTCCTTGGCAAATTCAACGGCATTGATTATTCGCTTTGAGTATCGAGGGAAGCTTATGGCAACCATTACATCTTCCTTGCCTATTCGCATTATCTGCTCAAGCATCTCATTTCCCGATGTTGTTTGAACAAGGGTAATGTTGTCAAACGCCATTTGAAGATTGTGATGCAAAAAGCCCGCAAGAGTTGCGGACGAGCGCACTCCGAGTATGTATATCCGCTTTGCGCCCACAAGCTTATCAACCGCCTTTTCAAAAGCAGTTCTGTCTATGCTTTCAAGGGTATTCCGAAGCTTATCCGCATCTGAGAGAATGACCTGTGTAAGCACATCCTTGTCGCCTATTATTGAATCTGATACCTCAACTCGCTGAAAGGATGTAAGATTGTTCCTTACCAGCTCTCGCAAGGAACGCTGGAATTCTGGATAACCGCCAAAGCCAAGCTCACAGGCAAATCTTACTACCGTTGATTCGGATACATTTGCGTAGCCGCCAAGCTTTGCCGCCGTCATAAACGCCGCCTTATCATAATGCGCGGTTATAAAATCAGCTATTGCCTTTTGTCCCTTTGAAAAGCCGTCATAGCCACGCTCTATTCTTTTAAGGATACTGTCTTTCATATTACCTCGCGCTTTTCAAAAAACTTATCTTTTTATTCGTACAAGGACACGAAGTCCCATTTCAAGACGCTCAACAAGGGCGTCTATATCCGATTCGGTATTATACCTGCTAAGGCTTACACGAAGCGAGCAATCCGCATCAGCAGGCAAAAGTCCGAATGCAGTCAAGGCTCTGCTTGGCGTCTGGGAATGTGACGAGCAAGCCGAACCGCTTGAAACATATATTCCCTCTCCCGAAAGATAATGAAGCATAGTTTCGCTCTTTATATTTGGAAGGGTAAAGTTGATAATATGGGGGGCCGCACTTCCAAGGGGAGTATTAAGCCTTACATCAAGTGCCGAAAGCTTGAGAAGCGCGTATTCACGAAGAGCCGCCATTTTAGAAAGCTCCTTATCAAGTCCGAGATATGCCTCTCTCACCGCCGCGCCAAAGCCCGCTATACCTACAACATTTTCTGTTCCCGAACGGAAGCCGTATTCCTGACCGCCGCCATATATTATAGGAACAAGCTTTCTCTGCTTAAGTATATCTGCGCTGACATAAAGTGCGCCCAAGCCCTTAGGACCGTGAATTTTATGGGCGCTTATGCTAACAAGGTCCGCACCGATAGACGAAGGAGTAAATCTGCACTTCATAAAGCCCTGAACCGCATCACAATGAGTAACCGCATCGGGATATTTCTGCTTTACCATAGAAAAGACCCTTGGTAAATCATACATTGCGCCCGTTTCGTTATTCACAAGCATCATCGTAACCATAAGCACGCTTTTTTCAAGTGCCTGCTCAAGAGCCGACATATCAAGAACCCCGCCTCGCGTAGGAATTCTGATAACCTCAAAGCCCTCATCCTCAAGCTTGCGAAGAAGCCCGTCCACCGAAGGGTGTTCGGAATCTGTTGTAATTATTCTGTTTGTAGTTCTTCTTGCCTTGGAGTAGATACAGCCTCTTATGGCAAGATTATTTGCCTCTGTGCCGCTTGCGGTGAAAATTATCTGCCCCGGCTTTGGCATTCTTACGCCAAGGGCTATACCAAGCGCGCTGCGCGCCTCATCAACCGCCTTCTGCGCAGCGTGCCCAAGCGAATGGAGAGAGGACGGATTTCCATAAACGGTCATCGCCTCGGTCATCGCCTTGACCGCACCGTCGCACAAAGCAGTGGTTGCGCTGTTATCCAGATAAATCTCCTTCATCGGATCACTTCTTGAACTCGAAAAGTTCAATCATAGAATTTACATCGTCAAGATGTCTGTCATAATGAACTCTGTCAGAGGTGTAGGTGAAAATATAAAGCATATTTCCTACAGGAAGGAACACCTGCTTAACCATATATCTGAGTCCGGAAAGGATAGCCATATATTCAACCGCATATGCGTCATATCCGCCCATCTTCGCATTCTCGTCAACCACTATGTCGGTAATCTCGTAGGACGCGGTTTCAACATATTCATTCCAATAGCTTTCACCGTCAACTATTTCCCCGGACATAACCTTGCTTGAAAGCTTTACATTGGAAAGGTCATCTGTTGCAAAATAAGCACTGGGGTTATAGGTTCTTCTCTGCACAGTCCAGGTGAGTGGAACATAAAATCTGAATTCATACTTATCCTTGGAAGCAAGCTGGAAGCCCTCGGGTGTGTTTTCATCAACAAGCACTGTGAAATCGTCCTTTTCAATTTCGCCGTCCTCAAAGCTCTTGAATATAAAATTCGCGATTATGCCGTCAAAATCATTTATAGCAGTATCATAATACGCCTCGGGAGCGCTGTATACAAGCATTGTAAGAGTTGCCTCATACTTTACAATAAGCGACTTGAACTTGTAAACCACCTCGTTTACGGCATCATTCTCTCCTTTTTCCTTTACAGTTGCCTTGTACTCCATAACATATGCGGGCTGACCGCCAAGAATGGTGGATTCATAGGACGATACAAGCTCATAGCCGTCCATAGACTCATAGCTTTCTATAGCAAGTGTCATAAATTCACCAAGCGTGTAGTTTTTAGCATCTCTTATAGTCTTTGCGCTGACAACGATATTGTCCTCAAGCGAATAATAAGCGCCTGCAAGTCCGCTTGCCATATTGTTTACCCAAGTCTTGGGGGCGTAAAGCTCAAATATTTCATCCTCACCCGAAACAAGCTGATAGCCCTTGGGCGCGGTATCTGCACAGCCCACAAGGCAGGTAAGCAGCATTGCTGTCAAAAGAATAGCCGAAATTATCTTTTTCATCTTGAATATTTCCTTTCAATTCAAAAATATATCATCTTTTATTTTATCAAAAAAGACCTTGTATTTCTACAAAAAATTGTAAACTTTTATTTTCCCTCTTTGTCAAGAGCCCACATCTCTTCGGCGGCGTACATAATACCTATCTTGCCGCTTTCGTATGTAAGACCGCCCTGAAAAAACGCGGTATACGGGGGGCGGAGAGGTCCGTCAGCCGAAAGCTCAATAGATGACCCCTGTGTAAAAGCACCTGCCGCCATAATGACCTGATCGCTGTATCCCGGCATATCCCAAGGCTCGGGAGTAACGAAGGAGTCCACGGGAGAGCCCTTCTGTATTCCCCTGCAGAATGCACAAAGCTTTTCGGGAGCTCTTGTAATAACCGTTTGAATTATATCGTGGTGTCTGTCATTCCATTTAGGCTCAACATCATACCCAAGCTCTTGAAAAACATATGCCGCAAGATGCGCTACCTTAAGCGCCTGAGCCGTTGTATGAGGAGCATAGAAAAGTCCCTTGTAAAGGCTTTTGTTAAGCCCCAGAGTCGCACCTACCTCCCGTCCCACGCCTACCGAGGTAAGACGGTATGAAGCAAGCTCCACCGCGCGCTCAGTTCCCGCGATATAGCCGCCTGTTTCAGCCATTCCGCCGCCGGGGTTCTTGATAAGCGAGCCGATAACCATATCTGCGCCTACCGCGCAGGGCTCTTTTGTGTCAACAAACTCACCGTAGCAGTTATCAACTACCACATAAAGGTCGGGATTTATTGACTTTACAAATTTTGCAGCCTCGCCGATCTCGTCCACGCTCAAGGTCTTTCTGTTAAGATAACCCTTAGAGCGCTGAATAAACACAACCTTAACGCGCTTACCGAAAAGCTCAAGCTTTTCCTTTATCACTTCAAAATCAAAGCTGCCGTCCTTAAGGTCTATCTGCGAGTATTCCACTCCGAAATCCTTAAGTGAGCCGTCGCCTGCAATTCCACAGATGCCTATTACTTCCTCAAGGGTATCGTAAGGCTTTCCCGCAATAGAAAGCATAACATCGCCCGGTCGGAGAAGTCCAAAAAGTCCTATGGTGAGCGCCTGAGTTCCGTTTACGATATTATGTCTTACGAAAGCCGACTCCGCGCCCATTACCTCTGCCCATATCTCGTCAAGCACATCTCTGCCCCTGTCATCATATCCGTATCCGCTGGTAGGGTTGAACATTGCCTCCGAAACTCTGTGCTCTCTGAAAAGCTCCATTATTTTAGCCGTGTTGTCAAAGGAAACCCTATCTATGTCGGCAAATATAGGGGCAAGAGCCTTTTCCGCCTCGCCTACAAGTGAGTATATTTTTTCTGAAATTTCCATTCTGTCCGTCCTATCCGTTATAGTCATTTATAAACGCCACCGCAAGATCGCGGCAAGCCTCGGCGTCCTTCATATCGATCATTTCAACCGACGAGTGAATATATCTTGTGGGAATGGAAAGCGCGCCTGCGCGGACTCCGCTTCCCGAAACCTGAATTGAGCTTGTATCTGTACCGCCCTGCTTCAATATTTCGCATTGATAGGGTATCTTGTTCTCTTTGGCAAGGTCTATAAGTCTATCCACAGTATCTCTGTCGCAGATAACCGAGGCGTCCTTTATCTTTACAGCCGCACCGTCGCCAAGCTTTACAGCCATTGAGGGTGCGCCCACCGTATCTCCTGTTGCGGTAACATCAAAAACAAGAGCTACATCGGGGGAAATTACATTTGCAGCCGTCTTTGCGCCGCGGCAGCCCACTTCCTCCTGAACAGAGAAAACAAACCACAAATCGTTATAAGGATTTTCAACACTTCTGACAATATCGAAGATCACGGCACAGCCTATTCTGTCGTCAAGCGGTCTGCCGACAATGCGTCTGCCCATAAGCTTGTCCACGCCTGCTTCAACCACGGCAACATCGCCTATATTTATCTTTTTCTCTGCCGCCTTCTTACTGTCAGCGCCAATGTCGATATAATAAAGGTCAGAGTTTTTAGGCTCGCTTATCTTTGCCTCGGGAACAAGCACCCCCTTTGTTCCGTTCTCAAACACCACCTTGGTGTAGGACGAGGAAACAAAATTTATTCCGCCGACAGGTGCAACACGGATAAAACCGTTATCCTCTATATAATTTACAATAAACCCGATTTCATCAGCGTGAGCGCAGAGCATTATGCTCTTTTTGTTTTCTCCGCTTCCCCTTTTAAGAGCCAGAAGATTGCCAAGATTGTCAAAGCTGCACTCGTCAACATAGGGAGAAATAAGCGTTCTGATCTTTTCAAGAAGCGCTCCCTCTCTGCCCGATACTGCAGGGATATTTACTATTTGCTTTAAGAAATTATACATTTGTGTTTCCTCTCTATACCGATTTCCAAGTTTCTATAAGCACCTCGACAAGCTCGATTATACTGTCAAGGTCATCAAGCGAAGCCACGCAGGCAGGTGAATGGAGATAGCGTGTGGGAACAGAAACAGCCACCGTTTTGACTCCGATTCCGCTTTTGTGGATATGCCCCGCATCGTTGCCGCCCGAAGCATATCTTTTGACCTGTGCCTTTATTCCCTTAAGCGCTGCAAGCTCAAGAACATATGACACAAGCTTGTGGTTGTAAACCGTGGAGCGATCCATTACCGAGATAACTCCGCCTTCTCCCACATCTGCCACACGGCGCGCGGGCGCAACTCCGTCTATATCAGCCACCGCCGTAGCTTCAAGCACCACCGCATAATCGGGCTCTATCACCTGCGCCACGGTCTGCGCTCCCGAAAGCCCTACCTCTTCTCTTACAGTAAAGCAGAAATAAAGCTCGTTGCCGTTTTTTATTTTTCCCTCTGCAAGAGCCTTCATAACCTCAAGCAGGACAACACAGCCCATACGGTCATCAAGCGCCTTGCCCTTGACCATTCTGTCGTCCTTGCCAAAGACTACAAAATCGCTGTCAAAGGTTGCAAAATCTCCGATATCCACATACTTCTCAGCCTCTTCCTTTGAAGTTGCTCCAATGTCTATATACATTTCTGAGGTTTTTGTAGGCTTTTTGCGCTCATCTTTGCTTTGGTGGTGAATTGCCTTTGAGGCTATCACGCCCTTTATCTTTTTACTTTCGTCGCCCACGGTAACATTTCTTCCGCAAAGGACACGGCAGTCAATGCCGCCTACCGTTTCAAATTTAAGGTATCCGTCGGCATCAATCTCATTTATCATAAGCCCCACCTCGTCCATATGCGCTGAAATCATTATCTTCTTGGTGTGCGCCGTATAAACCTTGGGCGAAAGCTTGAAAACAAAATTGCCCATTCTGTCTGTGGCATAGAGGTCGCAATACTGCTCGGCTATCCTGCATATTACCTCTCCCACATTACCCTCGCAGCCCGTAGGTCCAAAGGCAAGCGAAAGCTCTTTTAAGAGTTGTGTTCTTTCATTATACATTGCCAAACACCTCCGCTATTCCATTATCCGACACAAACGCAGACACAAGACTTACAAGCGCTTCCGCATCTGCAAGGTCAAGCACCTCGTTATAGGTGTGCATCGACTTCAAGGGAAGTCCCACATCAACAACAGGCACTCCGCCCCGTACAAGAGAAAGGGCTGTAGCGTTTGTTCCCGTTCTTGATGCCGAAACAATTCGCTGATAATTTATGTCATTTTTATTACAAAGCTCTGCTGTCATTTTAGTAAGCGCGCGGTCGGTAACTGCCGAAAGCGTAAGGGCAACGCCCTCTCCAAGCACAACTGTTTCGTGCGCCTTGGTATCGGGAGTTTTGCCTAAATTAACATCTACCACCATAGCATAGTCAGGCGAAATTCTGTATGTGCCGCACACCACACCGCCAAGGCGATCGGTTTCCTCGTGAGAGGAAAGCAGAACATACACATCTCCCGCAAGATCAGCTCTGTCAAGCTCGGCAACCGCTTTTATTACACAGGCGGCACAAGCCTTGTCGTCAAAGCCCTTGCCCGCAAGCCTTGAATTAAGAAGCTCGGTATATTTGGGATAAAAGCCCACGGGAGTACCAAGCCCTACAAGCTCAGAAAGCTCTTCCTTTGAATAACCTGTATCTATAAGCAGGTCGCCAACCTCGGGAAGGATTTCCCTGTCCTTTTCACCCGACAAATGAGGCGAAACTGCCGCCACAATACCGTGAAGTCTTTTCTTGCCGTATATGATCACATCGGACGCCTGCATTATTCTTGTGTCAAGTCCGCCGATATTTGTTACCTTAAGAAAACCGCCGTCCCTTATTTCGCTGACATACATTCCTATCTCGTCAAAATGCGCGTCTATGATTATTTTGGGGGCGTTCTCTCTGCCGCATTTTTTCACAAGCACCTGGTTTTTTACGCCGTCGCAGAAATATTCGTCAAAATATTTATCCGCAATATCCTTAACGGCATCCGCGCTGAAATCCTCATATCCGGTTACAGACATAAGGGACGACAGCTTTATTATCAATTCCTTTAATTCCATCAAAATTTAATTACCTTCCTCGGTCATCGTATTTACTATGTTCTTGAAAATATTTCCTCGCTCCTCAAAGTTTCTGAAGGCGTCAAAGCTTGCGCAAGCAGGCGAAAGCACTACCGAATCCCCCGCCTTGGCAAGCTCTCTTGCCGCCAAAGCCGCCTCAAAAAAATCAGGCTTTATAACTATTTCCAACTCACAATCCTTAAAGTAGGTCGAATTTCTGATAGCTGCATTTATAGCCTCTCTCGTAGCACCTGTAAGCACCACCGCCTTTGCCTTTTGGCAAAGAACATCGCCCAGAAGATCAAATGGGATATGCTTATCGTAGCCGCCGCAGATAAGTATAGGCTTTTCACCAAACGCCGAAATAGCCGCCGCAGTTCTTGTGGGGCTTGAGTCTATTGAGCTGTTATAATATTTGACACCGCAAAGCTCTCTTACAAATTCAAGTCTATGCTCCACTCCGCCAAAGCTTATCGCCACATTACGGATACTGTTGTATGAAACCATTCCGTCAAGAAGCGCAATAGCCGTCATATAATTTTCAACATTATGTCTGCCTACAAGCTTAATGTCCGCGGTTTTAAGCATAACTCGCTCAAGCGTTCCGTCGCTTATTATTATTTCACCGCCACGCTCAAACACCGCCTTCTTTCCGTGCCCTTCCTCGCTTACGCTCTTGAATTCGCTTCTCTTTGAAGAAACAAGCGTTACTCCGCAGGCAACTCTCTGTGAAAGGTTATAAGCAAGCTCGCTCTCGCGGTTTGTTACAAGTCTGTCCACGCCCTTTTCGCGGCAAACATTGAATTTTGCCTCAGCATATTCATCCATATCGGTATGCCAATCAAGATGGTTGGGGGATATGTTTGTGATAGCCGCGCGGTATGGCATCTTCTTAAGCGTCATAAGCTGGAAGCTTGAAAGCTCAACCACAGCAAAATCCTTCTCTGTCATTTCATTGACCAAGGGCAACAAAGGCGTTCCGATATTTCCGCCTACATATACCCTTCCGTTACCCTTTTTGGAAAGCTCTTCCTCAAGGATTTTATATGTCAGGGTGGTGGTTGTAGTCTTTCCGTCGCTACCCGTGATAGCAATTATTCTTGCGGGGGTAAGCTCAAAGAAAAGCTCCATTTCCGATGTAAGAATCGCACCGCCATTGACCGCGGTAACAAGCGAAGGAATATCAGGTCTTATTCCGGGTGAGCGGAAAATATAATCTCCTTCAACCTTATCAAGATATTCTTCTCCGCCAACAAAGCGTACACCGCGTTCGGCATACTCCCGTGCCTCACGCCCAAGCTCTGTCCACGGCTTTTTATCGTGAACCGTAATATCGCTTACACCAAGCTCAAGCAAAAAAGCCACAAGCGGAACATTGGAAACGCCAAGTCCCAAAACTGCGACCTTGCTGTTTTTTATTTTCTCAAGGAGCTCCGTATTTTTCATCAAAATGCACCTCTCCATTATACTTTAGTCTAAATAGGCTATTCTATATTATATAATATTTTTCAATTATATTCAAGTCAATTCTATAAAATTCTCTAAAGAAATAAAAATATTTTCCAAATCCCCTTTTCAAAACGAAAAAAATCTGTTATAATATAGTTTGGATATTTGTATTTTTTGTGAAAGGACATATAAAGTGGCAACTAACAGAACGGCAAAAGCAAAACAGGAATACGGCAACCAAAGTATTACTGCGCTCAAGGGCGCTGACCGTGTAAGAAAACGCCCCGGCGTTATCTTCGGCTCTGATGGACTTGAGGGCTGCGAGCATTCGTTTTTTGAAATACTTTCAAACTCTGTAGACGAAGCCCGCGAGGGACACGGAAACGAAATAACGGTAACCGCGTTCCTTGACCACTCCATACAGGTTGACGATAAGGGACGAGGAGTTCCCCTTGGATACAACGAAAAAGAAGGCAGATGGAACTGGGATCTTATATACTGCGAGCTTTACGCAGGCGGTAAGTACGACAACAACGACAGCGAATCTGCATACGAATACTCTCTCGGTCTTAACGGACTTGGCGCTTGCGCTACACAGTACAGCTCCGAGTTTATGGATGTTTACTCCTATGACGGAAAGTTCGTTCGCTCTATTCACTTCAAGAAGGGCGAGCCCTGCAGCCAGCTTGAGGAGCGCGAGCTTGAGCGCAAGGAAAAACGCACGGGTACTGTTATCCGTTGGAAGCCCGACCTTGAGGTCTTTACAGACATAAAGATCCCCCCCGAATTTTTCATTGAAACAATGCGCCGCCAGTCGGTGGTAAACGCGGGAATCTCATTCGTGCTTAAAATAGAAAAAGAGGGCGGCGGATTTGAGGAGCATAAATTCCTTTACCCCAACGGCATTTCGGACTACATAACCGAGCTTGCAGGCGAGGCTTCTATGACAGCCCCCTACCATTGGAAGCTTGAAACCAAGGGCCGCGACCGCGAGGACAAGCCCGAATACAAGCTTAAGGCTGACTTCTCCTTCTGTGTTTCCAACAGCGTTAATGTAATCGAATACTATCACAACTCAAGCTTTCTTGAGCACGGCGGCTCGCCCGACAAGGCGGTAAAGCTCGGCTTTGCATACGCCCTTGACAAATACATCAAAAGCGTGGGTAAATACCAAAAGAACGAGTCAAAAATTACATTTAACGATGTAAGCGACTGCCTTATCCTTGTTATTAACAGCTTTTCAACAATAACCTCATACGAGAACCAGACCAAAAAGGCTATAACCAACAAGTTCATATACGAGGCAATGTATGAGTCGATAAAGACAAACCTTGAGATATTCTTTATCGAAAATCCCCAGAGCGCGGAAATTTTCGCAAATCAGGTGCTTATTAACAAGCGCAGCCGTGAGTCGGCTGAAAACGCAAGACTCAACATAAAGAAAAAACTGACAGGTACTCTTGATATAGCCAACAGAGTTGAAAAGTTTGTCAACTGCCGCACCAAGGACCCTGCCCTGCGTGAGCTTTATATAGTTGAGGGTGATTCGGCACTTTCGTCCTGTAAGCTTGCAAGAGATGCTGAATTTCAGGCAATCATTCCCGTAAGAGGTAAAACTCTTAACTGTCTTAAAAGCACCTATGACAAGATATTCAAATCAGAGATAATCACAGACCTTCTCAGGGTTATCGGTTGCGGCGTTGAAATTCAGGGCAAGGTGAAAACCGATATGCCCTCATTTGACATCAACTCCCTTCGCTGGTCAAAGATTATTATCTGTACCGATGCGGACGAGGACGGCTTCCAGATAAGAACGCTTCTGCTCACTCTTTTCTACCGCTTGCTTCCTTCGCTTTTGGCCGCAGGAAAGGTATACATCGCGGAGACCCCCTTGTTTGAGATAACCACAAAGGACGATGTGTATTTTGCTTACAATGAATTTGAAAGAGCCGATATACTCAAAAAGCTTGACGGCAAAAAGTACACGCTTCAGCGTTCCAAGGGTCTTGGTGAAAATGAGCCCGAAATGATGTCAAAAACAACAATGAACCCCGCAACGCGCCGTCTTATTGCCGTAACTACAACCGACGCGCAAAAGACCTACGAAATTTTCGACACACTTCTTGGCGACAACCTTCCCGCAAGAAAGCAGTTTATCACGCTTCACGGCAAGGAATATGTAAAGGACGCCGATATATAAAATCAAGGGCTGAGTCTGACTCAGCCCTTTTTGTATATGAAATTAAAGCAGGAAATATTTAATGTCCTCTTTTTTCTGCAAAACAGGTTCTTCCGCCTGCCTTATCTCAACAGGCGACTCTCCGCCCCTGTAATCCGAGGGCGAAAGCCCTGTATACTTCTTGAACATTTTGGAAAATCCAAGAGCATCTGAATATCCCACAGAAAAGGCAACCGAATTAACAGCAATATCTGTTGACAAAAGAAGCTCCTTTGCTCTCTCAATGCGCAAATTCATTATATAATCCTTGGTGGAAACGCCAAGATACTCAACAAAAAGATTTCTGAGATACTTTCTGTCCACACCTATTCTTTCGGCAAGCTCCTCAACCCTTATATCAAGATGATAATTGAAATCAATATATCTTTTTGCCATATCAACATATTTGTTTCCGCAGGACTCTCCGTCTTCTTCGCCCACAAGCAAGGAAAGCACATATTCCGCCATTTTCTCAGCTGAATTTGTGTTGTGGGGCAGCCACAGCTCTCTGCCCGCAAGCAGACCGTCCATATCATCGGGACAGGACGCGTCAAAAACATCGCAAAGCACAAACGGATTTTCACCAAAGCTATCAAAAGACAGCATCAAAAGGCGAAGCTCCGAGCCACTCTCAACCTCAAAGGATACCGCCTGATCCTTTTTCAAAGCCATATACTGTCCCGTCAAAAGCTTATAATCGCCAATTATCAAAGCCCCCCTCGACACATAAAGCACCGTGTCGCTCGGTAAATACAATTCAGCCCCTGCAGGTATTCTTTTTTCGCTTAACAATTCTATACTGTTCAACACAACAAAATCACCTCTTGGTATCATTATACCATATGCATCACAGTTTGTCAACAGGGATCTCAAATATATGAAAAAAGGCAGTAAAATTCTGCCTTTTTATATGTCAAGTCCTGAAATTCTCTTTTTCATTTTAATAATATCGCCAAGCATTCTTACAGCGTCCCCTATCACGCTTACCTTTGACTCGCCGTGATTTATGACCTTAACGGGATACTCATATATTTTATATCCGAGCTTGTTTGCGAGAAGTATTGCTTCAAAATCGAACGCGAAGCCGTTTACTACACAATTAGAGAAAATTTTTTCCGCCGCTTCCCTTCGGAAAGCCTTGCAACCACATTGTGAATCGGATATTTTAAGTCCGCCAATAGCCTTAAGCACCGCAATATAGCCCTTTGACGCGACTCTTCTTGTCAGCGTATATCCGTCATATCCGTTTTTAGCTATATTTCTTGAACCGACCACCAGATCACATTCGGGGTGTGCTTCAAAGGCGTCGGCAATCTGACCTATAACCTCTGTGCCATAGGCAAGGTCTGAATCGGTAAACATAACCGCGTCGCCTGTAGCGGCAAGCATAGCCTCTCTCACCGCGCTTCCCTTTCCTCTGTTATCGGAATAACCTATTACCCTGACACAGGGCAGGCAAAGCGACTTTACTATGTCAGCAGAGCCATCGGTGCTGCCGTCATCGGAAAATATTATCTCATAATCGCCAAACCTTGACGACATATACTTATCAAGCCTTTTAGCCGTTTGGGCTATTACCTTGGCTTCGTTATACATCGGAATACAAAGTGTAAATTTCATAAGTTCTCTTATTCCTTATAAAAAACCTTTATTTTAATATCCACCTCTGTTTCAAGTCTGTCAAGTGCCAAAAGCTTATTCATACTTTTTTCAGAGGTTCTGTAATAATAGGGAGTCATAGAAAACAGGTCGAGTATAAGCTGCTTATCCTCTAACGCAAGCATAAACGACACTCTTTTTTCTTCCGCAAGGCGAAGGCTCTTGGGCATATCCTCTCGCTCTGTATTTTTATACGCGCTGTCATATATAGCATTCTTAAGACCGAGAAGATGATCCTCTCCCGCTTCTGCGGTTATAAGCACCCCGCCCGACTTAAGTATACGGGAATATTCAGCCTCTACGCAAGGAGCAAAAATATTTATTATCCCATCGGCGCAGTTATCGGCAAGCGGGATAGAAAACACACTGCCAACCGCAAAGAAAACATTTTCAATACTCTTTCGGCGTGCCGTTTTTGCTCCGTTCTCGACACCAAACTTTGAAAGATCAAAGCCTGCCACCTCACCGTCATAGGCTTCGGCAACCAAATTGGTGTAGTAGCCCTCCCCCGAGCCCGCGTCGACCACAAGTCCGCCGTGGCAATATTTTCCCACCATCTTAATTATTTCCTGACAAACAGGCTTGTATCCATCGCTTTCAAGAAATCTTGTGCGCGCTCTTATTGCTTCCTTTGAGTCCCCCGATCCGCTTTGCGACGGAGGAGCAAAGTTTACATATCCGCTTGACGAAAGGTCAAAGCAATGACGCTTTACACTTCCGCCGCACAATAGGCTTTTGCCGCCTGCGTCAAGCCCAAGAGGTGAAGAACAATGGGGGCAAATAAAATTCTCAAATGATATCATTTTGAACCGTCTTCTCCGTGAATATTTTGATAAGATTCCGTAAGCAAAGCGTGATAAACATATCTGTCTGCCTTTGTTGTAATCGAATTGGTACAGGTCAGAAAGGTTATAAGGCTTTCATCGCCGTCGTATTCGGTTCCCTCGGGACGGGTAGTGTGATAGCTTTTCTCAACTATCATATCACAAAACCCCACAAAGCTATCCCCGTCATCAAAGCTGTATGTACCAAAAGGATAATACGCCGCGCAACGGTATAGTGCAAGGGGGGAATATATATATACCGCGTTCTCGGTAACATATTCCACGGTAGCATTCATAAATTTCTCAAGGTCATAAAGCTCAACCACCTTATGAAACATTGAACCGTTGTTCATATTATGACCATAAAGCACGGTGTTTTGTGTTTCCGAAGGGTCATTGCTTATGCGATAATCCAAAAATATCGCTCCGCTTGCGCTTTCCTCGCCCGTAATCATATGGTCAAGATAATAATCATTATTATCGGTCTGCACCACAGGGTAGCTTATCCCCAAGGACGGGACATTAACATATCCCACAACATCGGGATACTGCGCCTTAAGCTCGGAAACATATTTTGAAAGAGCCACAAGATGCTCGGGGACTTCGCCTGCAGATGAATCTACCACCACACCTTCTACACCCTTATTTATTTCATTATATACATTTTCAGCCCTTGAATACTCCGCAAGTATCTCTGCAAGCTTTATTGCGCTCACAGCAAAAACCGCGGCGCAAGCAATAAGCAAAATTATTCTGAATATTCTGAACGCCTTTTTAAGCATTATATTATCTCCTCGTTTTCCCCGTTGTCTACTGTAGGAAGCTCGAACCAGAAGCAGCTTCCGTGTCCCAGAGCCGATTCCACACCGTAGGAAGCCTTGTGAAGCTCAAGAGTTCCCTTAACTATTGAAAGTCCAAGTCCCGTTCCGACCTTTGCCCGCTTATGAACTCTGTCAACCTTGTAATATCTGTCCCAGATACTGTCAAGCTTATCGGGGGCTATTCCCTCTCCGTTATCAATAACCGAAATTCGAACCATTCCGTCAAGGCAATCCTGCTTAACCAAAACGGTTTTATCCTCACCCCCATAATTGAGGGCATTGTTTATAAGATTATACACCACCTGAATTATCATCAGACGGTCTGCACGCACAAGAAAATGGTCGTCCGCGCAAAACTCAACCCTATATCCACCAACATTTACAAGCTTATCATATCTTGTCATTACCTCGCGAACCACGGCGGTAATGTCAAACACCGAAAATTCGGGGACTCGCGCTCCCGAGCGTATCTTTGACAAGTCCAGCAGGTCATTTACAAGCTCGCTCAAATGATTTGCCTCATCAACTATTACCTGAAGATTTTCGGGTGTATTCTCGTCAGGAATATCCCTCATAACCTCACCGTAGCCCTTTATAAGGGTAAGCGGTGTCCTGAGGTCGTGAGAAACATTAGCCACCAGCTCACGCTGAAGCGAGTCAAGCCTTGAAAGCTTTATTGCCGCGTCCTCAAGACTCTCCGACAGCTCAATTATCTCTCTGTAGCCTGTTACCGCAAAATCGGCGTCATATCTACCCTCGGCAAGCTTTTTTGCCGAGCTGTTCATTTTTTTGATGGGGCTTGAAATATTTTTTGATATAAGGAACGCCAAGACAAGCGCACCTATCACCATAACCCCGGCCATCCAGTAAAACTGAAGCTTAAGGGTATTGACAGTAGCGTCCACAGGTGTCAGCTCCGAATTGAGAAGCACCATATAAGTTCCGCCGTCCCTGCCTGTAACTATTCTGTTATAAACCATAACAAGCTGGTCGTCACTTGGCTGAATAAAATCAAAAAGCGGCTTGTTATCTCTGTTGCCCTCGCTCCAGAATGTTCCAAGCTTTGAGGAAACCTCGCTGGTTTCCGCAAACACTCCGCCTGCCTCAACAGCCTTTTCATAATACTCGTTAAGCTTTCTGTTAAGCATTACGCCCGATATACTGTGTATGATACATTCAGCCGACACATCTGCGCTTGCAACCTCAAGAGCTGACGAGTTTTCTCCTAATTTGAATACCCTTATACAAGTAGAATAGTCCACGGCACAGGAATACACCGCCTCGCCAAGAGTTTCTGTACCCGCGAACTCACCTATTGCCAGGGAAATGTTTTCAAGCTCACGATATTTTGTACCCCTGTAAAGGCTATCAAGCAAAAAGACCTGAAAAGCCCATACGACCGCCATCATAAAAACTACAAAAGCCACCAAAAAGGCAAAAAGCTTCCAGCTTACGCTTATACCGCAGACACGGCACTTTTCTTTAGTTTTCTTCACCATTTTCATCTGCGGCTCTCCTTTTGTTATTTTTCCTCAAATCTGTATCCAACGCCCCGAAGCGTTACAACACAGTCGGCATATCTGCCAAGGCTTTTTCTCAAAAGCTTTATGTGGGTATCAAGTGTTCGGGCATCTCCATAGAAATCGTATCCCCAAACCTCTGTAAGTAATTTTTCTCTTGTAAGAGCGATATTCCTGTTGGCAATCAAATAGAAAAACAGGTCGTATTCCTTGGGGGACATATCGATCCTCTCACCGTCAATATATACTATACGCGCGGTTATATCGGCTTTAAGGCTGCCGCCGTCAATCGAAACCACCTCATTAGGCGCTTTTACGCCCATATCTCCTACCCGTTTCACACGCTTCATAACCGCCTCAACACGGAGCATCAGCTCCTTGGGAGAAAAGGGCTTAACCACATAATCGTCTATTCCTACCTCAAAGCCATTTATTCTGTCGTATTCCTCGCCTCTTGCCGACAGCATAATTATCGGCACTTGGGACACCTTTCTTATCTCCCTGCAAGCCGAAAAGCCGTCAAGCTCGGGCATCATTATATCCATTATTACAATATCGTAGGTGTTGTTACGGCAGAGATATACCGCTTCAAGTCCGTCGCCTGCCTCAACTACCGTATGTCCTTCAAACTCGGCGTACTTTTTAATTATGCTTCGGATTCTTACCTCATCGTCTACCACAAGTATCGTATACAACAAAAACACCCCCATTCACAGGTATATTATATAGCATTTTCTCGTTTTTTTCAAGAGCTTTGCGCTATTTTTAAGAACGATATTCGGAAATCGACAGATTTATATGATTTCCTTTTCAAAACCTTATCGTCTGATTCAATTATAAATCCCATATGTGATGATATTTTGACGAGGGAACAAAAAATTCAAAAAAACTTTTTATATTGGGTTTGTTTTTTCGCTCACTTTATGTTATAATAAGTATATATTATAATTATTAGGCGGAGGAATTGCTATGGTCGAGAAAATAAAAGAGCTTCTTAAAAGCGAAGGAATAGACCTTTCTGTTTTTCTTCCCCTTGACAAATGCGTTATTACAAAGAAATACCTGCTTGAAAGAGCAGATATTGACTCAGGCTTTGCGGTGATATTCGCTATTCCCTATTACACCAAGGCCTGCGACGAGGACAGAAATATTTCAGCATACGCGGTAGGGCGCGACTATCATCTTTTTGTAAAGGAATTATCCGCAAGGCTTATTCCCAAATTAAAGGTGCTATACCCCAATATTTCCTTTGCTCTGTTTGCCGACCACTCACCTATTAACGAGCGTGATGCGGCGCTTAAGGGCGGACTTGGAATGCTTGGAAAAAACGGACTTATTATTACAGAAAAATATTCCTCATACATCTTTCTTGCCGAGCTTATAGTTGGCGCGGAGCTTGAAAGCGGCATCTGCCGCCAGCAAAGCCCACGCTATTGTGAGGGCTGCGGACTATGCGTATCTGCTTGCCCGTGGAAAAATGGAGAGTGCGGTGAGTGCCTGTCAGCCATAACCCAAAAGAAGGGTGAGCTTTCGTCAAGTGAGCAGGATATTTTGAAAAAGTACAGCCTTTGGGGCTGTGATATCTGCACAGAAGTCTGCCCACACACAAAAAAAGCAAAAAAAGCAGGAACTATATACTCACCCATAGAGTTTTTCTCTGTTAAAACCACACCAAAGCTTACATACGAAATGATTGAAAATATGGACGAGGAAGAGTTCGCAAAGCGCGCGTTCTCCTGGCGAGGCCGCCCCACTTTATTGAGAAATTTAGAAACAATTCGCTCCGACGAGGAAAAATAAAAGCTCACATTAACGACTAAAAAAGAGTTACATTTATTGAGGTGCAAAATGTTAAACTTCATTTACGGTCTTCCCGGAACAGGAAAAACCACCGAAATAACAAACCGAATAAAAAATGATATCGCTCTTGGTAAGCAAGCAATGCTTATCGTACCCGAACAGCAGACAGTAGAAGCCGAGCGCGGTATGCTTCTTATGCTGCCCGCATCGGCACAGCTTTCCTTTGAGGTGCTTAACTTTACAAGACTTGCAAACAAGCTTTTCAGAATATACGGAGGCTTATGCTACAACTATATCACAAGCGGTATGAAAAGCCTGTTTATGAAGCGCACGCTTATAGAGCTTGCGCCTATGCTTATTGAATACAATCTTAGAGCGGTGGGCGACAGCTCTCTTCCCGCTCTTATGCTTTCGCAGATAAATGAGTTTAAGATAAACGGAATAAAGGCTCATCAGCTTGAACGCGCCGCAAACAGTCTTGACGACAAAAGTCAGCTAAAGGCAAAGCTCAATGACCTTTCGCTTATATATTCGTCATATTCGGGGGCGGTGGAAAGCTCCTATGACGATGTTACCGACGATCTGGAAAAGCTTTACAAGCTTCTTTGCACCAACAATTTCTTCAACGGATACAATGTGTACATAGACTCCTTCTCAAGCTTTACCGCTTGGGAATACAAGATAATTGAACGCATTTTTGCTCAAGCAGATAACTGCACAATAACTATTCCCTCAAACGCCCCCACAACAGGCGCAATTCACCTGCATAGTGTCAACAAGACCTCAAAAAAGCTTATAGAGCTTACCGACAAGGACTCACGCGGCACTATGATTTTGAGCGAGCCGCACAGAGCTTCAACTCCCGCATTAAAAAGGCTTTGGGAACATCTTTGGAACTTTTCGGTCAACACCTCGCAGCTTCCGAAAATCGAGGACGATGAAAGTGTAAAAATCATTGAATGTGCCGATATGTACAGTGAGGCAGAGTCGGCGGCGAACACGGTGCTTTCGCTTCTCCACAAGGGTTATCGCTACAACGAGATAGCCATAGTTGCGGGAAATATGGACTCCTATCGCGGCATAATCGACACCGCCCTTGAAAAGGCAGGCGTTCCCTTCTTTATGTCCGAAAAAACAGACCTTATTACACAACCTCTTATTTCGTTTATAATGTCAGCCTTTGCCATAAAGCTGAAAAACTGGCGCACCGAAGATGTAATAGGCTATCTAAAAGCAGGATTGTCTGACATTTCCCCCACCGACATTGACCTTTTCGAGCTTTATATTTCGGCTTGGAAGATAAGCGGAAACCGCTTTTTTGATGAAATATGGACTATGAACCCCGACGGATATTACGAAAGAATATCCCCTCGCGGAATGAAGATTCGAGATACCGCCAACGAGGTAAAGAACAGGCTTGTTCCCTCACTCTCCGCCTTTTTCTCTGCGCTTGACGCGGCAAAGAATGTTGCCGAGCTTTGTCAGGCAACCTTTGATTTCTTCAAAACCCAAGAGCTTTCGGAGAAGCTTCTCGCCCGTTCAAGAGATGCGTACAGGAAGAACGACAAAAAAAGCGCCCTTGAAATTGCAGGTACTCACAAGGCGTTTATCAAGGTGCTTGATGATATTTCATCTGTTCTTGGTGAAGAAGAAATGTCGATTGAGGAATTTTGCTCATCGCTTAAAGCCGTGCTTGGAAACACCGATATAGGTACTATTCCCACCGCCGCAGACGAGGTTATTTTAGGCTCTGCCTCAATGCTCCGCGCAAGCAATATTAAATGCGCTGTTCTTATGGGAATGTGCGACGGCAAGTTCCCTGCACATATCTCCGAAAACGGATTTTTCTCGGACAACGAAAAGCAAAAGCTCTCGGAGCTTGGCATAGAGCTTTCAAGCAACACCAAGGAGGGCAGCGCAGAGGAGCTTTTGTACGCCTACAGAGCTGTTACTATGCCCTCAGACAAGCTTATAATGACCTATCACACCAAATCGGGAAATGCTCCGCAAAAGCCCTCGCTGGCTATTACAAGAGCTTGCGCACTTCTGCATATTGAAAAGCCTATCTGCTACGAGCGCACAGGCGAGCTTGACAGGCTTATGTCAAAAGCACTTGCCTTTGAGTCCTACAGGTCGTTAAAGAATAAGGATTGCTCCGCGGCGCTTAAGGAACTTTTCGAAGACAACCCCGAATTTTGTGGTGCGCTTAACAGAATAGACATTCCCATAAGCGACACAGCCTGCAAGCTTTCGCCCGACACAGCATCAGCCTTGTTTGGAAACAGGCTTTCGCTTACACAAAGTAAAATAGACCAATATGTAAAGTGCCACTTTAATTACTTTTGCAATTACATTCTTGGGCTTCGCGATAACGCTACAGCAAGCTTTGGATACGCTGATACGGGAACATTTATTCACAGGCTTCTCGAGGTGTTTATCAGATATACCGTAGACGAAAACGGACTCAACAGAGGCATCTCCCAGACAGAACTTGAAGAAGTCATCAGAAAAGAAGCAAAGCTTTATATTGACAGGATATTCTCAAGCCGTACAACCCCCTCAAGACGCCAGCTTCACCTCTTTGAACGCTTGACAAAGCTTGCGGTGGTAGTGGCTTCCTCTCTTTACAACGAGCTGTTGTTAAGCAGCTTTGTGCCAAAATATCTTGAAATGCGCTTTGGCAACCGCAACAGCGACATTCTCCCCGCCTTTGAGCTTACTCTTAACGACAAAAGCAAGATAACTCTTGAAGGAACTGTTGACCGCCTTGACATATTCAAGAAAAATGACACGGTCTACATAAAGGTCGTCGACTACAAAACGGGAACAAAGACCTTTTCTCTTGACGAGGTTGAACAGGGCTTGAATATTCAGCTCTTACTCTATATGTTTGCAATTTGCAACACCGCCTCAGAGAAATTTCGCAAGGCGATTGGCTGCAACGAGGGCGACAGCATTAAGCCCGCGGGAATTATATATGTTTCCACCGCTCTTGGCACTATAGACGCCGACCTTAACACAACAACCGAGGAAATAATTGAAAAAGCAAAATCAAACATTCCCCGTGCGGGCTTGGTAACCGACGACGAGGATATTTTGCTTGAGCTTTGCCACGACCTGAACACTAAATATCTTCCGGGTGTAAGCCAACTTAAGGACGGAACTATAAAAGGCAAAAGCCTTACCGATGACGAGAGCTTCGCTCACCTTGAAGAATCCATAACAAACACCCTTGTCCAGATCGCCACAAGTATGCGCGGGGGAAACGCCAACATTTCCCCCCTTAAGCTTGGGGACAAATACCCCTGCGAATACTGCAAAATGAAGCAATTCTGCCGTGTTGACCTTAAGGCAGAGGAAAAAAGCGACGAAGAAGAGGAATAAAGAAAGGAGAATCATATGGCTTGGACAGAAAGACAGCAGGCCGCCATTGACACAAGGGACAAAACCCTTATTGTAAGTGCGGCGGCAGGCTCGGGAAAAACCGCAACCCTGACTCAGCGAATCATAGAGTCGCTCATAGACAAGGATTCTCCTGCCGATATCTCCCGTATGCTGATAGTTACCTTTACCCGCGCTTCGGCAGCCGACCTTAAAGCAAAAATATCAAAGGCTCTTTCAAAGGCTCTTTTGGAAGACCCCGAAAACCCGTATCTTCCCTCTCAGCTTATCGCATTGGGAAGCGCACACATCTCCACTATAGATTCCTTCTATTACGAGATAGTTAAAAACAACTTTCAAAGGCTTTCATTAACACAGATACCCCGCATAGCCGATGACGCCGAAACAGGCCCGCTCTGTCGTGCGGTTATGGAAGAAACCATTGAGGATCTTTTCTTCACCGATGGCTTTGATCGCTTTACCGAGCATTTTTCAGATGTACGCCAAAGCGCAAACATAGGTGAAATATTCCTTGACATACATAAAAAGCTTCAAAGCCTACGAAAAGGAACAGAAACCCTTCTTGACTACAAAAAGGATCTTGTGGAAGCTGCAAAAGAGGATTTCCTTAAAACAAAATACGGCGAGGCGGCAATAAATGCTTCGGAAGCGTTCTTCAACTACGCCATCACCCAGTCAAAAGAGTCGCTTGAAATAATCAACTCCGACGAGGAAGCAAAAAAGGCTTATGCCGCAGGCTTCTCTGACGACATTTCGGTATGGCAAAGCCTTCTTGGCTACATAAAAGCGAGAAATTACTGCGAAGCAAAGAGAGCAATAGACGAAATAAAATTTACCAAGCTTTCATCATACAAGGGAGGTAATCCCGTAATAACCGAGCAGAAGGACAAACGCGACAAGCTGAAAAAATTGCTTGAAACACACCGGAAGAACTACTTCTCCCACACCCCCGAGGAAATCTCTCTTTCTTTCACGCAAAACGCCGAGATTTGTGATGGTCTTTACAGGCTTCTCAGTGAGTTTGACACAAGGCTGAATGCCGAAAAGACGGCAAGATGCTCATTCACATTTACCGATATCAGGCGGTTTGTACTTGATATCCTCTGCACCTCCGACGGTACTCCTACCAATATTGCTCTTGAATACAGGGACAGGTTCGACTATATCTATATCGACGAATATCAGGATGTTGACGATGTTCAGGACGCTATTTTCAACGCTATCGCCCGTAATGACAACCGATTTATGGTAGGCGACATCAAGCAGAGCATTTACAGCTTCAGAGGCGCAAACCCCGATATTTTCGCTATGTACAAGCGCACTCTGCCCATTCTTGGTACTGCTGATGCCAAGGAATGTTCTCTGTTTATGTCCGAAAACTTCAGATGCGACAAGACGGTTATAAATTTTTCAAACACAGTTTCCTCCTTCCTGTTCTCGATTCGCTCAAAGAGCATCGGATACAGCGACGAGGACGATTTAAGGTTTGCGAAGATTTGTGTTGACAAGGATTATGCTCCCACACCTGTAACATTAGCCTTGACGGGTACTCTGCCCGAGGGCGTGTCAAATTCCTCACTTGACGACGCCCAGAAAGCCGAAAACTCCCTTGCCGCCGCCCGTTATATAGCAAAGGAAATCAATCGGCTTGTAGGGAAGGAATATCTTGCTCCCTACAAAGACGAGAACGGACTTGTTCGCCAAAGGCTTATCGAATACAAGGATATTGCCATACTTGCCCGCGGCAAAAAGGACTTTTCAAGCCTTGAGCGAGAGCTTACCGCCCTTGGTATTCCCGTGGAAAACTCCGAAACGGTAAATTTCTTCGAAAACCCCGAGGTGCTTCTCGTTATTGCCCTGTTGACTGCTATCGACAATCCCCAAAAGGATATTTCTTTGGCGGGAACGCTCCGTTCGCCTATCTTTGGCTTTAGCTTCGATGAAATAATCACAGTAAGAACAAGCGCGTCTGACCCATCGCTTTCACTTTATGATGCACTTGTTGAGTATTCAGACAACGAAACCCCTCTTGGCGAAAAATGTAAGGGCTTTATTTCCGACCTTGAATACTGGCGCTCGGCTTCTGCCGCTTCGCCCTGCGACAAGCTGATCAAAAAGCTTTACAAGGAGCTTTCGTTGCTTTCCTACTCGGACGGAAGCGCAAAAAATCTCCTTCGCCTGTACGAGTACGCCATAAAGTACGAGTCAAACGGCTTCAAGGGACTTTACGGCTTTATAAAATTTATAAACGAGCTTATTGAAAGCAAGGTAAGCCTTTCGGGCGACGAACAGTCAAGCGACAGCAACAGCGTTAAGCTTATCACCATACACCACTCCAAGGGGCTTGAGTTCCCTGTTTGCTTTATATATCAATGCGAGAAGCAGTTCAATACCGACTTCAAAAAGAGTAAAATTCTTTTTGAGCCCTCTCTTGGAATAGGTTTTCTTCCCCACGATGAAACAGGTCTTGCCCAATACCGTTCGCCCTTGAGAAGTGCTATATCCGACACCGTTTCGGTGCTTCAGCGAGAGGAAGAAATGCGCCTTTTGTATGTGGCTATGACCCGCGCGAGAGAGCGTCTTTATATCGTGGCAAATCTGCCCGAGGAAGAAAAGAAAACAAGCAAGGTTAAGGAAATCTGCAAACACGATAGAAACTACGCTGTGCTGTGCGCAAACTCCTATATAGAGTGGATAATGATGGCGCTTCCCTTCTCGGCAACCCCCGATGCCTTCAGGGTTAACCGTATCCCAAGCGATGTGGAATCTATCAGGCTGCTCGCAGAGGAAACCATTGAGGTAGAGGAAGCCCCAAACAGCCTTGACCAAGAAGCAAAGGCACAGGAAAAATCCCCCAAAATCAAAGCAGACCCCGAAATAGTACGCCTGCTTAACGAGAGATTTAATTTCAAATATGAGTTTGAGCATATCTCAAAGCTCCCCGCCAAGCTTGCTGTTTCGGCGCTCTCGCCAAGAGTACTTGATCTGGCTGACGAGGGCGTGGCAACACCCGAAATGCTTGACAAGGATTTTGATGAACAGTTTGGTCAAAGCTTTACAGTTCCCGAAAGCCTTTTAGGCGAAAAAAAGGCTGGCGCGGCAGAGCGAGGCACTGCAACACACGCCTTTTTGCAGTTCTGCGATTTTGATAACGCGGTCAGAAACGGCATCGACGAAGAGCTTTGCCGCTTAAAGGAAAACAGGTTTATTTCCCCCACATATGCTGATATTGTTAACAAAAATCAGCTTGCCGCCTTTTTCAAGAGCCGACTTTACGCCAGACTTTCAAGTGCAAAGCGAGTATGGCGCGAGCAACGCTTTAACATTTTCCTCCCCGCCTCGGATTTCACCGATGCCAAGGAAAAAGCCAAGCTTCTTGAAAACGAAAAAATTGCCGTTCAGGGTGTTATTGATATCTTTTTTGAGGATGCCGACGGAAAAATCGTGCTTTGCGACTACAAGACCGATTATCTGACCAAGGAAGAGCTTTCGTCGCCCTCATTAGCAACAAAAAAGCTTACCAAAAGACACGCCGAGCAGCTTAAATACTACGCTATGGCGATTAGTGAAATGCTTGGCAAAGCCCCCGATGAGATAGTTATCTACTCACTCCCCCTCGGCGATGAGGTTAAAATCATAATATAAGAAAAGGGACTGTACTTAAAGTACAGTCCCTTTTGTGCGCAAAATCAGTCTGTTTCCTCGTCATCTATGTTTGAATCGGACTTGTTTTGCTTGTTGTTTACAGCATCAATAGCCACACCAACGCACAAGCCGACACTCATACCAATACACATACCTATAACCATATTGTCAAAAGCCACGCCTATTGCCATACCGATAGAAAGCCCAATGCTCATAAACACAGGCATAAACTGTATCTTATTGTTCGGTTCTTTTTGCTTTTTCATACCTTATACGCTCCTTTTGAGGATTAAAAAATACCCTTATTATACTTTTTCATTGCGTAAAAGCTTAATGCCGTTCCGCCTATAATACCTGCGGTCATAACCGCAGTTCCAACCAAAATGAAAATATTTTTATCGGTATAAATTGTTATAACCGACAAAATGCTGAACAGGATTATTCCTATGCCGATAATAATTATTCCAAGTCCCACTATTCTTCCAAAAGGAAGAATATCATCATCAGAAACTCGGTGTCTGTGATAAGAGTGAAGCGAAGAAATATTCCCCCGCATATTTGAAGCGCCGAGAATAATGCAGATAACACCAACAACAAGGGTTATAATAAATGCAGGCATAAAATATCTCCTTTGGAATTTATTCACTATCTTCTTGCACCAAGTGCGCTTGTTGCATTTTGGACACATTAAATGACGAGTAAAGCCTCTGTGCATAGGTGTACCTGACATTCGATTTATATTAATTATATCACAAAACCAAAAAATTGTAAATAGGTCGATCAGATAAAAAGCGAACGACCAATGGTCGCCCCTACAAAACAAAAAGCTCTGCCAAAGCAGAGCTTTTTGTATATTGAAATAACCGCTCAAAGGCTGAACTTATCTCTTGCTGAACTGAGGAGCACGACGAGCGCCCTTGAGTCCGTACTTCTTTCTTTCCTTCATTCTGGGGTCGCGGCGAAGGAATCCTGCTGCCTTAAGAGCGGGTCTGAGTGTTTCATCAGAGCAAACAAGAGCTCTTGCAAGACCGTGGCGGATTGCGCCTGCCTGACCGGAGATACCGCCGCCTACTACTGTTGCGATGATATCAAACTTACCCTCTGTGCCTGTTACGCCGAAGGGCTGGTTAACGATGAGCTTGAGTGTCTCAAGTCCGAAATATTCGTCAATGTCCTTCTTATTGATGGTGATAACACCTGTGCCGGGTACTATGCGTACACGTGCTACGGACTTCTTTCTTCTGCCTGTTCCGTAGAAATAAGGCTTTGCGCTTTCGTACATATTCTTAATCCTTCCTTTCTCAGATTAAAACTCGTAAGCTTCGGGCTTCTGTG
>JAZRHS010000013.1:0-2224 GCA_045644865.1 Eubacteriales bacterium | reverse complement strand
TGAAGAACTGGGCGGCAAGTCCATTGCTGAAGCTCTGTTGGTTCCCACCAAGATCTACGTCAAGCCTGTTCTGGCTCTGCTGGAGAAGGTCAACGTCAAGGGCATCAGCCACATCACCGGCGGCGGCTTCTATGAGAACATTCCCCGTTCCATCCCCGACGGCCTGTGCGCAAAGATCGACAAGAGCGCCGTGAAGGTCCTGCCCATCTTCGACCTGATCGCCAAGGAAGGCAACATTCCCGAGCGCGATATGTACAACACCTACAACATGGGCGTTGGTATGAGCGTTGTTGTTCCCGCGGCAGAGGCCGACAAGGCACTTGAGATACTCCGCGCAAACGGCGAGGACGCTTACCTTATCGGTGAGATAATCAAGGGCGACGACGGCGTTATATTGGAGTAAGCTATGGCAGAAAAAAAGATAGGCGTTCTGGTTTCGGGCGGCGGAACTAACCTTCAGGCTCTTATTGATGCACAAAAGCGCGGAGAGCTTGGCGGCGGCAGGATAACCCTTGTTATCGCCTCAAAGCCCGATGTTTACGCTCTTACAAGAGCCGCCGACAACGGCATTGAGGGCAGAGTTCTTGCGAGAAAGGACTTTGACAGCATCGCCGACTATTCAAAAGCGCTTGCCGATGAGCTTGAGGGAGCAGGCATTGACCTTGTGGTGCTTGCGGGCTTCCTCACCATAATCGACGAGCAGGTATACGAAAGATTCCCCAACCGCATAATAAATGTTCACCCCGCCCTTATTCCCTCCTTCTGCGGAAAGGGCTACTACGGACTCCGCGTTCACGAGGCGGCACTCGCCAAGGGCGTTAAGGTTTCGGGCGCAACGGTGCATATAGTTACCCCCGAATGCGACGCAGGGCCTATCATTCTTCAGAAGGCGGTTGATGTAAAGCAGAACGACACCCCCGAAAGCCTTCAGAAGCGCATTATGGAAGAAGCCGAATGGAAAATTCTCCCCGAAGCGGTAAAGCTGTTCTGTGAGGAGAGAATTGAGGTTAACCAAAATATCGTTCACATAAAATAGTTATCAAAAACCATAACTCCGCTTTTTCTTTGTTGCAAAAGGCGCAAAGAAAAAGCTCACAAAAAGAAACGCCGATGCGTCTGCGGACGCAGGAGGTCGCTTTTTGAAAGAAGCTCCGCAAAAACTTTTGTTGCGGACACACCAATAAAATCAGGAGAAAGCATATGAAAATCAAGGCTATCAAAGACGAGCTTAACTCCCTCGCCTATCACGGCAGAGGTATTATGATCGGCAAAAGTGCCGACGGCAAAAAGGCTGTTACCGCTTACTTCATTATGGGCAGAAGCGTAAACAGCCGCAACCGCGTTTTCGTTCCCGAGGGCGATGCTATGCGTACCAAGGCTTTTGACGAATCCAAAATGACCGACCCCCACCTTATCATCTACTACCCCGTAAGAGTTCTGGGCAACAAGACCATCGTTACAAACGGCGACCAGACCGACACCATCTACAACCTTATGGACAAGCAGATGACCTTTGAGCAGGCGCTCCGCACAAGAGAATTTGAGGACGACAAGCCCAACTTCACACCCAGAATTTCGGGTATCATTCACCGCGAGAACGGCGATATGAACTTTGCAATGTCTATTCTTAAGAGCGCAGAGGGCGACGACAGCTCCTGCGAGAGATTTACATACGCTTACCAAAACCCCATCTCAGGCAGAGCAAAGTTTATCCACACCTACAACTGCGACGGCAATCCTCTCCCCTCTTTTGAGGGCGAGCCCAAAACACTTGAGCTTCCCGATGTTGACATCGACGCTCTCACCGACCTTATCTGGACTAACCTTAACGAAGACAACAAGGTTTCCTTGTTTGTAAGATACATCGACATCGCTACAGGCGAAAGCGAAACAAGAATAGTAAACAAAAACGCGTGAGGTGCTAAATGAAAGAATTTGAACTTAAATACGGCTGTAACCCCAATCAGAAGCCTTCCAAAATCTTTATGGAGGACGGAAGCGAGCTTCCTATTGAGATACTTAACGGCAGACCCGGATATATCAACTTCCTTGACGCCTTCAACTCCTGGCAGCTTGTAAAGGAGATAAAAGAGGCTCTCGGACTTCCTGCAGTTACCTCCTTCAAGCACGTTTCTCCCACCTCCGCAGCGGTAGGTATTCCGCTTTCGGATAAACTGAAGAGAGCTTGCTTTGTAGATGATATTGAGGGACTCGACTCGTCGCT
>JAZRHS010000012.1:0-1886 GCA_045644865.1 Eubacteriales bacterium | reverse complement strand
CGGCTATTGAGGCTGCTGATGCTATGGTTAAGGCTGCAAATGTAACTCTTATCGGCACAGAGAAGATCGGATCGGGACTTGTATCTGTTATGGTTCGCGGCGATGTTGGAGCAGTTAAGGCTGCAACAGAGGCAGGAAGCTCTGCGGCTTGCAAGCTTGGCGAGATCGTAGCGGTACACGTAATTCCCAGACCTCACGCAGATGTTGAGAAGATTCTTCCCATCCTTAAGTAATCCTGTCAAATCAATTTTGAAATAAATTTAACGGAGGAAATAAAAATGGCACTTGAAGCACTTGGTATGATCGAAACCAGAGGTCTTGTAGCAGCTATCGAGGCTGCTGATGCAATGGTAAAGGCTGCAAATGTAACCCTTATCGGCACAGAGAAGATCGGTTCCGGACTTGTATCTGTTATGGTTCGCGGTGATGTTGGAGCAGTTAAGGCTGCTGTTGATGCAGGCGCAGTTGCTGCAGGCAACCTTGGCGAGATCGTTGCAACACACGTAATCCCCAGACCTCACGCTGATGTAGAGAAGATCCTTCCCATACTTAAGTAAGAGGCGTTTTCGTTGGGGGCGTACGCCGCCCCCAACGAAAAAACAAAAGAGAATTTTACGCGACGCATCAAGGCCTTGACGCGCGGCGCAAGGTTCTCAAAAATAACGAAATGAAAGGAACTTTAAGAATGATTATCGGAGAAGTAATCGGAAGCGTTGTTTCCACAAGAAAGAATGAAAAATTGGTAGGTCAGAAGCTTCTTATAGTCAGACCTGTAGACACATCTGTTGAGAAGGGCGAGTTTGTGGCTATTGACAATGTAGGCGCAGGTATTGGTGAGAGAGTGCTTGTAGCAAGAGGCTCAGCAGCAAGAATCGGCTGCGGACTTGAGGGCGCTCCTGTTGACGCCGCTATAGTAGGAATTATTGACGCTATCTGACAAAAACAAGAATTAACCTAAAAGGAAATAAAGATGGAATTCGAAAGACTCAGCGAGATAATGCGAGAGTGCGGTGTGGTTGGCGCAGGCGGCGCGGGATTTCCCTCGTATGCCAAGCTTAACGCTACCGCTGATACGCTGATACTTAACTGTGCCGAGTGCGAGCCGCTTTTCAAGCTTCACAGACAGCTTCTCGCCCGCTTTGCCAAGGAGATATTGACTGCTCTTGAGGAGATTGCGGACACTATCGGGGCTACATCGGTGATCGTGGCGATAAAGCCCGCGTATACCGAGGCACTTGACGCTATTGGGGCAGAGCTTAAGCATTTTAAGAAAACAAAAATAAAACTCCTTCCCGAGATATATCCCGCAGGGGACGAGGTAGTTACAATATATCAGACCACAGGCAGAGTTGTTGCTCCCGGAGCGCTTCCCATTACCGTGGGTTGCATCGTTTACAATGTGGAAACGGTGTATAACATCTACCGCGCGCTGAAGGAAAACTCCCCCGTAACCCATAAGTACATAATGGTGGCGGGTGAGGTTAAAAATCCCTGTATCTTGAGAGCGTCTATAGGAATGACCTATGGTGAGCTTATCAGACTTGTGGGTGGAAAGACCTGTGAGGACAGCGTGATAATCGCAGGCGGTCCTATGACAGGCCGTATATCCTCGGATTGCGATGTGGTTACAAAGACCTCAAATGCCGTTTTGGTTATGCCGAGGGACTCATATATAGTAAGCAAAAGGCTTACCCCTGTAACAATAAGCACAAAAAGAGCAATGGCGGCTTGCTGTCAATGCAGAATGTGTACCGACCTTTGTTCAAGAAATCTTCTTGGTCAGCCTATAGAGCCTCATAAGATAATGAGGGCGGTGGCAAGCGGAGTTGCCGATTCAAAGGTGTTCTTAAACGCCTTCTCCTGCTCCTCTTGCGGACTTTGCGAGA
>JAZRHS010000011.1:0-5690 GCA_045644865.1 Eubacteriales bacterium | reverse complement strand
GGGCAAAAAGGCAGTTAAGTCGCACCACAACGTGGGCGGTCTCCCCGAAGACCTTAAGTTTGAGCTCTGCGAGCCCATCAAGCTCCTCTTCAAAGACGAGGTTCGTGTAGTGGGCGAGGCTCTCGGTCTTCCCCACGCTATGGTTTACCGTCAGCCCTTCCCCGGCCCCGGTCTTGGCGTTCGTTGCCTTGGCGCAATTACACGCGACAGACTTCACGCGCTCCGCGAGGCTGACGCCATTCTTCGCGACGAGTTTGACAAGTGCGGACTTGCCGAAACAGTATGGCAGTATTTTGTAGTAATTCCCGACATCAAGAGCGTTGGCGTTAAGGACGACAGCCGTTACGAGGGCTGGCCCGCAATCCTCCGCGCGGTAAACACCAAGGACGCTATGACCGCTACCATCGAGGAGATTCCCTATGCAATTCTTCATAAGATTACAGAGAGAATTACAAACGAGGTCGAGGGCATAAATAGAGTGCTTTACGACATCACACCTAAGCCTACAGGAACTATTGAGTGGGAATAATAAACGAAAGTCGAAAAGGTCTTGATATCACAAGAACTTCGATTCGCTTTGCGGCACTTCCACAGCAGCCACCTTCGGCGAGGGAAAAACGGGTATTGCAACAGGCGGAAGAAGCGGTCTTCCCTCACTTTTCTACGCTGCTCTTTATAGATATACTGCTCTACCCCACTAAATTTAATTATCAGCCCACGGCAATCTGCCGTGGGCTTTCTTTATTATATATATATTACTAAAGAATATTATGAATTTGCAAAAAACGGTTGACTTTATTTTGATAATGTGATAAAATAAGACGATTGTGTCAAAAATAATAAAAAGAAAGTGAGAAAAACATGGACAATCAAAAAAACTTTAAGCCGTATATACCGGCTGAGAGGATAACTACCGAATTAACAGTTACATCAATAATTATGGGTATTCTTCTCGCTATTATATTCGGCGCGGCAAACGCTTATCTCGGCCTTCGAGTTGGTATGACTGTTTCGGCGTCTATCCCCGCGGCGGTTATCGCTATGGGCGTTATTCGAGTTATTATGAAGAAAAACTCGATACTTGAAAGCAACATCGTGCAGACTATCGGCTCGGCAGGCGAATCTGTAGCGGCAGGTGCTATCTTCACTCTCCCCGCGCTCTTCCTTTGGGCGGCAGAGGGCAAGATGGAAAAGCCCGATCTCGTTGAGATAACTATTATCGCTCTCCTTGGCGGTCTTCTCGGCGTATTCTTTATGATTCCCCTTCGTAACGCACTTATCGTAAGAGAGCACGGAACACTTCCCTATCCCGAAGGCACTGCTTGCGCAGAGGTTCTTCTCGCAGGTGAGGAAGGCGGCGCAAACGCTTCCACCGTTTTCGCAGGAATGGGCTTTGCGGCGGCGTTCAAGTTTATCATTGACGGCATCAAGGCAGTTCCCGGTGAAATTGGCTTCAAGATCAAGGGCTATGCAGGCGAGATAGGCACACAGATCTACCCCGCGGTTATGAGCGTTGGTTACATCTGCGGACCCCGCATTTCCTCTTATATGTTTGCGGGCGGTCTTTTGAGCTGGATGGTTCTTATTCCTCTTATCGTTCTTTTTGGCTCTGAAATCATTATGTACCCTGGCACAGAAACCATTGGCACTATATACGCGGCAAACGGAGCAAGCGGCATCTGGAGCAGTTACATCCGATACATCGGCGCAGGCGCACTTGCGGCAGGCGGTATCATAAGCCTTATCAAGTCGCTTCCCCTTATCGTCCGCACCTTCCGCGATGCCATTAAGAGTATGTCAAAGGGCGGCGCGGCAACAGGCGAGCGTACAGCACAGGACCTTAATATGAAGATAGTTCTTATCGCTATTGCGGTACTCACTCTCCTTGTATGGCTTGTTCCCGCAATTCCCGTTTCACTTGTTGGTGCGGCTATCGTTGTTATTTTCGGTTTCTTCTTTGCAACCGTTTCTTCAAGAATGGTTGGTCTTGTAGGAAGCAGTAACAACCCTGTTTCGGGTATGACAATAGCTACACTTCTTATTGCAACTCTTATTCTTAAGCTTACAGGCGATGTTGGCGCACACGGTATGCAGAGTGCCATCGCTATCGGCTCTATAATCTGTATCGTTGCGGCTATTTCGGGCGACACATCTCAAGACCTTAAAACAGGCTTCCTTCTTGGCGCAACACCCAAAAAGCAGCAGATAGGCGAGGTTATCGGCGTTGTTGCTTCGGCTCTTGCCATCGGCGCAACACTCTACCTTCTTGACAGCGCGTGGGGCTTTGGCGGCGACGAGCTTGCCGCTCCTCAGGCAACTCTTATGAAGATGATTATTGAAGGCGTTATGGACGGCAACCTTCCTTGGGGGCTTGTATTCATCGGCGTATTTACAGCTATCGTTGTAGAGATCATCGGTATCCCCGTTCTTCCCTTTGCTATCGGTATTTACCTTCCCGTTCACCTCAATGCTTGCATTATGGTAGGCGGTCTTGTTCGTCTTGTTCTTGACAAGATGAAGCGTGAGGAGAATGAAAAGAACGCAATCATAAATGACGGCATTCTTTTCTGCTCGGGTATGATAGCGGGAGAGGGCTTGGTCGGTATTCTTCTTGCTCTCTTTGCTGTACTCGGAATTGCTGATGTTATCGACATTTCGGGACTTCTTAATCTTCCCCCTGTGGTTTCCACAATTCTCAGTCTTGTTGTATTCGGTCTTATTATTCTTTCGCTTCTTAAATTCTCTGTATGGAAGAAGCGAGTAAACAAATAATGAAAAAAAAGCAGGTTATAAGCACAAACTATCTTGAAAAGATACCCGCACACCACCCCGACATCGCTTGGAGCGAGGACGGCGAGGGCAAGGTTACCCTTGAAATACAAAACAAGGGATTTTACAACCGCGTAGCGCAAAAGCTTTTCAAAAAGCCCAAGGTAAGCTATGTTCATCTTGATGAAAACGGAAGCTTTATCTGGAAGCAAACAGACGGAGAAAGCGATCTGATCGCAATAGGAAAGAAGGTTGACGAGCATTTTGGCGAAGCGGCTCACCCGCTTTACGAAAGACTTGCAAAATTCTTTCAAATACTTGACAGCTATCATTTTATAGTCTGGAATAAATAAGAAAGGGCGGAAACGCCCTTTCTCTTTACAAATTGATATTTTTGTGGTAGAATAATATCATAACACGGAGGTGGGATATGAAAAATTCGGTATTTTTAGCCTTAATAATCTTGACAGCTCTTTTAGCGTCATCCTGTCTTTCCTTTAACTACTATTATTCGGACGACGATCCCCCCTCACCCTCAGGAGTTGGAGTAATCCTATACGAAACGAAGGATGAAGCCGATAAAAAAGAAGATGTCAAGGACACCTTGCCAATATCAGATGAAAGCTTCCCTTCTACAGATGAAGCACTGCAAGAGGAAATAATTTCAAGCGAAACAAATACCGAAGCCGACAACGGCTCTATACAAATAGCGAGTCTCACCTCGCCCATATCGCCAAACCAAACCGCCACCTTGGTTGCGGTAGGCAAGCCCCTGACCTTATACAAAATATCGGTATATTATATGACTGCCGAAAGCACTGCCAAGGGTCTTGAGCCAAAGCTTTCCGACGAAAACGGAAGCATAAGCTGGAGCTGGAGAATAGGCGCAAGTGTAAAAGCAGGCAGCTACAGAATTGTAATAAGCGGCGGTGGAGAAACAATAGAAACACAAATACAGGTAGCCGAAAAATAAGGGTGTCCTTAAAGGACACCCTTTTATATTACTTTATCATTCCCTCAAGAGTGGGAAGCGCCGCCGCGAGAGCCTCGTCAACCTTGCAGAGGCCGCGTGCGCCTGCCATTGCGCCACCAGGGCGTCCGCCGCCCTTGCCGCCGCTTATTGCCGCAACTGCGCCTACAAGCTTGCCTGCGTGCGCGCCTGCCGCAACTGCGTCCTTACCTGCCGAAGCAACAAAGTTAAGCTTATCGCCGCTTACAGCCGCGATAACCGCCACTGTATCAGCATAATTTGCCTTGATTTCATCGGCAAGAGTTCTTACCGCGTCTATCTGCATATCGTCAAGCTTTGCTGTAACAAGCTTTACAGAACCAACCGCTACTGCCGAAGCAAGAATAGCGTCAAGCTTTGAGCCTGCAAGCTTGGAGTTAAGCGCATCTATCTCACGCTTTGCGGTATGAAGCTCGCCCTGAAGCTGCGCCGCTCTTGCCGAAATATCGTTTACATTCTGTGCCTTAAGCTCCTTTGCGGTATCGGCAAGAAGCTTATCCTTTTCAGCAAGGAGAGCTATAACGCCGTTACCCGTAACACACTCGATTCGTCTTACACCCGAAGCTACCGAGGACTCGGAAACTATCTTGAAAAGACCAACCTTTGCGGTGTTATCAACATGTGTACCGCCGCAGAATTCTGTGGAAGCGTCGCCCATTTTTACAACGCGAACTGTTGCGCCGTACTTCTCGCCAAAGAGCATCATCGCGCCCATCTTCTTGGCGTTCTCAATATCTGTTTCAACCGTATCAACAACGATACCCTTAAGGATATTCTCGTTAACAATAGCCTCTACCTTTGCTATCTCCTCTGCTGTCATAGCCGAGAAATGAGTAAAGTCAAAGCGTCCGCGTCCCTCGTCAACATAAGAGCCTGCCTGCTCAACATGTGTGCCAAGCACCTTACGGAGCGCGCCCTGAAGAAGGTGAAGCGACGAGTGATTTCTCATAATAGCCGCACGGCGGCTTGCGTTAACCTCTGCCGAAACGGCATCGCCGACCTTTATAGCACCGCTTGTCATATTACAGATGTGGAGGTATACTCCGTCTGTCTTCTTTGTGTCAAGAACAACTGCCGAAGCGTTAGCTCCGTTTACGCAACCTTCGTCGCCAACCTGACCGCCGCCCTCTCCGTAGAAGGGTGTCTTGTCAAGCACAAGGGTAAACTCCCCCTCGTTGACCTCGTTAACACTGTTCTCGTCAACAATAATAGCCAAAACCTTTGCGTCGGCCTTGTTAACTGTATATCCTACAAACTCTGTCTTTTCAATGCCCGAGATAAGGTCCTTTGAAGAAGCAGACCAACCGCTGATATTACCTCTTGCGGCTCTTGCTCTCTCTCTCTGCTCCTGCATAAGAGTCTTGAAGGTATCCTCGTCAATACCAAGTCCCTTCTCCTCAATTATCTCTCTTGTAAGGTCGAGGGGGAAGCCAAAGGTATCATAAAGCTTGAACACATCTTCACCCGAGATTATCTTCTTATCAGCCTTTACAGCGTCGTCAATGATAGTGGTAAGAATGTT
This sequence comes from Eubacteriales bacterium, assembly GCA_045644865.1. Classification (GTDB taxonomy): domain Bacteria; phylum Bacillota; class Clostridia; order Oscillospirales; family CAG-272; genus RGIG8775. The sequence goes on along the minus strand of JAZRHS010000011.1, from coordinate 390 downwards.
AAGTCCCGCATCTATAGTTGCGTCAAAGCGCTCTTCCTCGTTGCCGATAACCTTAAGGATATAGTCCTTCTTCTCGCCAAGCTCGGGATATGCACCGATGTTTTCACCGATAACCACCTCGCAAAGCTCGCAAAGGAACGCGCGGTCGATGCCAAGAAGCTTACCGAAGCGGCAAGCACGGCGAAGAATTCTTCGAAGCACATAGCCTCTGCCCTCGTTAGAGGGAATAACTCCGTCGCTGATCATAAATGTTGCACTTCTGATATGGTCGGTAACAACACGGATAGAAATATCGTCCTTTGCGTTATCGCCGTAGCTCTTGCCCGAGATAGCGCAAACTGTGTTAAGTATCTTTCTTACGGTATCCACCTCAAAGAGGTTGTCCACACC
>JAZRHS010000010.1:0-5361 GCA_045644865.1 Eubacteriales bacterium | reverse complement strand
TAGCAAGGTTAAGTCCTGTCTGTCCGCCAATACCGGGAACGATAGCGTCGGGACGCACATATCTGATGATCTTTGCCACATATTCAAGTGTAAGTCGGATCGGAGCCATGTCGTTCTGTGGGCCAAGGAGTTGGTAAGACCCATTGTCTTCCTAAGACCGCTTGGCCTCCGACTTTAGCAAGGTTAAGTCCTGTCTGTCCGCCAATACCGGGAACGATAGCGTCGGGACGCTCATATCTGATGATCTTTGCCACATATTCAAGTGTAAGGGGCTCCATATACACCTTGTCCGCAATAGTGGTGTCGGTCATAATTGTAGCGGGGTTGGAGTTTACGAGAATAACCTCATATCCTTCCTCTTTAAGCGCAAGACAAGCCTGCGTTCCCGCGTAGTCGAACTCGGCTGCCTGTCCGATAACTATAGGACCTGAGCCGATTATCATTACTCTTTTGATGTCTGTTCTTTTTGCCATACTTCATATCCTCCGCATATTTTTTTAGCTTTACTTTATATCTACATAAACGAGCTTGCCGTCCACAATAGTCGCAATACATTTTCCGCTAACGCATCTGCCGCTAAACGGTGTACAGCGTCCCATCGACAAAAAGCCGGCAGGGTCGATTACATATTCATTATTCAAGTCCCAAACAGTGTATCCGTTTGGGGTTATTCCAAACCGCGCGTAGGGCGCTGCAGCCATAAGCTCGGTAAGTCTTTCAAGGGTGATTATTCCCTTTTTAACAAATTCGGTGTACATCACAGGGAACGCCGTTTCAAGTCCCACAATGCCGTTTAAGCTGTTTGCTCCCCTTGACTTCTCATCTGCCGAGTGGGGGGCGTGGTCGGTAGCTATCATATCCACCGTGCCGTCAAGCATTCCCTCTATAAGAGCCAGCCTGTCGGCTTCCTCTCTTGGGGGCGGATTGAACCTGAAGCAACCCTCTCCCTTGTTGTCCTTGGTGGAGAAGAGCAGATAGTGCGGACCCGTTTCACAGGTGATGTCCACTCCGCTTTTCTTTGCGTCGCGTATAAGCGAAACGCTTTCCTTGGTTGAGATGTGGCAGATGTGAAGCTTCACGCCCGTGTCGCTTGCCAGCCTTATGTTGCGCTCAATCTCCTTCCATTCAGCCGCAGGCGAGTCCTTTTCCTCTCTGCCGTCCTCACAGTGAGCCGAAATTATCTTGCCAAGAGCCGCCGCCCTCACCATAGCCTCACGCATCAGCCCCTCGTCGTCAACGCCTCTGCCGTCGTCCGAGTAGCCAAGCACATAAGGCGCCATAGCCTCAATGTCCGAAAGCTCCTTGCCGTTCTGCCCCCTCGTTATTGTACCAAAGGGAATAGTCCTTATCACCGAGTCGCGTCCGATTATGTCAAGCTGAAGCCCGAGATTTTCAAGGCTGTCGGGAGCGGGTGAAAGATTTGGCATAGTTCCCACCGTGGTGTAGCCGCCTCTTGCCGCCGCAAGACTTCCGGTTTTAATCGTTTCCTTGTATGAAAAACCCGGTTCGCGAAAATGCACATGCACATCAGCAAAACCGGGAAAAATATGAAAACGAGAAGCATCAATATCAGAAGAGATAAGAGAAGAAACAGTTATAGCTGTTACATCAACACCCTTTATGAACGATTTCTTTTCGGCGTCATACGCCGTAGCACAACAAAAATTAACCTTCATCTGTTGCCTTTCCTCTTTCTTAATTTTCTCTTATTATAATATCATATACAACAAAAAAAGTCAATAGATTATCAAGAATTATTTTTCGCATTTCTTACAAGTCTTACAAACATCTCCCTACGATATATCAATTTTATTTTGTTGCTTGGATAAACAAACGGCGGGAGGGCAAGCCCGCTTCGCTCGCAAGTTGCTTCGCAACAGCCCCGACCTACAATGTTATATTTTATATCTGCAAAAGAAAACCTGTGGTGTTTAGCCACAGGTTTTTGTATTGGGTGTGATATGTTTACACCAATTAAATTGGGTGAACGCCGAAGGCTACAAGCCCGCGGGGGCTTCCCCACCGCTGACCTTTTGCCCGCGCGTGCTTACGCGCCGCTCATCAAAACAACCTTACAAGGCTTACCCGCCTTTTGGCAATAGCTTATAACGCTTTGCGTTCCCCGCGAGTGCCCGTCCCAAAACGCAAGCACCCCGTCGGCATAATCTACTATCGCCCTGTTTCTTACTATAGGCGCGCCGCGACCGTATTTTTCATATTCGGGCAAAAACTCGGTAAGCCGTATCCCATTTTTTGTAGCATAAATTGCGGCGCACTCGTCAACGCCCTTCGCCCCACCGGAAACAATTTCTTTCACCGAGCCGTCAATATATTCTTCCAAATCGACCTTAATCTGTCTTGAACCTATAATCGCTAACCTCATAGCACACCTCAAACTCATTTTAGATATATTTTATGTTCATTTTTAACATTATAACACAAAATAGATGTAAAGTAAATACAATACAAACAAAAAGTGAGGTCAATATGGCTACAAAAAGCTTATCAATAAGAATTGACAGCGAAATGCTGGACAAGCTTCACATCGTTGCAGATTACGAGGGCAGAAGCGCAAACAGTCAGATACTCATTCTCATACGCGACTGCATAGAGGCGTATGAAGCAAAGCACGGCGAAATAAAAATAGGCAAAGGCAATTAAAACAAAATTGGTATATCGTAGGGCGGGAGCAAGCCCCCGCCCTACAATGTTATAATTTTATATCTGCAAAACAAGAAAACCGATGTTGTTCAGACATCGGTTTTTGTATTGGGAGCAATATGTTCGCACCAATCAAATTGGGTGAATGGCGAAGCCTATCGCCCCCACCGGCAGGTGGCGCCGCCCCGAAAAATTCACAAAAAATACACAAATAAGCGCCTGCGAAGATGTATAATTATATTGAGTAAATATGTCCAAAATACTATAAATGTCAGGAGAACAAAATGAGAAGAACAAAAATAGTCTGCACTCTCGGACCTGCAAGCCGAAATGAAAAGGTAATAGAACAAATGCTGAAAAACGGTATGAATGTGGCGCGCCTTAACTTTTCCCACGGCACACACGAATACCACGAGGAAAGCATCGAGCTTTTCCGCAAGGTTCGCGACAAAATGGGACTTCCCGCCGCGGTAATGCTTGACACAAAAGGCCCCGAGATACGCCTTTGCAACTTCAAGAACGGCAAAGCCACACTTGAAACAGGAAGCACCTTCACCCTTACCGCCCGCGACATCGAGGGCGACGAAAACGCGGTTGCCATCACCTACAAGGATCTGCCCCGTCAGCTTTGCGAGGGTCAGCGAATCCTTATCGACGACGGCAGAATTCTGCTTACAGTTACCTCTCTCACCCCCACCGACATCATATGCCGCGTGGACGACGGCGGAGAGATAAGCAACCACAAGGGAGTAAACATTCCCAACACCCGCCTTGATATGCCATACATCAGCAAGAAGGACGAGGAAGACCTTATTTTTGCGGTAAAACACGATGTTGACTTTATTTCGGCGTCCTTTGTCCGTTCAAAGGAAGATGTTATCGCAATGCGCAAATTCCTTGACTACCACGGCGGACATTCGATAAAAATAATCTCCAAAATCGAGAACATCGAGGGAGTAAACAACTTTGACGAAATTCTCAAGCACTCTGACGGAATAATGGTTGCCCGCGGAGATATGGGCGTGGAGATAGACTACGAAAAGCTCCCAGGACTTCAGAAAAAGTTTATCCGCAAGTGCTACCAGTCGGGTAAAATGGTAATCACCGCCACACAGATGCTTGAGTCGATGATACACAACGCCACCCCCACCAGAGCCGAAATAACCGATGTAGCAAACGCGGTATTTGACGGCACATCGGCAATAATGCTCTCGGGCGAAACGGCTATGGGCGACCACCCCGCAAGAGTTGTAAAGGTAATGGCGAAAATTGCACAGCAGGCAGAAAAGGACGCCTTTGAAATGGGCGCGTATTCGGGAATCAAGCACGATACCGAGGCATCTGACACCGCAAACGCTATCTGCGACGCCGCCTGCACCACCGCCCGCGATGTAAATGCCAAGGCGATAATCGCGGTAAGTAAGTCGGGGCACACCGCACGCCGCGTTTCAAAGTTCAGACCCGAAGAAACCATCGTGGCTTCCACACCCGAGAAAAAGACATTCCACCAGCTTTCGCTCTCCTGGGGCGTTTACCCCGTTCTCGCCCTCAATCAGGAAGACGAGGAAAGCCTGTTCAGACACGCATTGGACTGTGCAAAGCAGATCGATATAGTAAGCAAGGGCGACCGAGTTGTTATCGCGGCAGGTATTCCCACATCGGGAAGCACCAATATGCTTAAGGTAGCAACCGTATGACCGAAATAACCGCCCTTCGCTTTGAGGCAGGGCTTCAAAAGCCCCTGTGGCTTGCAGTGGTTGCCGACCTGCACGGCGGTGAGTTTGACGAGCTTCAAAAAACCCTTGAAAGCCTTGCTCCCCACGCCCTGCTCTGCCCCGGCGACACCCTTCACGCCGCAACCCCCGACGACAACGGGCTTGAGTTTCTCCGCGAGGCAGCAACACGCTTCAATGTGTTTTGCTCTATAGGAAACCACGAGGTAAAGCACGGCACAGACATTCGGGACGAGATAAAAGCCACAGGCGCGATATTGCTTGACGACGCCTTCACCGAATTTATGGGAATAACCATCGGCGGTCTATCCACAGGCTACAAAACCGACCTGATTCAGAGCCGCTTAAAAATGCCCCCGCCACCAAACACCGAAGTGCTGAAGGGCTTCTTTGAAAAAGAGGGCTTTAAGCTTCTTCTCTGCCACCACCCCGAATACTTTGACACCTATCTTAAGGATAAGCCCGTTGACCTTGTTGTGTCGGGCCACGCCCACGGCGGTCAATGGCGGATTTTCGGAAAAGGCATCTTCGCGCCGGGTCAGGGCATCTTCCCAAAATACACCTCAGGGCTTTACCACGGCAGGCTTCTCGTCAGCCGAGGGCTTTCAAACAACACACTTGTCCCGCGAATATTCAACAAGCGTCAAATTGTAATAATTGAGTTAAAATAAAACCGCAAAAGGAATAACAGTTATGGAAATCAAAGCACTCTTGTCCACCGTAGACCACACCCTTCTCTCCCAAAGCGCTACCTGGGCAGAAATCAAGGCTATCTGCGACGACGGTATGACCTACGGTACCGCATCTGTCTGCATTCCCCCAAGCTTCGTAAAAAGATCCGCCGAATATGTATCGGGCAGACTTAAAATATGCACGGTAATCGGCTTCCCCAACGGCTACAGCACCGCCGCAGTCAAGTGCGCCGAAGCTGCCGACGCGGTAGCCAACGGCGCAGACGAGATAGATA
>JAZRHS010000009.1:0-14015 GCA_045644865.1 Eubacteriales bacterium | reverse complement strand
CTCTGCCCTTCTTCCCTCTTGTAAAAGAGGTTTATAACATTAACGAAATTCCCGTAAACGAAACGGTTATAATGCAGCTTTACCCCGAAATCTATGCTTGCATCGGCTGTAACGCCTGCACAAAGGCTTGTACACAGGGTCTTAATGTTATGCAGTACATCGCTTACGCTCAGCGCGGCGATTTTGAAAAGTGCGCTGAGGAGTCCTTTGACTGCGTTATGTGCGGCGTTTGCTCTTCCAGATGCCCCGCAGGTATTTCTCACCCTCAGGTTGCAATGCTTGCAAGAAGAATCAACGGCAAGTATCTTGCCCCCGGATGCGGACATCTTGAGGACCGCGTAAGGGAAATCAAAGACGGTAGCTTTAACGAGCTTATCGAGGCGCTTATGCAAAAGCCCATCGAGGAAATGAAAGAGCTCTACAACAACCGCGATATCGAAAAGTAAGGAGGAAGGATAAATGTATTCTGAACAGTTTAAGGAATCTCTCCGTCTTGTTGAAGCCGCAAGAGAAAAGAATATTGCTCTTGAGCCGATTCGTATGACCGCAGAGCAAAAGGAAAAGGTGCTTGCTTCCTTCCACCCCGACTATAAGGTAGATGAGTTTGCAGTTCTTGAAATAGGCCCTAACAAGGGCGATAAAGTACCCCGCGAGCTTGCGGAGATACTTCAGGCACACAGCCGCATCACAGCCGACAGCGTATGCCTTGACAAGCCCGACTACGAAACCGATGTTCTTGTAATCGGCGGCGGCGGAGCAGGCGCTTCTGCGGCAATCGAAGCGCACGAGGCAGGCGCTGATGTTATGGTAGTTACCAAGCTTCGTATGGGCGACGCAAACACTATGATGGCAGAGGGCGGTATTCAGGCGGCTGATAAGCCCAACGACTCCCCCGCTATTCACTTTGTAGACGCATTCGGCGGCGGACACTTTGCTGCTAAGAGAGAGCTTCTTTCCAAGCTGGTATGCGACGCTCCCGAGGCTATCAAGTGGCTCTCCGAGCTTGGCGTTGAGTTCGACAAGGAAGAAGACGGCACAATGGTAACCACCCACGGCGGCGGTACATCGCGCAAGCGTATGCACGCGGCTAAGGACTACTCGGGCGCTGAAATTATGAGAACACTTCGTGATGAGGTTCTCAACCGCAATATTCCCGTAATCGACTTCACCGCGGCTATCGAGCTTATTCTTGATGAAAACGGCAACGCCGCAGGCGCGGTTCTTATGAATATGGAAACAAAAGAGCTTCTCGTCGCAAAGGCAAAGACTGTTGTAATTGCAACGGGCGGTGCGGGCAGAATGCACTATCAGGGCTTCCCCACATCCAATCACTACGGCGCAACCGCAGACGGTCTTGTTCTGGGCTACAGAGCAGGCGCAAAGCTTCTTTACGCCGAAACACTTCAGTATCACCCCACAGGTGTTGCATTCCCCGAACAGATCTTCGGCGCACTTGTAACAGAGAAGGTTCGTTCTCTGGGTGCAAAGCTTGTTAACAAGAACGGCGAAGTATTTATGCATCCCCTTGAAACCCGTGATGTTACTGCGGCTTCTATTATCCGTGAGTGCAGCGAGCGCAACAACGGCGTCGACTGCGGCAACGGTATGGGTATCTGGCTTGACACTCCTATGATCGAAAAGATCGGCGGCGAAGGAACAATTATGAAGAGAATTCCCGCAATGTGGAGAATGTTTGAGAAGTACGGCATTGATATTCGCTACGAGCCTATCCTTATTTACCCCACACTTCACTACCAGAACGGCGGTCTTGACATTACCGCAGACGGAATGACTACCAATGTAGGCAACCTTTTTGTTGCGGGTGAAGCCGTTGGCGGTATTCACGGAAAGAACAGACTTATGGGCAACTCGCTTCTTGATATCATCGTATTCGGCAGAAACGCAGGTATCAACGCGGCGGCTAAGGCAAAGTCTGTAACTGTCGGAAAGCTCTCGCTTTCTCACATTGAAAAATTTGAAAACGAAATCGCGGCAGCAGGCATCAACACCGATGTGGTTTCTCCCAAGCTCCTGCCCGACTACACCAAGAAAAGATAAGAAAGAAGGCATTATTTTATGAGTTTTTTTGATGGAATAGTTTCTGTCAATAATATCACAACATTACTTTTCGTTGTGTTTGCCGTGCTTATGGCAGGCTATGCACTGGGAAGAATAACCGTTAAGGGAATTTCTCTTGGCGACGCGGGCGTGTTTATTGTTGCCCTTCTGTTTGGAGCATTGTTCTTCCGTGTAAACGAGCTTGGCGACCTTTTGTTCGCCGCATCAAACAAGCCCTATGATTTTTCTGAGGGGCTGAAGCTTGTTGAAAGCCTTGGACTTATCCTCTTCGTTACATCTGTAGGTTATATTGCAGGCCCTAAGTTTTTCGGCAACTTCAAGAAAAATTTTAAGTCCTATGTTCTCATCGCGCTTATCATAATCCTTGCAGGCGGCGCTGCTGCCGCAGGCTGTATCGGTCTTGGCGAGGTGATTGGATATGGCTCGTCCATAAGCGATCAGGACGGATTTGTTGCAATGATAGTAGGTCTGCTTTCGGGCTCGCTTACATCTACTCCCGCGTTCTCTGCCGCAAAGGCAACGGTTGCAGAGCAGTATGAGGGACTTGTTTCGGTTGGCCACGGCATCGCATATATCTTCGGCGTTATCGGCGTTGTTCTCTTTGTTCAGCTTGTTCCCAAGCTTACCAAGGCTAATATGGAAGAAGAAAGAGCAAAGCTTGTTGTAAACGAAGAAGAAAGCCCCAAGAAAACTATTGTCGACAAGCTCTTTGAAATCGACCATATGGGCGTTGCCGCATTCTCACTTGCAGCAATTCTCGGTGTTCTTATCGGAGCTGTCAAGATTCCTCTCACAGGCGCGGGATACGCAAGCCTCTTCTCGGGAAATGGCGTTACAGGAACCTGCTTCTCGCTTACAACAACAGGCGGCTGCCTGCTTGTTTCCTTGATTCTCGGTCATTTCGGAAGAATCGGCAAGGTTAACCTTATGCCTTCAACAAGCACACTTAAGCTCTTCCGCGAGCTTGGACTTGTTCTCTTCCTTGTGGGTGCGGGAATCCCCGGCGGCGCGGAATTTGTTGCCAACTTTGATATTATGTACTTCGTATACGGAATTATTATGACGGTCGTTCCGTTGTTTATAGGATTCCTCTTTGCCAAGTATGTTCTTAAGCTCAGCCTTCTTAACAACCTTGGCTCTATTACAGGCGGTATGACAAGCACCCCTGCTCTCGGTACTCTTATCAAGACCGCAGGCACAGAGGATGTTGCGGCAGCATATGCTTCAACATATCCCGTTGCTCTTATAGCGGTTGTGCTTGTATCACAGTTCCTTGTAATATTATTCTGAGTCCAAACGGGCTATCCAAAGGGATAGCCCGTTTTATTTTTTATAACGGCAAATTAAAATATTTTTCCAATCATAAACGGCGAATGCCTGTTAACAATAGTAACAGAGCGCGAAAGCGACTCAATTCATTATAGATATCAGAAACAGGTACGAAAGCGTCGCTTTCGCGCAGGTTTCAGAACAGGAGAACCTTTTATGTCTAACAAGAATGTAGTACCCGAGGCAAGAGAAGCTCTTAACCAGTTTAAGATGCAGGCAGCCAGCGAGGTTGGTGTTAACCTTAAGAACGGTTACAACGGCGATCTCACTTCCCGTCAGGCAGGTAGCGTAGGCGGTCAGATGGTTAAGAAGATGATCGAGAGCTACGAAAACCAGATGAAGACAAAGTAATTTTGACAAATTCTTTTCTTCCCGTGGTCTTACGCGGTGACTGTATCGCGTGATATTTCGGGCGAGGGTGTTGCTTGCAACACCCTCTAATATTTTTTAGGGGGATAAAATGATAAAGGTTCTGCACATCATCAGCGATAAAAACATAGGCGGTGCGGGGATACTGCTTCTCAATCAGCTCACCTCATCGGACAGGAAAATTTTTGAGTATTCGGTGGCTTTGCCAAAGGGCAGTATACTTACAAAGCGCATAAAAGGGCTTGGGGTCAATACCTTTGAAACCGATTTGACATTGACAGAACTTCTGCCTGTTATAAAGCGCGTTCGCCCCCACATCGTTCATACCCACGCCTGTGCAAAGGCAAGAGTGGCAGCACGGCTTTGCGGCATCAAGACGGTAAACACAAGGCATTGCGCCCCCGACACAAGTGAGCCGGTTTCCATTCTCCACAAAACCGCAACAAAAGCCTTCGACGCGCTTTTTACTCACCAAACAATCGCCACCGCCCATTATGTCAAAACAAGACTTATAAAGGAAGGTATTCCGCACAAAAAAATATCAGTAATAATTAACGGAAGTGTTCCAAAACAAGTGCTAAATTCCAATCAAAGAAAAGAGGCGCGCAAAAGATGGGGCTTTGACCAAAGCCACCTTATTGTGGGCATTGTGGGACGGCTTGAGAAGGGCAAGGGTCAGGAATATTTCATAGAAGCCGCAAGGCTTTGCTCTGATTGCGATGAAATGAAATTTCTCATAGCAGGCGACGGCTCAATGAAAAATCAGCTTATGAAGCAAGCAAAAGGGCTTGCGAATATAAAATTTGCAGGATTTATTGAAGATATAAGCGAAATAATGAATGTAATTGATGTAAATGTAAACCTTTCGTATATCTCCGAAACCTCGTCGCTCTCGCTTTCGGAAGGAATGAGCGTGGGGGCTGTTCCAATAGTCAGCGATTGCGGTGGAAACTCCTTTGTCGCAGGCGATTGCGGTATAGTTATACCAAAAAGGGACAGTCAGGCTCTTGCAAGTGCGTTGAAGTCGCTTTACTCTGACAGGTCAAGGCTTGACGAGCTTGCAAAAAAATCGAGAAATCGCTTTTTTAAGCGGCTCACCGCAAAAACGATGACAAAACAAATCGAATCGATTTACAAGAAGCTTACCACAAAAAAGCGTTGCTTTTAAGAGCAACGCTTTTTATGTATTCTCAAATTTTTACCACACAAAGGGTATCAGCCTGTATTTTACACGCTTTTTATATTCTGTGTAGCCCTCAAGTGCGGCTTCAAGAAGCTTTTCCTCATTAAGCGCCCTGACTGCTATCAAGGGAACATATGGAGCAAAGCAAACAAGCGACCACCAAGAGCCAAGCACAACGGGAACAGAGAGAAAAAGCCATACAGTAACTGCGTACATAGGGTGGCGCACCACTCCATAAAGCCCTGTGTCAACAACCTTTTGCCCCTCACAAACCTCAACAACTCTGGACAGGTATCTGTTCTCCCTCATAACCTCGGCATAAAGGGCGTAAGACAGAATAAGCACAACCGAGGCGACGATAACACACCACATCGGCATTCTCGACCAGCCAAAGCGGAAATCAAGCCCCGCGACCACAAAGCCCGCTACAAAAACAAGCCCCAAAATACCCACAATTCCCTTTTGCTCGCCCTCTTTTTCTTTGGCGTCAAGACGCTTCTCAAGAAGCGACGGCGCTTTGAAAAGCAAAACCACACCAAGGGCAAGCATAGGAGCAAAAAGAATGGCTATAAATAACCAACCATTCATATAATCAAGTCGGCCCGCAGGCAAAAACAAAAGTGCCGCCACAAGCAAAAGCCCAAGCAAAAATTTTACAAACGCACGCAAAGCAAGCTTCATAATTCCCCCATTTTCAAGCATCAGGCAAGATATTCCTCTGCGTAATGAACAGCTACCGCGCCGTCAGACACCGCTGTAACCACCTGACGAAGTGCCTTTGCGCGCACATCACCAATGGCGTATACGCCCGCAATATTTGTTCTTGTGCTTTCGTCGGCTACGATATATCCGCCCTCGTCAAGAGTAAGCTGACCTTCAAAAAGCGAGGTTACAGGATTTCTTCCGATGCTGACAAAAACTCCGTCTACAGCAAGCTCGCTCCCCTCTCCGCTTTTGAGATTTTTAAGTCCTACGCCGTTCACCCTGCCATCAACCTTATAGTCGGTAACTACGCTATCCCATATAAACTCGACATTCTCTGCCTTCATAAGCGGCTCGTGGTATATCTTGGTGGCCCTGAGGCTATCCCGCCTGTGAACCACATAAACCTTCTTGGCAAGGCGCGACAAATAAAGGGCATCTGCCGCCGCGCTGTTTCCGCCGCCAACAACAAGCACCGTCTTGTCCTTATAAAAACGTCCGTCACAATGGGCGCAATAGTGAAGTCCGATGCCTACAAGCTGGTCCTCTCCCTCTATTCCAAGCCTTCGCGGGTCTGCGCCTGTGGCTATGGCAACTGTACGGGCAAAAAAGGTTTCCCTTGATGTTTTTATACTTTTGATTTCCTTGTCAAGCTCAACACTCTTGACCTCGGCATACTTTGTCTTTGCGCCAAAGCGCTCTGCCCCCGCTTGCATCCTTGAGCCGAGAGTAAAGCCGTCAACGCTTTCAAAGCCGGGATAATTTTCTATATCACCTGTCAGCGCCATCTGTCCGCCCGCTGACATTTTTTCGATAACCAGAGTGTCAAGCCCCGCGCGGGCGGCATAAAGCGCCGCCGTATATCCCGCAGGACCGCCTCCGATTATTATCATATCATAGATTTTTTCCATAATCAGTCGTCAAGCATATCAAGAATATCGTCCTTGGGACGCGCGCCTGTTGCCTTTTTTGCCACCTCACCGTTTTTAAGCACGACAAGAGTGGGAATGCTGACTATTCCGAATTTAATTGCAAGCTCGGCATCGTCATCAACATTTATCTTGCCCACAACGATGTCATCTCTCTCCTCGGCAATCTCGTCAACGATGGGAGAAACCATACGGCAAGGGCCGCACCAATCTGCGTAAAAATCAATAAGCACAGGCTTATCGCTATTTCTTATTTCCTCAAAATTATCCTTTGTTACCTTAATTACTGACATAATTTTTATCTCCTTTTTAGGTTGTATTTTTATTTTACCACAAAATTTTCTCGATTTCCATAGCTTTCAAAATATTTTATTCACCAAAAAAATAATTTTTAAGCAACGGCGAGCTTATGCTCCTTAACAGGTCGATCTGAACCGTGGTTTTGTCTGTAAGAACAAGAGCACGGGCGTATGTGTCTATCTCTTTCAGCTCCCCAGTTTTGGTTACATATTTACCCCCCGATTTGCGCTTGTCGGGGACAAAATAGGTCAGGGTAACCGACGGAGCGCACTCAATACTTTCGGCTATTATCTGGAGCTTTTCGCTTATGGCGTTTTTTTCGTCGTCGGTAAGCTCCCTTTTTTCATCTGTCAGCCTTTCGCTTTCCTTCACCGCTTCCTCATATCCCGTCAGAGCCGCGAAGGGCGAAAATTGCGCCGCCCGGTCATAATTTGACATTTTTGGGCGGTTTGCGGACACAGGTCGGGGCAGGTCGATTATATCGTCATATTTATTTGCTTCTCTCACGCCTTATGCCCCCCTATCTGCCTGTTTCTCTCTGTTGCCGTTGCGCCTTCTTCAAGGTTCATTCCCTTTATAATAGCGTTTTTGCCGTACCTTTTCTTTATACCTATAACAGTTTTCTGCATTGCCTTTTCACGGGTAAGCTTGGCGTTTTCCTTCTCTTTTTCGCGCTCTATAGCATCGTAATCCACAAACATATTCATTTGCTCGCCTGCCTGATCGGAATTTTTCGCCTCACTTTCAGATATAACGCGGTTTGCCGTTATATTCAGTCTGCGAATAAGCAGACCTCTATCCACTATCCTCTCATAAAGCTCTGTAACAGCGTCAATAATTAACTTTGTTGACGAGGTATATCTGCCTATATTTGCCGTTCCGTGGGCGTGCTTTGGCACTTTTCTGCCATAGAAGTCGGTGGTTACATCACCCTTGTAATTCTTGCTTATTTCGGGGTCTGTAAGGTTTTCAATATCGTATCCAACGGTAAGAACTATCTGATCACTTACAAGCCCCTTGTCCACCAAATCAAGCACCAACAGGTCTGCCATCTCCTTTACAACAAGAAGCGCCTTGTCAAAGCTGTACGGATACTTAAGCACCTGTCCCGAGCCAATACTGCTTGAGGCCGGTTTGTATGACTTGATATCGGCTATAGTACAGGGCTCATAGCCCCAGGCGTGGTCTATAAGAAGCTCGGCATTAACGCCGAAGAGCCTGTAAAGAAGCGCCTCGTTGTAATAGGAGTTAACATCACCAAGCGAGCAACGCGCCACATCTCCCATTGTATAAATTCCCTGTGCCTCAAGGCTCTTGGCATATCCCTTTCCCACTCTCCAGAAGTCGGTTATGGGGCGGTGATTCCACAAAAGCCTGCGGTATGAGTTCTCGTCAAGCTGAGCTATGCGCACTCCGTCCTCGTCTGCCTCGACCCTTTTTGCCACAATATCAAGCGCCACCTTGCAAAGATACATATTAGTTCCTATTCCCGCAGTGGCGGTTATTCCCGTTTTTTTAAGCACATCCTTGATTATCTTACGCGCAAAATCGTGGGCAGACATACCGCTTGACTTAAGATAAAGGGTAGCATCGATAAACACCTCGTCAACAGAATAAATATGGATATCCTGCGGGTCTATATGCTCAAGATAAATTTTATATATTCTTGTGCTGTAATCCATATAAAGCGCCATTCTCGGGGGCGCGGTTATATAATCAACCGCAAGGCTTTTATCTGCCCTAAGCGACTTATCGTCAAAGGAGCTGCCCGTAAGACGCCCCACAGGCGACTGCCTTTTTCTTTCGGCATTCACCTCTTTTATCCGCGCTACGGCTTCAAAAAGACGGGCGCGGCCCGATATTCCGTAGCTTTTAAGCGAGGGCGAAACGGCAAGACAAATAGTCTTTTCGGTGCGCGAGCTATCTGCCACCAAAAGATTGGCGGTCATAGGGTCAAGCCCTCTCTCTACGCACTCCACAGAGGCGTAAAAGGATTTCAAGTCTATGGCTATATAGGTTTTTTCCATTTTTCCGCCTCCCTTCTAAAAGCTCTTGATTATATTGTATCACCTTTTTTTGAAAAATTCAAGATGATATTTTCCTTTAAGATAATTAAATAAATTGTAAAAATTGCAAAAAGCTATGGCAATTTGCAAAAAAATGTGATATAATATATTCTGTATATTTATATGGTCTTATCCCCCGAAAGGAATTATTATGAGTGAATACAACAATTATATAGAAAAAGCCGAAAATCTTACGCTCCCCGTAGTTGTGTTAAACGGCACGGTGGCGTTTCCATCGGTGAACTTAAATTTTGAAATTTCCGAAAAGGAATCAATAGCGGCGGCAAAGGCTGCCCTTGAAACCAACTCCTTTGTGCTTTTGGTTACAAACAAGAAAAGCCCTGCCGAGTATTCGGATTTCGACGGTCTTTACACAGTTGGCTGCGTGGCAAAAATAAAGCAGTCGCTTAAAACCCCCGATAAGCACTTAAGACTTATCGTTGAGGGCTACTCACGCGCTACCGTAAGCGCGTACAAGCGCTTTGCCGACTACATTATGGCTGACGCCATCTGCAAGACCTTCCACCTGAAGGACGACGGCGGCTTTAAGGGCGAAGCCCTTATAAGAGAGGCTACCGCAATTCTTGAGGGGCTTATGAAGTTCCTCCCCCCCTCTACCTCGGAGCTTCTTGTTACCGCAAAAACAATAACCAACCCAGGGCTTTTTGCCGACTTTGTTGCATCACATTTCCTTGTGAAATTCGGCGACAAGCAGGCGGTGCTTGAGTGCTTTGAGCCTCTTGAAAGACTTGAATGCCTTGTATTCCACCTCGAAAGAGAAAGTCAGCTTCTTGACTGCGAGTTTGATATTCACCGTCAGGTACGCGAGGCGCTTAACAGACATCAGAACGAGTTCTATCTCCGCGAGCAGATAAAGGCTATCAAGGAGCGCCTTGGGGACGATTCGGAGTCGGAGTGCGACGAATATGAGGCAAAAATACGAGAGGCGGCGCTCCCCGAGGAGCTTTGCGAAAAGCTTCTTAAGGAGAACAACCGAATCTCAAAAATGCCCTTTGGAACTTCCGAGGCGGCGCTTTTGCGCAACTATATAGATGTTTGCCTTGAGCTTCCCTGGGGCAAAAAAACAAAGGACAGCGTAAATGTGGCAAAGGCAAGGAAGATTCTTGATGCCGACCACGACGGACTCGAAAAGGTAAAGGAAAGAATCCTTGAATACCTTGCGGTAAAACAGCTTTGTCCCGAGCTTAAAAATCAGATAATCTGTCTTGTAGGCCCTCCCGGTGTGGGTAAGACCTCTATCGCCGCATCAATAGCAAGAGCGATGAACCGCAAATATGTGCGCGTTTCTCTTGGCGGCGTCCGCGACGAGGCTGACATCAGAGGCCACAGAAAAACCTACATCGGCGCAATGCCCGGCAGAATAATAAACGCCCTTACCGAAGCAAAGGTTAGCAATCCCCTTATTCTGCTTGACGAGATAGACAAGCTGACACGCGACTCACACGGCGACCCCTCGTCGGCTCTCCTTGAGGTACTTGACGCAGAGCAGAACAAGAGCTTCCGCGACCACTTTGTGGAATATCCCTTTGATTTATCAGAGTGTCTGTTCATTGCTACCGCAAACAGCTACGAGGGTATTCCAAGACCTCTGCTTGACAGAATGGAAATAATCGAGCTTAAGCTCTACACCAAGCGCGAAAAGCTTGAAATAGCAAAGAATCACCTTATTCCCAAGCAGCTTAAGCGCCACGGTCTTACAAAGCGCTCCTTCAAGATAAGCGACGATGCCCTTTGCGAGATAATCGACTTCTACACCCGCGAGGCCGGTGTCAGAAACCTTGAGCGCACCGTTGCCGAGCTTTGCAGAAAGGCGGCAAAAAAGATAGTTGAGGATAGAGTCAAGTGCGTAAGCATAAGTACCGCTAACCTCTCAGACCTCCTTGGCAGCCGCAAGCTTCTCCCCGAGCGTATTTCGGCAGAAAATGAGATTGGCGTTGTAAACGGTCTTGCATACACCGAGCTTGGCGGATCGATGCTCAAAATCGAGGTTGCCGTGCTTGAGGGAACAGGTAAGATAGAGATAACAGGCTCTCTTGGCGATGTAATGCAGGAGTCGGCTAAAATAGCAATAAGCTATGTCCGCTCTGTAGCCAAGGAATACGGCATTGACACAGACTTCTACAAAACCAAGGACATACATATCCACGCACCCGAGGGCGCAGTTCCCAAGGACGGTCCCTCCGCAGGAGTTACCATCACCACCGCGCTTATCAGCGCGCTTACAGGCCGCGCGATAAGGAGAGATGTTGCTATGACAGGAGAAATCACTCTCCGCGGAAATGTCCTTGCCATTGGCGGTCTTAAGGAAAAAACTATGGCGGCGTACAACGCGGGAGTCAAGCGCGTTCTTATCCCCGCAGACAACGAGAAGGATCTTCTCGATATCGACGCTCTTGCCCGCGACAACCTTGAGTTTATTCCTTGCCGCAAAATTTCACAGGTGCTTGATGCGGCTCTTTGCTCAGAAGAATTCAACGAGCAGAGCCTTGGCGATGAAAAGCTCCCCGAAATCTCCAAAAGCATAAGAATAGGCTTGGGCGCGTCCTCAAAATAAACATTGAAAGGAGCTTGAAATGGCTCTCAATCTTCAGAACACAACACTTAAAATAAGCGCGGGCAACGCAAAGCAGTTTCCCACCGATGCCATACCGCAGGTGGCTCTTTCGGGTCGCTCCAATGTGGGAAAAAGCTCGCTTATAAACAATCTTCTTAACAGAAAGAGTCTGGCGAGAGTCAGCTCCTCACCAGGAAAGACCATAACAATAAACTTCTACGACATAGACAAAAAGATGTTTCTGGTTGACCTTCCCGGCTACGGCTTTGCAAAGCGCACCTTTACCGACAAGCAAGAGTGGTCATCGCTGACCGACGGATATTTCACACAGAACAAGAATATCGACCTGCTTTCTGTGGTAGTTCAGCTTATCGACAGCCGCGCCTGCATCACAAAGGACGACGAAATGATGCTTGATTTTATGAATTCATCGGATATTCCATACATCATCGTTGTAACAAAAACCGACAAGCTCAACGCCACCGAGCGCAGAGAGCATCTTGCCGCAATTACAGGACATCCTTCGGTAAAAGAGGGTACGCCCATAGTTCCCTACTCCTCGCTTAAAAACGAGGGCAGAAACGAGCTTTGGCGTGAAATCTCAAAATTCACCCAAATCAAGCTTTAAGAAAGGCTATATATGTTCAACAATATAATACCCTATATTCTCTCGTTGCCAATAGTTCTCCTTGCCCTCTCGGTACACGAGGCAAGCCACGGACTTATGGCATACAAATTAGGCGACCCCACCGCGCACAACTTCGGAAGGCTTACAATAAACCCCTTAAAGCATTTAGACCCCTTGGGATTTTTATGTATGGTTTTCTTCCACTTTGGCTGGGCAAAGCCTGTTCCCGTTAACTCAAGACACTTCAAAAAACCAAGACGGGATATGGCGCTTACCGCGGCGGCAGGTCCTGTATCAAACATTTTGCTTTCGGTGCTTTTCGCGGGACTTCTCAGAGTTCAGCTTTTGCTTGTCGAAAGAAGCTTTACAGGCGACCTCTCCTCAGTTTTAAGAATACTCCTTGAGGGCACAGGCGAGGTATCCTCATCATTCAAGATAATGGCGGTGCTTACCTATGTGCTTTATATCGGTGTTGTGCTTAACATAAGCCTTGCGGTATTCAATCTTATTCCCATACCGCCCTTTGACGGCTCGCGCATAGCCTACACCTTCCTTCCCGTAAACCTTTATTTCAAAATAATGCGTTACGAGAGAATAATTATGATAGTTATCCTCGCCCTTCTCTGGACTACCCCCTTCTTAAGCGGTATAGTTTCGGGGGCGACCTCGGGACTTGCCTCGCTGATTATGCGCATTTTCGGCATTTCGGGCGATAATACGGCAAACACCTCTCTTAAATTGATTCTCATATATATTCAAAGAGCTCTGATATCATAAAAACGAAAGGCATTTTTATGGCTGAACTGACTTACAGGATAGAGGAGTTTGAAGGCCCTCTTGACCTGCTTCTCTCACTTATCAAGAAAAACAAAGTTAATATCGAGGATATTCCCATCGTGCTGATTTTCGATCAGTATATGGAATATATAGACGAGGCGCAACGGCTTGACCTTGACCTTGCAAGCGAATTTATCCTTATGGCGAGCGAGCTTATGCTTATCAAAAGCAAAATGCTTCTGCCGCGCAACGAGGAGGTTGACGAGGACCCGAGAAAACAGCTTGCCGATGCTCTTATCAAATATCAACAGGCAAAGGCGGCGGCTCTGGTACTTTCGCCAATGTACGTTGCCTACAGCGGACGTATGGTAAAGGACACCGACGAAATTTCGGTGGACAAGACCTTCGTTGCCGAGCAGGACGTAGAACAGCTCTGCCTTGCCGCAAGGCGTATTATGGACTACAACGCCATAGCCGAGCGCGCAAAGAGCAAGGAGCCCTTCTCGCCTATGATAAGCAAGCCCATTGTGCCGGTTGAAATAAAGATAATCGGCATTCTCGACCACCTTGAGAAAAAGCAGAAGGCTTCGCTTGAGTCGCTTCTTCTCGACTCGGTTTCGCTTCCCGCTATGATAGCGATATTTATAGGCGTGCTTGAGCTTATCAAGACCCGAAAAATAAACATAGTCAATTCCGACGAACAACAAAAGGACAGTATGGGAATGGTGTTTGAGATAAACGACGGATACGTTCCCGACGAGCTGCCGCCCATATCCGAATGGGACGATAACAAGGAAAGCGAGGGCAAGACCGATGAATGAGCAGATCGAACAGATAAAAAATATCAGAGCGGCTATTGAGGCTATCCTCTACGCCGCAGGACACCCCGTAACCTACGAAAAGCTTTCGGAGGTTTTGGGTCTTTCAAAAAAGGACATAAAATCGGTGGTTGAACATATGTCGGGCGAATACAACGACGAGGGCTCGGAGCACGGAATAATGCTTCTCGTGTTTGACGACTCCTGCCAGTTCTGCACCAAGGAGCTGTTTGCTCCCTACATCCGCGAGGCGCTTGACA
>JAZRHS010000008.1:0-7721 GCA_045644865.1 Eubacteriales bacterium | reverse complement strand
ATGGTTAAGAAGTACCTTAACTCCAAGCCGGGCAAGTTCTAATAATACATAATAAGCGAAGCAAGCGCCGGGCGTTTGTTTCGCTTGTGTAATTGATAAAGCTGTTTTGGGAGTCCTTTGATGCAGGAAAATTTTGAGCTTGAAAAGAGAGAAGAAAGCAAAGCTTCTTTCTCAAAAAAGAGAATAGGCTATCTTGTACTTGCCTTTGCGGCGGTTATTGCCTTGTCTGTTCTTTTTACCTTCTTTTTTACCGCAAGGTATTTTTTCCTTGCGGAAGATAGCAAATACGGTAAATTTGAGGTGCTTGACCAGTATATAGACAGGTTTTCTTATTACGAGCCCGATCACGACCAAATGCTGGACGCAGCACTTAAGGCCTATGTTTCAGGCACGGGCGACAGATATGCGCAGTATTATAACAGTGAGGATTTTAAGGCACTGAACGAGGACAACGAGGGTAGATTTGTGGGCATAGGAGTGTCAATAACTCCCGAAGATGTAATATACCTCGATAAAAGTCTTTCGCTTATCAAAATAGTTGAAGTATACGAGTCATCGCCCGCGATGGAAGCAGGGCTTCTTAAGGACGATATAATATATTCTGTTTTTACCGCTGACGGTGAGATATTTACCGACGATGTTGGCTTGGATGTTATTTCCTCGAAAATAAAGGGCGAGGAAGGAACAGAGATTAAAATATCGGTGCTCAGAGGAGAAAACGGAGATTACGAGAAGCTTGAGTTTACAATGACACGCCGCAGTGTGGATATAAATTCGGTTTCTTATGAGGTTTGCGAAAGCCAGCCTTTGGTGGGAATAGTACGAATTTCCCGCTTTGATTTGAGAACACCCCAGCTTATGAAAACCGCGTTCAATTCTTTAGGTGCGGCGGGAATAAGCAGGATAATTTTAGATATGCGCGGCAATCCGGGCGGAGATCTTAATTCGGTGGTTGCCTGTGCAAGCTACTTCCTTGACATAGGAGATGTAATTATAAGCACCGAGGATAATCGGGGAAATAAGACTGTTGAGAGTGTGCGGGAGCGCGCTTACGCAGAAAATTATTCTTCGTGTGATGTATCGGTGGATGAGATCGGAATGTTCAAGGCGACAGAGCTTGTTGTGCTTGTAGACCGTAATACGGCAAGCGCCGCCGAGCTTTTGACCGCTGTGTTCAGAGATTATGACCTTGCGGTGATCGTTGGTGAAAAGACCTATGGCAAGGGAACGATGCAGACAATTTATCCGCTTTCCTATATGGGATATGACGGCGGTATAAAAATAACAACCAATGTATATTTTCCGCCTTGCGGAGAGAATTATGACGGCGTGGGAATCACACCTCATATAACCGTGGATTCAAGCGATGATAACGCTTGGCTTGAAACGGCAATAAATCAATTTGAAAAGTAAAAATTCGCGACCGACGACCGCGTGAAATAGCCGTCGGAGAAGGAGCATATTATGGCAAAGACAAAACAGAGTTATACTCAACAGGGATACGATCTGCTTGTAAACGAGCTTAACTATCTTAAAAACGAAAAACGCGAGCAGGTAAAGGAAGCTATCGCTGTAGCTCGTTCCTTTGGTGACCTTTCCGAGAACTCCGAGTACGATGAAGCTCGTAATGAGCAGGCTAAGGTAGAAGCCCGTATCGCAGAGCTTGAGGCTCTTATTGAAAACGCAGAGATCGTTGACGAGTCTGTTCTTGACACATCTGTTGTAAATATCGGCTCTGTTGTTAAGGTTCTTGACAAGGCTGAAAATGAGGAAATCGTATATCATGTAGTTGGTTCAAACGAAACCAACCCCTTTGAGAACAAGATTTCTGTTGAGTCGCCTGTAGGAAGCGCGCTTAACGGTAAGAGAGCCGGCGACAAGGTTGAGGTTGTTGCTCCCGGAGGCATAATTGTTCTTGAGATACTTGAGGTTTCAAGAAGATAACTTTTTGAAAGGATAAGAAAATGGCAGAAATAAATACAGTACAGATTGAGAATGAGGAACAGGATCTTAACGAGATACTTCGTATAAGACGCGCAAAGCTCAGGGACCTTGTAGATGCGGGCCAGAACCCCTACGAAAAGGTTAAGTTTGATTTTGATACCTATTCGGTTCAGATAAAGGAAGATTTTGAGAATTACGAGAATAAGGATGTAGCTATTGCAGGCCGTATTATGAGCCGCCGCGATATGGGTAAGGCTAACTTTATCGATGTTGCTGACGGAAAGGGCAGAATTCAGTGCTACATCAAGATAGACGAGGTTGGCGAGGAAGTATTTGAGCAGTATAAAAAGTGGGATATCGGCGATATCGTTGGTATCAGAGGCTTTGCCTTCAGAACACGCCGCGGCGAGATCTCGGTGCATGTTAAGCATATCGAGCTTCTCTCCAAGTCGCTTCTTCCTCTTCCCGAGAAGTTCCACGGTCTTACAAATACAGACCTTCGTTACCGTCAGAGATATGTTGACCTTATCGTTAATCCCGAGGTAAAGGATACCTTTATCAAGCGTAGCCTTATCCTTAAGGAGATAAGAAACTATCTTGACAGCAAGGGATTCCTTGAGGTTGATACACCTATACTTACTCCCTTTGAAATCGGAGCATCGGCAAGACCCTTCAAGACTCACCATAACACACTTGATATGGATATGTTCCTTCGTATCGAAACCGAGCTTTACCTTAAGCGACTTATCGTTGGCGGTATGGACAGAGTTTACGAGGTAGGACGCATTTTCAGAAATGAGGGAATGGACACAAAGCACAATCCCGAGTTTACTACCATTGAGCTTTATCAGGCATACACAGATTACAAGGGAATGATGGATCTTGTTGAGGAGCTTTATAAGCTTCTTGCCGAGAGAATTTGCGGTTCTCTTGATATAACATATCAGGGTAAGGAAATCCATATGGGACAGTGGGAGCGTCTTACAATGGTAGAGGCGGTTAAGAAGTATTCGGGCTGCGACTACTACGAATGGGCTACCGACGAGGACGCAAGAGAATGCGCAAAGAAGATGCATATTGAAGTTCCCGCAAATGCTACAAAGGGTGCGGTTCTTGTTGAGCTTTTCGACGCGTTTGTTGAAGAAAAGCTTATTCAGCCTACATTTATCTACGATTATCCCGTGGAAAACAGCCCCCTTGCAAAGCGCAAGGCGGATGAGCCTGCCTTCACAGAGCGTTTTGAGTATTTCATTAACGCTACAGAGTTTGGAAATGCCTTCAGCGAGCTTAACGACCCCATCGATCAGAAGCAGAGATTTGAGAAGCAGGTTGCCGCAAAGCGCGCCGAAGATCCCAACACTACTGCTCAGGTTGACTATGACTATGTTACCGCACTTGAATACGGTATGGCTCCTACAGGCGGACTTGGCTTTGGTATCGACAGACTTGTAATGCTACTTACCGATAGCGCGTCTATAAGAGATGTATTGTTGTTCCCGACAATGAAGCAGATCGACTGATAACAGCCGTTCCGTAAAATAACAAACGGCGAGGGAAACCCTCGCCGTTATTAAATTTGGAGAATATATGAAGGAAAAATACACAGAGTCGGATATACATATTAAGAGTCCGTTCCTACAAAAGCTTGATAACTTTTGGTTTTACTATAAAATCCCCGTAATCGTGGCGCTTGTTGTTGTGCTTATTCTATCTGTTTGCATAGCGCAATCCTGTGGCAAGGAAAAGGAAGATGTTACGGTTATGTATGCGGGACCCTATCTTTATACCTCGACAGCCCTTGAGGGGGTGAGAGCCGAGCTTAACCTTGTAATGCCCGCCGATTTTGACGGCAACGGGGAGAAGTACACTAATATTGTTACATACAATGTTATGACCGAGGAGCAGATACTTGAATAC
This sequence comes from Eubacteriales bacterium, assembly GCA_045644865.1. Lineage (GTDB taxonomy): Bacteria > Bacillota > Clostridia > Oscillospirales > CAG-272 > RGIG8775. The sequence continues at coordinate 3,860 of JAZRHS010000008.1, read as the reverse complement.
GAAAAGAAGCTTAACAGCGACGGCAGCGCAATAGTTAACAGAAGTTATTTTTCAAATCAGCTTCAGACCTACAACAATTATATGCTGACGGGTGAGTGCGCTATTTTGATGCTTGACCCTTCGCTTTATTATAAGCTTGTTGAAGCGGGAAGACTTAAAAAGCTTTCGGCGGTTTTTGCGGAGCTTCCATCCTCGGCTATGGACGAGTACGGAATAAGGCTTTCGGATACACCTCTGTATAAAAATTCGGAGAAGCTTTCGATGCTTCCCGAGGATACTGTTTTGTGCCTTTGCTTGCCCTATGTTTTTGGTAATTCGGGAAATGAAAAGGCGTACTCAAATATGACGGCAATGTTCGTCGCTATGGCAAAGGATTAAAAATGCGACTTGATAAATTTCTTACGGCTACCGCAACGGCAACAAGAAGCGAAGCGGGCAAGGCTGCGCGCTGCGGACGAGTGCTTGTAAACGGAGTTCCTTGTAAGGACGCCGCCAAGCATATAGACCCCGAAAAAGATGTTGTTGTATTCTGCGGAGAGCCTGTGGTTTATAGAAAATACAGTTATATAATGCTGAATAAGCCACAAGGCTATGTCAGCGCAACCGAGGACGGAAACGATAAAACCGTGCTTGAGCTTTTGCCCGAAAAGCTTCGCGGCATCGGGCTTTTTCCTTGTGGAAGACTTGATAAAAACACCACGGGGCTTATGCTTCTTACAGATAACGGAGAGCTTGGCCATAAGCTGCTTGCGCCCAAGAACCATGTGTCAAAAACCTACGGCTTTAAGTGTGAGCGTCCTCTGTCCGATGAGGATGTGTCAAAGCTTGAGAATGGCGTTTACATTGCGGGCGGTTATCTTACAAAGCCTGCAAGGATAAAGCTTTTTTCATCAAGAACCGAGGGCGAGATAACCATAACCGAGGGTAAGTATCATCAGATAAAGCTTATGCTTGAAGCGGTTAAAAATAAAATAACCGAGCTGGAGAGATTGACCTTTGGTCCACTTGAACGCGACCTGTCGCTTGGACGCGGCGAGTGGCGTTACCTTACCCAAGAAGAAATAGAGAGCCTTGAGAGGCATTGTGAAAAATAATTGCCGTATCTCGGCAGAACGGAGAAAAAAATGGATATTATTAAGGCTTTGGCTGAAGAATTCAAGCTCAAGGAGGAGCAGGTCAAAAATACAGTTGACCTTGTTGACGAGGGAAACACCATTCCCTTTATTGCAAGATACCGTAAGGAGGTAACGGGAAGTCTTGACGATACGCTTTTGCGTGATCTTGTAGACAGACTTACCTACCTTCGAAATATAGAAAAGAGAAAGGAAGAGGTCAAGGCACTTATCGACGGTCAGGGTAAGCTTACAGACGAGCTTGTGGCTGCTATTGATAATGCCAAGACAATAACAGAGGTTGACGATATTTACCGCCCCTACAGACCTCACAGAAAGACAAGGGCATCTGTTGCAAGAGAAAAGGGACTTGAACCCCTTGCCGAGCTCCTTATGAAGCAGCTTGAGGTTTATGAAGCGCCTCTTGAGGTGCTTGCACAGGCGTATGTTGATGAGGAAAAAGGTGTTGCGTCAGCAGAGGAGGCTCTTGCGGGAGCGAGAGATATTATTGCCGAGATGGTTTCGGATAATGCCGAGTTCAGAAAAGAGATTCGCCGCCTTACCTTTGAGTACGGCTTTGTTGTATCAAAGGGCGCAAAGGAGGACGACTCGGTTTACGCCCCCTATTATGACTACAATGAAAAGGTCAATAAGATACCCTCTCACAGAGTTCTGGCGATAAACCGCGGAGAAAAGGAGGAGTTCCTTAAGGTTGACATTACCGTTGATCCTAACCTTATTCTCGGATATCTTTATAATCAGATGCTTGAGGGTACAAAGAGCCCTGCAAGAGATCATATAACTGCGGCTATCGACGATAGCTACGACAGACTTATCGCGCCCTCTGTGGAGCGCGAGATCCGTTCAGATCTTTTTGATAACGCCTGCGAGGGAGCTATAAAGCTCTTCTCTGATAATCTTAAGCATCTTCTTATGCAGTCGCCCTTGAAGGGAAAGACGGTACTTGGCTTTGACCCCGGTTATGTCAACGGATGTAAGACCGCGGTGGTAGATAAAACAGGTAAGGTTATAGATACCGCTGTGGTTTATCCTACCACAAAATCACAGGGCAGAATTGAGGAAGCAAAGCGAATTCTTAGGAGAATGATACTTGCGCACAATGTCGATATTGTGGCTATCGGTAACGGTACTGCGTCAAAGGAGAGCGAGATATTTATCTCCGGCCTTCTTAAGGAAATCGACAGAGATGTAAAGTATATAGTAATAAGCGAGGCGGGAGCGTCGGTTTATTCCGCGTCAAAGCTTGCGGCAGAGGAATTCCCTGAATTTGATGTTATGCAGCGCTCGGCGGTTTCTATTGCCCGCAGACTTCAGGACCCCTTGGCGGGGCTTGTAAAGATCGAGCCTCGCTCCATAGGCGTAGGTCAGTATCAGCACGATATGAAGCCCGCAAGACTTGACGGTGCGCTTGGCGGAGTGGTTGAGGACTGTGTTAACAGCGTTGGTGTTGACCTTAATACCGCTTCATATTCGTTGCTTTCCTATATTGCGGGAATAAATCTTACAATGGCTAAAAATATTGTAAAATACAGGGAAGAGAACGGAGAGTTCATCTCAAGAAGTCAGGTCCTTAAAGTGCCGAGAATTGGCGCAAAGGCTTATGAGCAGTGCGCAGGTTTCCTTCGTGTACCCGACTCAAAGGTGGCTCTTGACAATACAGGCGTTCATCCCGAATCCTATGAGATAGCAGAAAAGCTGCTTGAAAAATTCGGATATACCGCAAATGATGTGAAAAACGGCGGAATACCCGAAATAAAGAAAAAATCGGCGGATTACGGCATATCAAGACTTGCAAAGGAGCTTGAAGTGGGTGAGCCCACCTTGGCAGATATTATATCCGAGCTTGAAAAACCCGGCAGAGATGTTCGTGATGACCTTCCCGCGCCCGTGCTTCGTGATGATGTGCTTGATATGGCTGACCTTAAGCCCGGAATGACTCTTACAGGCACTGTAAGAAATGTAATAGACTTTGGCGCGTTTGTTGATATCGGTGTGCATCAGGACGGTCTTGTTCATATATCCCAGATTTCCAACAAATTTATCAAGCACCCCTCGGATGTTCTTTCTGTGGGAGATGTTGTCAGCGTAAGAGTGCTTTCGGTTGATGTGGCTAAAAAGAGAATTTCGCTTACTATGAAGCCCGAATAACATCAGCTGTGTAAATTTAATTTACCCAAAAGAGGCAAATGAAGGTGAAATATCTTGAATTTAGTCGGGAAGAAATTGCCTGATGACGCTAAATTATAGTTGTATTTGTGCAAACTGCCCAAATATTAACCTTAAATTTTGGGAAATAAACATCTTTTATTTTCTGCGAAAATTTGTTATAATATTACTTGTATAAATTTGTTAACTAATTTTAGAATATTCGGTTTTCATTAAGGAGGAAACACTAAATGGCAAGCTTGTCACTTAAACACATTTACAAAAAATATCCCGGCGGAGTTACTGCGGTATCCGACTTTAACCTTGAGGTTAAGGATAAGGAGTTCCTTGTTCTTGTTGGTCCTTCAGGTTGCGGTAAGACAACAACTCTCCGTATGATAGCAGGTCTTGAGGAGATTTCGGAGGGTGAGCTTTTCATCGGCGACCGTCTTGTTAACGATGTTGCTCCCAAGGATAGAAAGATCGCGATGGTTTTCCAGAACTACGCTCTTTACCCCCATATGTCTGTTTATGAGAATATGGCATTTGGTCTTAAGCTTAACAAGACTCCCAAGGAAGAGA
>JAZRHS010000007.1:0-6816 GCA_045644865.1 Eubacteriales bacterium | reverse complement strand
GTCTTCCTATGACCGCTTGGCCTCCGACTTGACCTCCCTTTTCAAACGGCAATATCCATATGGGTACTGCAATGAATAAGATACTTAAGGACTTTATAAACAAGTCCAAGGCTATGGGCGGCTACAAGGTGCCCTTTACACCCGGTTGGGACAACCACGGTATGCCTATTGAAAGCGCTATTATCAAGAAGAGCAAGCTTGACCGCAAGAAGATGTCAATTTCCGAGTTCAGAAGCGCGTGCCACAAGTTCGCACAGGACTTTGTTGATATTCAGATGGGTCAGTTTATCCGTCTTGGTGTTCACGCCGACTGGGCAAAGCCTTATCTTACAATGAACCCCTCTTTTGAGGCTCGCGAGGTAAGAGTTTTTGGTGAAATGTACAAGAAAGGCTACATCTACAAGGGTCTTAAGCCCGTTTATTGGTGTCCCAAGGACGAAACTGCCCTTGCTGAGGCCGAAATTGAGTACCAGACCGATAAGTGTACTTCTATTTATGTTAAGTTCAGAGTAAAGGACGATAAGGGACTTCTTTCCTCTGTTTGCGATATTAACAATACTTACTTTATTATATGGACAACCACTACCTGGACACTTCCCGGAAACCTTGCCATTGCCCTTAATCCTGTTGAGGATTATGTTGTGGCAAAGGCTGACAACGGCGAGTGCTACATCGTTGCTGAGGCGCTCCTTCCCAAGACAATGGAAGAGGGCGGTATTGAGAGCTACGAGGTTGTTGCAAAGAGAAAGGGCGCTGACTTTGAGTTTATGAAGGCGGCTCACCCCTTCATCGACCGCGAGAGTGTTGTTGTAAATGCCGACTATGTAACTATGGACAGCGGTACAGGCTGCGTTCATACCGCGCCCGGCTTTGGTGCTGATGACTATGTTACCTGCCGCAGATATAATATAGAAATAATCGTTCCTGTTGACGATAAGGGCTATCAGACCAAGGACGCAGGAAAATTTGCGGGTATGTACTATGCCGACTCCAACGAGGCAATTCTTAATGATATGAAGGAAAGCGGCGCGCTTTTCGCAAGTCAGGAGATCGAGCACGAGTATCCTCACTGCTGGAGATGTAAGAATCCTATTATCTTCCGTGCAACACCTCAGTGGTTCTGCTCGGTTGAGGCGTTTAAGGACGAGGCGGTAAAGGCTTGTGAGAATGTACAGTGGCTTCCCGAATGGGGCGGCGACCGTATCAAGCAGATGGTACGCGACCGTGCGGACTGGTGTATCTCTCGTCAGCGTCATTGGGGTCTTCCTATTCCTGTTGTTTACTGCAAGGAGTGCGGAAAGCCTATTTGTAATGACGAAACTATAGAAAATATTGCTAAGCTCTTTGGCGAAAAGGGCTCTAACTGCTGGTATGACCTTGATGCTTCCGAGCTTGTTCCCGCAGGCTACAAGTGTCCTCATTGCAGTGGCGCAGAGTTCGATAAGGAAGCAAACACCCTTGACGGTTGGTTTGACTCGGGCTCCAGCCATTTTGCTACAATAGAGAACAACCCCGAGCAGAAGTGGCCCGCAGACCTCTATCTTGAGGGCGCAGACCAGTACAGAGGCTGGTTCCAGTCATCGCTTCTTACCGCAGTTGGCGCAAAGGGCGAAGGCGCACCCTACAAGGCTGTTCTTACCCACGGTTGGGTAGTTGACGGCGAGGGTAAGGCAATGCACAAGTCGCTTGGTAACTCTATCGCTCCCGAGGAAATGATCTCCAAGTACGGAGCAGACCTTGTAAGACTTTGGGTTGCTTCCAGCGATTACAGGGTTGATGTCCGTGTTTCGGACAATATCTTCAAGCAGCTTTCCGAGGCTTACAGAAAGATAAGAAACACCGCAAGAATCATTATGGCTAACCTTAACGATTTCGCTCCCGATACAGATTCTGTAAAGGTTGAGGAAATGTATGAAATAGACAAGTGGATACTTGCCAAGTTCAACGATCTTGTAAAGGTTTGCCGTAAGGCTTATGATGATTTCGAGTTCCATATCGTGTACCACGAAATCAATAACTTCTGCACCATAAACCTTTCCAAGCTCTATATTGATATCACAAAGGACAGAGTTTATACAGGAAAGCAGGACGGCTTTGCGAGAAGATCGGCGCAGACCGCTATGTACATCGTTCTTAACGGACTCACAAAGCTTGTTGCTCCTCTTATCGCGTTTACAGGCGAGGAGATCTGGCAGGTAATGCCTCACTCGGCGTCCGACAAGAAGGAAAGCGTGTTCCTTAACGATATGCCCGAATATAACGAGGCTTATAGCTTCTCCGAACTTGTGGCTAATTGGGACAAGCAGTTCGAGCTTCGCGATGATGTTATGAAGGCTCTTGAGATTGCCCGCGCTGACAAGCTTATCGGTAAGTCGCTTGACGCAAAGCTTACTATTTACGCAGAGAATGCTGATATTTACGAGCTTCTTCGCGGTTTTGAGAGCGAGCTTGCTACTGTTTACATCGCTTCGGGTGTAAGCGTTGTTAACGGCAAGGCTGACGAAAAGGCGTTTGCTGAAACCGAGTCGGGTATCGCTATCCTTGTTGAGCAGGCTGACGGCCACAAGTGCGACAGATGCTGGGCTTACTCCACCGAGGGCGAGGAAACCGAGGACGGCGGCTTCATCTGTTTGAGATGTAAGGCTGTTATAGAAGGCTAAAAAGCGGATAATCCGCAATTTATAGGGCGTTTAGCCCAACAATGGGACTGTTTTGTGTTGAAATCAGATTTTATATCCTGGTTTGCCATTGCGCAAAACAGTCCCTAATTTTAAGAGGTTTTTATGTTCATAATCAGTTTGTTGATAATTTTGGGCGTTGTTGCTCTCGATCAGGCTACAAAATGGGCGGTTATGCTTAATATGGAGCTTGGGGAGTCTATACCCTTTATCAAAAATGTATTTCATTTTACCTATATACGAAACCCCGGCGCGTCGTTTGGCAGCTTTAGCAATAACCGTTGGGTGTTTATGATAATTTCCACCGTTATGATTGCGGCGATAATTTTTTATCTTGTGAAATACCGACCCACACAGAAGCTTATTTATATTCCCGCGTCTATGGTGGCGGGGGGCGGACTTGGAAATATGATAGACCGCCTTTTCTACGGCGAGGGGTTTGGCAACGGTACAGTGGTTGACTTTTTGGATTTTTGTGCTTTTCCCAATCTGTGGTATTGGATATTTAATGTAGCCGATGCCTTTGTGTGCGTCGGAGCTGCAATCCTTTTTGTATACTTGTTTATTGACATTATAAAAGAGGAAAAAGACAAGAAGGCAAGGACAACTGATAACGATGGCTGATATGGAAGATAGTGTTGTTTTGAATGTAGCGTCCGAGGACGCGGGAAAGAGGATAGACGCCTATATTGCCGATAATACCAAGCTAACTCGCTCGGCGGCTGCAAAGCTTGTTGAGAGCGAGGATGTAGCTGTAAACGGTAAGAGCGTTGCAAAGAATTATAAGCTTCGGGCAGGTGATGTGCTTGAAATAATTCTTCCCGAGCCCGAGTCCGACCGTGCAGAGCCCGAGGATATTCCTCTTGATGTTGTGTACGAGGATGATGATATAATTGTGGTAAATAAGCCCTGCGGTATGGTGGTTCACCCTGCGGCGGGCAATCCCTGCGGAACTCTTGTAAATGCGCTTCTTTACAGATGCAAGGGCAGCCTGTCGGGAATCGGCGGTGTGTTGCGCCCCGGTATAGTCCACAGAATTGACAAGGACACAAGCGGATTGTTGGTTGTGGCTAAAAATGACGAAGCGCACAATTCGCTTTCCGAGCAGCTTAAGGTACATGCGGTTAGTCGTGTGTATTACGCTATAATTACAGGAAGCTTTGCAGAGGACGCCGGAACGGTGGACGCCCCCATAGGCAGACACCCTGTTGACCGCAAAAAAATGGCGGTGCTTAAAGCGGGACAGGGAACTGCCCGAAACGCTGTTACTCATTACACAGTGCTTGCAAGATACAAGGGCTTTTCCTTGGTCAGATGCGAGCTTGAAACAGGAAGAACACATCAGATACGCGTACATATGGCGTATCGCGGACACCCTCTTATGGGCGACCTTGTGTACGGCGGCGGAAAAACGCAGTTTGAGGCGGCAAATAAGCACCTTCTTTTTGGTCAATGTCTGCACGCCAAGGAGCTTGTTCTTACTCACCCCAAAAGCGGGGAGAGAATGCGCTTTGAGTGTGAGCTTCCCGATTATATGAAAAAGCTTATTGAAAAATTAGAAAAAACGGTTCTGTAAATTGTGGAGTAAAATGGGTAGATTTGATAATATTGCCATACTTACCGACCTTGACGGCACTTTTCTTGCCGACAGGGCGCAAATGGTGGACAGGAATGTAGAGGCTATCGAATATTTCAAAAGCGAGGGCGGACTTTTTTCGCTTGCTACAGGCAGAATGCACTTTAACATTGAAGAAACGGTAAAGGGTGTTTATGACCTTGTAAACGCCCCCGCCATAATGTGCAACGGAACATATTTTTATGATTTCGGGGAGAGAAGAATATTCAAGGAAAGCTTTATGGATAAGGCTCTTGTGGCAAGTGCTGTAGAGTTTGTACTCGGTCAGGGCTTTTACGGCTTTGTCAGGGGCTGCGACCCACAGGGATATATTGTTGACTCGGTGGACAAGCGTGGAAGAGATCTGCTTCTCTCATATGGTATAACTTCTTATGTGGAGATTCCTTATTGTGAATGGAATACAGAAAACTGGTATAAATTATGCTTTGAGGACGAGGCAAGTGAGCTTGTCCGAACAGAGGGGCTTTTAAGGGAGAAATTTCCCGATGTTTTTGAATATAACCGTTCGCGTCCCACGCTTCTTGAGCTTCAGATGAAGGGCGTGAATAAGTCGATTTTGATTGATACCTTTAAGGATTATTACAGGCAAAAGGGCAAGGAGCTGACCCTTTATGTGTGCGGCGACAACGAAAATGATATTGAAATGCTTAAAAAGGCAGATGTGTCGGTTTGTCCCGCAAATGCCATAGATGCGGTTAAGGCAATAAGCGAAAGATGCCTTTGCTCAAATAACGAGGGGCTTTTAGCCGACCTCATTTACTCTTTTTGAAAAAAATTGTGACCTTTTATTGACCCCATGCGTGTTAAGGGTGTAAGATGTGTGATTCTTCCTCATCGAAGCACCCTGAAAAAATGCTTCGGAAAGGAACGGACAAATGCACGATCTGCCATTTCTCGGAAAGCCCAAGGGCGAACCGACGGATTTTGAAACTCTATATAATAGGTACGGGGAAATGCTGTTCCGCGTTTGTTATTCAATGCTAAGAAGCAGGGAGGACGCGGAGGATGCGGTACAGGATGTATTCTTGAAATTTTTTGCCGACCCAAAGGTCTTTAATGACAGGGAACACGAAAAGGCGTGGTTTTTGCGTGTTACATCCAACCATTGTAAGGATGTTATGCGAAAGCGGACTGTCAGAAGCTCGGTGGCTCTTGACGAGATAAACGAGCTTGCGGACTACGGGGTGGACGGCTCGGACGGCGAGGTACTTAATTCAATACTTTCGATGCCCGAAAAATACAGAAGCGTTTTTGTACTTCATTATCTCGAGGAGATGAGCGTTGCCGATGTGGCAAAGGGCTTGGGACTTACTCAGTCAGCCGTTAAAATGAGGCTGTCAAGGGGCAGGGAGCTTCTTTGGGAGAAGCTTGACCCGATTTCATAGGTGGGAAAGTTATTTGTTTTATAGAGTATAAGAACCGAAAGTCTTCAGAAAGGAGAAGGTGCTATGCTTGACAGAAATGTTGTAAATGAATACAAAAAGATCAAGCCGACAGATGGCTTTAAGGACAGGTTGGCGTACAGAGTTGCCGCGGTGTCCGAGCAGAGAGCAAGAAGAAGTGTGTATGCTCGCATAAGACCCGTGCTTTCGGGCGCGGTGGCGTGTATGCTTCTTGTGTGCTGCCTTAGCTTTTTGCCATTTGGCGGTCTTGAGGACGGAAATGTGTCTGTTGCCTACGCGCAGACAGGTGAGTTTATTACTCCGTCGTCCTTGCAGAGCAGAGTGCTTACAGTAGCCGAACAGAGCTATGAATATTATGAGTATGCCACTATGCCAAACGGATGCGTTGGAGCAGAATTCACCTTTGAATTTGACGGAAAGACAGAGATAAAAACAGAGAGCGGAAGCATTTATGTAAAGAATGCTGACGGTAGCTATGAAGACATCGGTAAAAAGGCGAGAATGGAAGGTCTTGTAACCCTGTTTTGGGAAATACCCCAAGGAGAGAGTGCAGGGGAGAGCATAATGACAATAAAGAACCGTTCGGGCGAAATGCTGCTTGTAGTTGAGTGCTTCGCCGAGGAATACAGAGCAAATCTTGTTTTGGCGGAGTAATTCACCGCCTTTAGCCAGACGATGCGGACACCGAATTGTCGGTATTCGCGTCGTTTTTGCTTAAAATTAATAATCGGGAGGTAAAAATGCTTTTTTCAAGTGTAAGCTTTTTATATTATTTCTTTGCCGCGGTAATCGTACTGTACTTTGCAGTACCCTTTAGGTTCAAAAATCTCGTACTGCTTGCGGCAAGCCTGTTCTTCTATTTTTACGGAGAACCGATATATGTGGTGCTGATGATAGTTTCATCTCTGTCGGCATATATCCACGGACTTTTGATAGAGAGATACAGAGGCACAAAATGGTGTAAGGTCTTTATGATATCGTCGGTAGTTATCGGACTTTCGGCGCTTCTGTTCTTCAAATATACCGACTTTTTTATCGGAATAGTAAACGGCGTTGCGGGTACAGACATAGGACTTCTTGAGATAGCCCTGCCTATCGG
>JAZRHS010000006.1:0-17764 GCA_045644865.1 Eubacteriales bacterium | reverse complement strand
AATTCACCGTTGTAAAATGGCTGATTCCTTATCCAATTCTGCAAAAGCAAGCCATCCTCACGCTCATAAATATATGGTATGCAATCTCCGCTGCTCTTTCCTCTTCCGCGGCAATGCTGAAAAACAACCGCATATCCGCTTTCAAGGTATTTTGAAAACTCTGTTATTTTCCGATCGCAAATTTCATTTTCCGAAAGTAATTCTTCCGAATCAACGTACGGATTTCTCATAATAACGGTTGGAAATTTTCCCTCTTCTTCCGGCAAACAGACTACCGTAAAAAGCTCCGCGCCGTCATTTTTCAAATATTGATAATATACTTTATTTTTCATAGCCGCTTCCTCGAATGATTTTTTTTATTATATCATACACAAAACGAATTATCAACAGATGTTAAAAATAAAAAACTTATTTAACATAAAAAAGGCGTCGCATTTGCAACACCTTTTTTTATTAAACAATTACTTAAGAACAACCTTCTTGAAGCTCTTCTTTCCTCCCTTGAGGACGATTCCCGCTTTAAGTACGTCAGCAGTAAACATTGCGCGTGTGTCTGTGACTTTTTCGCCGTCTGCCGAAACTCCGCCCTGCTCTACCGCGCGGCGAGCCTCGGACTTCGAAGGAACGAGTCCTGCCTTAACGAGCAACGCGCAAACGTCAATAGCGCCGTCAATAAGGTCTGCCTCTGCGATCTCAGCTGTGGGGATATCAGCATCAGCTCCGCTTGCAAAGAGTGCCTTTGCGCTTGCCTGCGCCTTCTGCGCCTCTTCCTCACCGTGAACGAGCTTTGTAAGCTCGAAAGCGAGAATTTCCTTTGCAGTGTTGAGCTGTGCGCCCTCCCACTTGTCCATCTCGTCGATCTGCTCGAGAGGAAGGAATGTGAGCATTCTGATACACTTAAGAACGTCAGCATCTGCAACGTTACGCCAATACTGATAGAAGTCGTAAGGGCTTGTCTTCTTGGGGTCAAGCCAAACTGCGCCCGACTGTGTCTTACCCATCTTCTTGCCCTCGGAGTTAAGAAGAAGCGTAATTGTCATAGCGTACGCGTCCTTACCGAGCTTACGGCGAATAAGCTCCGTACCGCCAAGCATATTCGACCACTGGTCGTCACCGCCGAACTGCATATTACAGCCATATTTCCCGAAAAGATAATAAAAGTCATAAGACTGCATTATCATATAGTTAAATTCAAGGAAGGAGAGTCCCTTCTCCATTCTCTGCTTGTAGCATTCAGCCGTGAGCATACGGTTAACCGAGAAGCAAGCTCCGACGTCACGAAGCACCTCGATATAGTTGAGGTCAAGAAGCCAATCGGCATTGTTTATCATCATAGCTTTTCCTTCCGAAAAGTCGATAAACTTGCTCATCTGCTCCTTGAAGCACTCGCAGTTGTGAGCTATGGTCTCCTTGGTCATCATAGAACGCATATCGGTTCTTCCCGAGGGGTCGCCAATCATTGCAGTACCACCGCCGATAAGAGCGATAGGCTTGTTGCCTGCCATCTGAAGTCGCTTCATAAGGCAGAGAGCCATAAAGTGGCCTACGTGAAGGCTGTCAGCGGTAGGGTCAAATCCGATATAGAATGTAGCCTTACCGTTGTTTATAAGCTCCTTTATTTCGTTTTCATCGGTTACCTGAGCAATAAGCCCTCTGGCAACCAACTCGTCGTAAATAGTCATTTTCAAAGTATCCTTTCAAAATAATTTATACATCTTGATTATTATATACTAATTTCCTTAAAATGTCAAGTGCCGAGCGCAATTTGCTCCGGGATTTGGGAAAAATCCCCGTTTGCTTCGGTGTATTCCGACCTTGGCGGAGTTGTTCTCGCGATGTATGCTCCTTGTATTCTTTGAGTGGCTTCAATAATAAAGCCGCCAACACGGGCAGGCAGCTCGTCGCGCCTTACATATTCAACGCAGGTGTCTTTGCTCATTCTGTCAAGGGCGGTGATAAGGTCGTTGCCTGTGGGATAAGCTGAAAGCAGGATATTGTCCTTTATAAGCGAGGAAATATATCGGTGCATTTTCTTAAGATCGTCAAAATCGGGCAGACCGTTGTCCAAAAAACGAGGCTCAAGGTAATATATGTAGCTTCCCTTGCCCACGATTTTCGTGGGGATTTCGCTTTTGACCTCTGTGAGGGCGTGGAAACGAAGCGAGGGGCTGTCGCCGCGCTCAACAGAGTGAAAGCTCTCGTATATTCCAAGCTCGCATTGCGCGCGGTAAGCGCCGAGAATAAGCTCAAGAGAAGTGCCGAGGCTTTTGGGGTCAATCTCTGTAAGCGGAAGGGTGTAAGCACCCGCGTATATTGTATCAGTACCCCCAAGGAGCGCTTTTGAATAGGCATATAAAACCGATTCAAAGCCGCTTGTAAAGGCGTCCTTGTTGCATCGCTCCGATGAACAAAGCTTGTAATTCTTTTGATTTATAACAGCTGTTTTGACGGCTTTGGCGCGGCTTTGGGGAATGTCATTTCGGTCAGCCTCGCAGTATATGGGGCGTGGGAAGCCAAGCGAGCGCAAAAGCTTTATATCAAGCGTGAGCCTGTTGCCAAGCCTTGATTGCGCTTCAATTTTTAACGAGCCGTTAGCAGAACCGAGAATGACAACTCTGAGCCCGCGCTCCTGAGCCGCGATAAGCATATCTGCGGCGGTTTGCTTGCTTGCGCATATCGTTACACCCGAGTCGCTCTTTGCAAGAAGCTCAAATGGAATATAGTCGCCGCTTTTTGCCTCATATGGCTGAAGGTTAAGCCTTACTCCGTCATAATTTTCCGAAAGCAGAGTAATAATGCTTTCGTTTTCAAGAATATCTATCTGCTTGCTTGCCGAAGCAACCTCGGCAGAGGAAATAAATTCGTCAAGCCTTTGCTCAAAGCCATCTTCATCGTTAAAGCTTTTAAGCCCGGCATATATTGCATCGCCCAAATTGGGGGTTGTGTTTTGACTTTTGTATGTTTTTATTCCTATCAGCGCGTCGCGGTCGGACTGCTCCGAGAAGCTAAAGCCTCTGTATCCTGCCATAGCGGCTTTTGCCGCTCTGTTCTTGCCGCAAAGCAAAGCCATTTCCTTGTCCTTGTTATCAAAGGCAAAGGCGGGAAGAATGTTAAGCAAATCAGTTACAGAGCAGGGAAGCGCGTGGTCGGGGTCGATGGCTCTGCGCCTTGACATAAGGTCTGCGTAGGTTTCGGCAACGCGTTTGTCATTGGTGGAAAAAGAGGCGATAAGCCTTGAGGATAATCTGTTTTCCTTGTCCGAAAAGACCTTGTCAATAAGCATAAGCTCTCCCGAGGTTGGGGCGGGAAGCCGCTCGCTTTTATAGTGCTTAAGGCATATGTGCAGGTCCGAGGGGGACATTTTTAGTCCGAGAGCCTCTGTCAGCGTGGAAAGAGAATTGTCATTGAGAGTTGAAAAATCAATAACAGATGTTTTCAACACCTCGCCTGACAGGTGAAGAAGTTTTTCGTTCATTGTTAGTTCCTTTCCTCAATTTCGCCAAGAATAGTGTTGCCGTCGGTGGATATGAATTTTACCCTGTGAAGCTCCGAGCGCAGGGGACGGTCGGATTTTACAGTAACCTCTATAAAATTGTCTGTATGTCCGTAGGCAAGACCGTTTTCATAGTCCTCAAACAACACCTCTGCTGTGCCTGTTTGTGTTATTGTGCGCTCTAAAATGCTTTTTCTTATTTCAGCTCCAACGGCAGAAAGTGTTGATACTCTCTGCTTTTTTACCGATTTTTCTATCTGTCCGCTCATTTCTGCGGCAGGCGTCCCCTCGCGCTTTGAATAGGGGAAGGCGTGTATCATAAGAAATTCGGCTTTTTTCGCAAATTCAACCGTTTCAAGGAAATTTTCCTCGTTTTCATAGGGGAAGCCCACGATTATATCGGTGGTAAGGCAGACATCGGGCATAGTAGCGCGAAGAAGGTCTATGCTGTTAAGCGCCATTTCGGCGTTGTATTTTCTTCTCATAGCCCGAAGCACAGAATTGCTTCCGCTTTGCATTGATATGTGGAAGTGGTGCGCCAACGACTTGAGTTTTGCTAATCTCGCGACAAAATCGGGGCGCATAACAGATGGGTCAAGAGAGCCAAGGCGAATACGCCCGATGCCCTCTATTTTGTCGATTTCTTCAAGCAGGTCGATAAGCGACGAGCCCGTGTCGCGTCCGTATGAGCCTGTTTCAATGCCCGTAAGCACAATTTCTCGGCAGCCGCCTTCGGTAAGCTTTTTCACCTCGGATATTACTTCCGCAAAGGGCTTTGAGCGTATTTTTCCGCGTGCCTTGGGGATAATGCAATAGGTGCAATGAGATTCGCAGCCGTCCTCAATTTTTATGTATGCCCGTGTGCGGTCAAATTTTGTTATGCTCATTGACTCAAAGGGAGCGCTGTTTATATCGGTTATCTCAAAAACAGCCTTTTTGTTTTTCTTCCTTGTGTCAATAAGTGAAGCCGCGGCGTCGGCAATTTTTGTTTTGTCGGCATTTCCGCAAACATAGTCAACACCAAGAATTTTTTTAATGCTCTCGGCATCTGTTTCGGCAAGGCAGCCTGTAACAAGGATAAAGGCATCGGGATTTCTCGATATCGCCCGTCTTATCATCTGTCTTGCCTTTCGGTCGCTTTCGCCTGTAACCGTGCAGGTGTTTATAATATAAAGGTCGCATATCTCTTCGCTGTGAAGCTGAACAAGACCTTTTGCTTCAAGCAGCTCGGCAATAGCCTCTGATTCATATTGATTTACCTTGCAGCCAAGGGTAATTATTCCAAAGGTAGCCATATGCAATCTCCTTTCATAAAATCGTATAAAATAGTATATCATAAAATGAAGTTCAAGTAAATACTTTTTTCCGAAAAAGACTTGAAAATTCCGCTAAATGATAGTATAATTAAATGGTAATCAGAGAAAAAGAGAGGAAATGTAATGAGCAAGCTTCACATACTTGACCATCCGCTTATCACGCATAAGCTCTCGATAATGAGAAACAAAAGAACAGGCTCAAAGGACTTTGGCGAGCTTCTCGATGAAATAGCTATGCTTATGGGCTATGAGCTTACCAGAGATCTTCCACTTGAGGATGTAACCATAGAAACCCCCATAGAAAAAATGGTGGCAAAAACGGTTTCGGGAAAGAAGCTGGCAATCGTGCCTATTCTTCGCGCGGGGCTTGGAATGGTAGGGGGCTTAAGAAAGTTAGTTCCCGTGGCAAAGGTGGGACATATCGGTCTTTACCGCGACCCCGAAACACATAAGCCTGTGGAATATTATTGCAAGCTTCCTCACGATATAGACGAGCGAATAGTTATCGTGGTCGACCCTATGCTCGCTACAGGTGGCTCTGCGGTAGACGCCCTTAGTCTGCTTAAGGAGCGCGGATGCAAAAACATTCGGTTTATGTGTCTTGTTGCCGCTCCCGAGGGCGTAAAGGCTGTGCAGGAAGCCCACCCCGATGTGGCTATTTATACAGCGGCGCTTGATAAGGGACTTAACGAAAAGGCATATATTGTACCCGGTCTTGGCGATGCGGGGGACAGAATTTTCGGCACTATATGAGAATACTGAAGATAAATAAAAACGACGCAGGTCAAAGGCTTGACAAGTTCCTCTCCAAGGCGGTAAAGGGACTGCCTATGTCGATGATGTACAAGCTTGTAAGAACCAAAAAAATCAAGGTCAACCGCAAGCGAACAGAGCCTAATTATATGCTCTGCGAGGGCGACGAGATTCAGCTTTTCATAAAAGAGGAGTTTTTCGACTCCCCCGAAAAGGACACCTCGTCGCTTAAGACCATTACTCCAAAGCTTGACATCTGCTATGAGGACGAGAACATTCTGCTTTGCAACAAGCGTCCCGGCGTTCTTGTTCACGAGGACACCGACGGCGCGGATAACACCCTTATTATGCACATAAAGGCGTATCTTTGCCAAAAGGGCGAGTATGATCCCGACAGCGAGCAGTCCTTTGCTCCCGCCCTGTGTAACCGAATCGACCGCAATACAGGCGGAATAGTTATAGCCGCCAAGAATGCCGAGGCGCTTCGTGTTATGAACGAAAAAATAAGGAACGATGAGATTCGAAAGTTTTATTATTGCATAGTCAGAGGTGAGCCAAAGAAGAAGAGCGATACTCTTACGGGTTGGCTCAGGAAGGATAGCCGCAACAATACGGTTGAGGTTTTTGACAACCGCGTAAACGGAAGCAAAAATATTATTACAAAATATAAGGTCATAAAGTCCCGCGGGGGCGAGAGCCTTGTTGAGGTGGAGCTTGTAACGGGGCGTACCCACCAGATAAGAGCTCATATGGCGCACATCGGACACCCTCTTGTCGGGGACGGAAAATACGGCGTTAACCGAGATGATAAGCGCCGTGGATACAAATTTCAGGCACTTTATGCCTATAAGCTTAAATTTGTCTTTGCCGATAAGGAAGGGGCGCTTGGCTACCTTGACGGAAAAACAGTTTCCCTTAAAAAGGAAGATGTGTGGTTCTTAAAGGATTTTGAGATATAAAAAAGGAGCTTAAAGCTCCTTTTTTACATAGGCAGATTTCCCATCTGCTCCATAAGTCTTTTGTTAAATTCCTCGGCGGTGTTGTAGCCCATACGCTTCTGACGGTTGTTCATTGCCGCTATCTCAAGGATAATGGCAAGGTTTCTACCCGGCTTAACCGGAATGGTGATAGAGGGCACTTCAATACCGAGAATGTCCATTTTCTCGCTGTCAAGACCAAGGCGGTCGTACATCTTGCCCTGTACCCACTGCTCCATATTGATTATAAGGTCTATCTTTTCGGTGTCCTTAACCGCACCCATACCAAAGAGGCGCTTAACATCAACAATACCTATTCCGCGAAGCTCAACATAGTGTCTGATTATCTCGGGTGCGCTTCCCACAAGGGTCTTTGCCGAAACTCTCTTTATTTCCACCGCGTCATCGGCAATAAGTCGGTGGCCGCGCTTTACGAGCTCAATAGCCGTTTCACTTTTTCCTACGCCGCTATCGCCAAGGATAAGAATACCCTCGCCGTAAACCTCAACAAGAACGCCGTGTCTTGTGATTCTGGGAGCAAGATTTGTGTTAAGGAACGCAATGAGCGCCGCCATAAGGGGACTTGTTTTTTCTTTGCTCCTGAGAAGCGGAACGCCCTGATTTTTTGCTTCCTCTATAGCCTCGGGAATTATTCCAAGACCTGTGGTTATTATAATGCAGGCGGGTTTGTGGTCAACAAATGCCTTTATTTTTTCTATACGGGTCTGCTCGTTGCACTCGTCAAGATAGTTGTGCTCTGCTTTTCCCAATATTTCAATTCGCGACGCGTCAAAATTCCCAAAAAATCCCGCGAGAGCAAGACCGGGACGGTTGACCTCGGTGTTTGAAATCATTATCTCCTCGGCGGGGCGGGGAAGATGAAGAACCTCAAGCTTGAATTCCTCTATAATTTTATCCAAAGAAATGCTGTATTCGCCTTCCATACCTGTAGTTCCTTTCATATTGTTACATTAAGTATATCATATTCTTTCGGAATAGTCAAATATTTTTATAAAAATTTGAAAAATTCATAATATTGACACAAAAATGTTGTATAATCAAATTGGAATGTTACTTTGAAAGGAATTTCAAATTATGAAAAGAAGAATTTTGGCTGTTGTTCTTGCGCTTTTTGTGCTTTTGGCAAGCTCTTGCTCAGGCGGAATAAAAAGCACCGCAGAAGAGTCTCGTGTTGTCGGTACTTGCGGCGGAAATGATGTAAGGTATGATGAGCTTCGTTATATCACCCTTACCTGCAAGGCGGCGCTTGAGGCAAAATATGGGGAGGATATTTTCTCCCAAGCCACTTCTCTGTGGACCGGTGAATATATAGAGGAGCTTGAGGATATGGTAGAAGAGCAGATATGCCAGAATTACGCAAGCCTTAATATTTTCAAGAACGCAAAAATAAAGACTACCGACAGTGTTACTAAGAAGGATATCAACAATTATGTGTCTGCTGTTACAGACGCTTTGGGCGGTGAGGAAAAATATATCGCTTATCTTGATGAATGCTATATGACCGATGCGGTGCTTCGCTTCAACGCCGCTCTTGAAAGCTGCTTCTACAGATATTATGAGGTAGTCAGCGAGGAGTGGGACAAGCAGGCGTACGACGCGGTAATGTCGGGTGAGGGATTTATCCGCACAATGAGCATCTTTATCCGTAACGATGCAGGCGAAAGCGTTGAGAAAAACCGCTTGGACGCTATGAATGTTCGTGCCGAGATAGAAGGCGGCAAGCCTCTTACAAGCTTTATAGGAACAAAGTATAATCAGGACACGGGAATGTGTGATTATTACTTTATGAAGGGCTATTTTGACAAGGCATATGAGAATGCGGCGTTTGAGCTTGAAATAGGAGAGGTAAGTCCCGTGGTCGAAACACAGGACGGCTTTTATATCATTCAGCGTATGGAGCTTAATAAGGGCTATATGGAAGATAACCTTGACGCCCTTAAGAGCATCTATTTTGAGTGTAAGATGTACGAGATAATAGGCGCGTATGCCGATGAGCTTGATTTTGAGCTTAATGAATACGGCAAAACTATTGACCTTTGGACTATGGAATGATTTGAGGAACAGGCAAGATGTATCGAAAGCGTAGAAAAATCAAAGGCTATCGCGGAACTGTAAGGGTAGGAAGCAAGGGCTCGTTTAAGTTTATTTTTATTGCCGTGGTGGCTATTGCCATTATTTCGGCGCTTATAACAGGCGTGGTTCTTGGCAAGAATGCGGAAAAGTCCGAGATAAATTCCTTTGGCAGACATAATCTTAATGAGTTTGGCGGCGTCGATAAGCCCGCGGCTGATTATGCAGAGCTTGACAGACTTAATGGCGTGGCACTTTCTGATGCGGGTAATGACAGACAGGGCTTTAAGAGTGCCGTCGGTGATGTTGTAGGCGGAAACGCCGTTGCGTTTTGGGCGAACGATAGTGAGGGCAAGCCCTTCTTTACAGGTAATACTTCTTCTGTGGCGGCAGCGTCAAGCGTTACGGCGGAGGAGATAGAAAGAATTATCTATGAGAGGGGAAGGCTTTCTGTTGCTCTTTTCGATGTAATATCCTTTAAGGAAGCCGCTCAGGGCAAGCGCATAGTCAGGTCGGCAGAGGAGATCGCTCTGCTCTCTGAGCTTGTGGCGGCGGGTATAGATGAAATTCTGCTTTTCAATCTGCCCGATGATAGCGATCTTTCAAGAAGCGTTACAGCATACCTTGCCTTGACAGAGGCAGAGTGTGAGAGGGCAAATATCTGTGTAGTGCTTTCCGAGATTGCGCTTAAGGGCTCGGGCGCGGCAAGAATAATCAATGCTACCGAAGGGTACGCCGATGCCTATGCTGCCGATTTGAGAGGACTTTCTGCAGAGCGGCTTGCTGACGCCATCGAAAAATACGCTTATTTTATTTCAAATTATAATATGAGGCTTATCATCTCAAGCGGGGAACAGGCCAACAAAGATAGCGTTTTGGCGCTTTTGGACGCCTATGGAATAGAAAGCTATATTTTGGCTGATTAAAAACTCAAAAATTCCCGAAAAAGTTGAAGAATTTTTCAAAAACCTATTGACATTTCGGAGAAAACGAGTATAATATATATTGTTGTCGCAATAGTGGCAGCATTCGCGGGAGTGGCGGAACTGGCAGACGCGCACGTTTGAGGGGCGTGTGGTGAGAATCGTACGGGTTCAATTCCCGTCTCCCGCACCAACAAAAGGGTAGGCTGAAGGCCTGCCTTTTTTGTTCATTATGAAGTTAAGTAAAGGAGAATAAATTATGTCAGAATTTTTGTCATCAATTCATCCTGTGGCGGTTTGCTTTATAGTATTTGCCGCGAAGATAATAGAAATTACAATACAGGCACTTAAAACCTGTATGATGGTGAAAGGGCAAAAGCTTAAAGCGGCAGGGCTTGGCTTTATCGAATGTGCAATATGGGGTCTTGTTATTTCAACAATAATAGGTACACTTGGCGATGACCTGTTCCTTTTGGCATTCTATTGCCTTGGCTATGCTGCAGGACTCTTTCTCGGCTCAACACTTGAAGGCAAGATTGCGCTTGGAACATCAAGCCTTCAGCTTATTGCCAATGACGAAAACACTAAAAAGATTATTGAATATCTTAACAGCAAGTCCCGCGGCTATACAGTATTCAGCGGACACGGCTCTGTCAATAAGATGAATATGATACTTATTGTGCTTCCCAGACGAAATTCAATGGCGATGCTCAGAGAGATCAGAAAAATTTGTCAGAACAATGTTTTTGTAATTGCCGCCGAGGTCAGCAGATATGCAGGCGGATACGGCTTGATGAAATAAGAAATGCCGATGAGGTTTTCCTCATCGGCTGTTTTTTTCTTCTGCCTGCTCCTCGCATAAGGCTTTGGCGGCGGCAATGGTGGCAAGTGTGTCGCCAAGCTGAACAAAAATTCCTGCAGCAAAGGCAACCTCACTTGTGGTAAGATTGCAGGCAATGGCGTTGGCAAGGGCGGTTACGGCAGAGGTTATTTCAAGATAGTTTATAAGGCATCACCTGTTTATAGAATATGCAATATGAGCTATCAATGCTTCATTATCTTTACAAATCTGAACATTTCGTCGGGGCCTTCGTCGGCATCGTGTTCATCGTTGTCGGGCGTTTCGTGTGTTGGCTCAAAATATTCGCACCAAAATTGGTCTATTTGAAATCCGCACTTGTTTACATAAAAATGAATGTTGCGCTTTTCAAAATAGGGCGTGCAGGTTTCCCATACTACGGTTTCGGGGTGCAGGGCTTCAATTTCCTGCCAAGCGCCATAGCCAATGCCTTTGCTGTGCTCGTCGGGGGAAACAAAGAACAACTCAAGATGATTGCGGTTTGTTTTTTTGTTTATTTTTAGGATAACACCGCCCACCTTTTTGCCGTCCGCAACTATGCGGTATGTTTCGTTTTCGGGTGCGTCAATGCAACGCTCAATGGTTTTGCGGGATATAATTTCACCGTCGTTGTCAATATGATCGTCGCGCGCTCCAAATTCCATCATCGCTCCGTATTTGAACGCCCATTGATTGTCAAGGATAAATTGCTCGCGGTCATCTGCTAAAAGGGGAACAAGCGAAACCTTTGTGTTTTTCATAATACCTCCAAAACAGAAAACTCGGGCTATTGTATACACAATACCCCGAGCTCACTCGGACACCTAATCCGGCATTTGAGAGCTACGGCACTCTGCCTCCGGTGGCCAATCTTTCATTATTTTTATTATATCACAAGTTTGTCAAAATGTAAATATCTTTACAAAAATATTTTTTTATACCCCAAAATTAGCCGTTAACGGATCTTTGAAAATCTCCAGCTTTGGTGTTTTGAAAGTAAAAACAATAAACAGAATGGCGATTGTGCAGAGAGTGCCGAAAGCCAATTTTTGAGAAAGACAAAAGGCCTTGGGTGAGTTAGACTGTCTTGTTTCGTAAATATACGCGATAGCGGCGGAAATAAAGAAAATCGCAATGTTTATAAAGTCGGGAGATTTGCCGACAACACCGTTATAGGTGTAGAACAAAACGGGAATGAGCGCGAGTCCGAGCAAAGCTCCCCGCAGCTTTATGCACCAGAAAATTTTCTTTTCTTTGAAGAAAAAGCACTGCACAATGGCGTATAGGAACATAGGCCAAAAAAGCAGCTTCATATGCTCCCAGGTGGATTCGTTAACCCCCGAAAAGGGAGCAATCCACGCCGCTTCATCAAGCCAATCGTATAAAAAATGAAGAACAGTTCCGCCAAACGAGGTTACCGCAAACCCCATAAATTGCCATAATCCAATAGATCTTTTCATAATTCACCCGTAAATTTATTTGTAAGTTATTATATTACTTTATGTGGTGAATTATGTTGACTTTTTGATGAATATAAAGAGCAAAGCAGTCGGCAAGCTGGGACGGAGAGAGCGCAGTGCAGTACAGAGAGCCGAAGTCGGGGAAATATGTGCTTGTAGAGCCTGCGGAGGACGGAAGCTTTAGAATGGCGTACTCTCCCACAGCGATATATGACGAAAACAATCTTATGATGAAGGAAGGGCTTTCTGCCGAGCAAGTAAAAAAGACCCTTGCGGGTCTTTCGGATGGAAGTCTTGAGATAGGGGAGAATGGTATTGGGGCTGTAAACGGAAATCAGAAAAACACTGAAAATACCAATGCTACTTCCAAGCCCAAGAGAATGTATGATATTGTGGTCTTGGAGGATGGTAAGACATATGTAAAAGCGAGCAGAAACATTATAACGGGTAATACGCTTGCTGAAAAGAGATCTCAAATAACAAATTTCTTTAACAGTCTGCTCGGAAGAAATACATCGCTTGATCTTACTACAATAGACGGTGAGATGTTAACCATAACCAAAGATGAAACAGCCAACAAGGCAAGA
Organism: Eubacteriales bacterium; assembly: GCA_045644865.1. GTDB lineage: Bacteria > Bacillota > Clostridia > Oscillospirales > CAG-272 > RGIG8775. The sequence goes on along the minus strand of JAZRHS010000006.1, from coordinate 5,326 downwards.
GACAACTATCGAGAAGAGAATGGGAAACGAGTTGCTTTGACCGATGATGAGTTTATTGTGAAGCTACACGCTGAAGCTCATATAGACGAGTTGGCTGAGACCTCTACCAAAAACACCAAACCGCTTGTTGCCGACGCAAAGGGGCATAATTTTGCCAAAGACGGTTTTGAGTATAAGAGCGTATATTTTCAAGACTTTAACGGAAAGTATTACAAAATCACATTATCCATAGGACACAACGGAACGAGGGCTACGGTTTACAATGTTGGAAGAATAAAAGAAGGAGTATTACCGTCAGCTAAAGTAATAGCCGTTAGGGGCTCTATAGGCCCGTGGAATACACCTTCTGATAGTAGTATATCACAAAATCCTGAAAAGTCAACAGAAAAGGTGAAAAAAGATAATAAAAAATCTTTGGCAGGCGATGAGGGATTGAAAGTGAATGCGGCACAGAACGCGCAGGAAGGCTCACAGGCGAGCGAGAGGGCGGAGAGTGAGCAGGAGGGCGTGAGTGAGGCTCAAGAGGCTGCAGAGGCGGAAATAAAGAGCGAGAAGCCCGAGGGAATGAGTGAGAGGGAGAGCAAACGAGGATATAGCGACGCAGAAGCCAACGAGGCTCGCGCGATGGTTAAAGATTTTGATACTATGTCCCGTGAAAAGAGGCTTTCTATTATCGAGATGATGCGGAGCGCAAAGGCGACGGGTGCGAGCAAGAGCTTTATGAAGCGTGCGGCGGCAATGATAGGCTATTGGCGAAAGGGCCTTTGGATAATTGCCGACGACAAGACCTCGGAGAAGGGCTTTTATCAGAGCTTTGAGGACGGCACGCGGCTTATTGTTGTCAACCCAAAGAAAAAAGCCGACAAGGGCAGGATCGCCATTGACACGGCTTTCGTTCACGAGCTTGCTCACGATATATGGGACAGGGCGACGGCAAAGATGAGAGATGCGCTTTACAGGCTGGCTACCGAGGGGGCGACTGCCGCAGAGGTTGACGATATACGCGAGGAATATAAAAAGGGCTATGAGGCGCGGGGTCTTAAGCTTGACGAGGAAACCCTGCGCGAGGAGGTCTTTACGGGACTTATAGCCAAGACCCTTGGCAACGAGCGATTCCTTGAGCGCTTTGAGCTTACGCCCGGCAGAATGACCGCATTTAAGCGCAGTATTAAAGCGGTTACGCGTATGGCGAAGTGCTTCGTCGGCAAGGACCGTTACCTCTATTACCGATGCGAGAAGATGGCGCGCTCCCTCATCCGCGTTATGGGCGAACAGGCCGCACTTGAGGCGGTGGGAAGTGCTGATACAGGCAAGAAGTATCGGTTTGATAATTATTCTTCTTATGATGGACAAATAACATTAGAGGATATTGCTGATATTCGCCAATTAGAACAACGGAGTATTAACAAACTTACAGATGATGAAATAATTATTGCAAAAAAATGGGCGTCTAAATTTTATAAAGAGCTTGATATAAAATCACCGTTTTTTCGCAGGTGGTTTGGAGAGTGGAGAGCGTTTGATCAAGGTGAAGTAAGAATTGTATCTGTTCCTACCATAAATATCTCCGAAGCTATTCTTCAAAAAGGTGATTACCAGATTGAGGATACAGGGTGGATTGTTTATGCAGGAAAAAACTTAAATGATGATACAAGGCATCATTCGGGGGGAAATAGAGTTAATGTAAAGGCGTTAAACTCAATAGGGTCAATATTGAGCAATTCTATATTACTTGACACAATAGTTTCAAAACCTGACACGAAGAAAAAATCTGATAAAACCGCTTTTTTGCATAAATTGTATACCCTTATAAAATATGATGGGCAGTATTATATAGCGAAAACAACTATAGAGGAATACTATAATGAAACAATAAAAAACGCCGCAAGGCGGGCGTATAATCTCAAAGCTATAAAAATAGAGCCTGTCGGTGGACAACTTGGATTAAAATCCTCCTCGTCAATACCTGGCACAAGCTCCATAGTTAGTATAGCAGATTTGTACGAACTTGTCAAGACATATGATAAGGAATTTTCTCCCGCGCCTGAAGTTAGTAAATCTGTTTTGAATGATGATGGAACGCCAAAAATACTCTATCATCAAACCGCGGAAGAGTTTACAGAGTTTGACCCGAGGAGAAAAGGGGCGGGTACAAATGATGATGAAACCCCATTTGGAATATTTATGAAGCCTACGGATGAAGACATAGGCTTGAGAGGCAAGAAGCAAATGCCTTTGTATGCAAGAATTGTAAATCCTTTGATGGTACATGACCGCTTTGAACTTTCTAAAAAGCTGAAGGCGATGTCAAGTGAATATAGTGAGCTGATTGGAAAACGAGAAGCGCTGACCCAAGAGTACCAAAAAAAGATTGATGAAGCTGGCAAGGCGTGGGCTCAATATGCCAAAGAGTATAGAGAGGCACATCCCGGTGCAACTCGTTCCGAGCTTAATGAGGATGCTGAATTTAACCGATTATTTGATGCGGAGGATGCTCTTGTTGACGAATGGACTTCCAAAGCAAATGATTTGGCAATACAGTGTAAAGTGGTTATTACAAAAACGCTTAAAGCAAACAATTACGATGGAGTATTTATAAAAAATGATGCAGGTAGTTTTGGGCGTGCTGTTGAAACCTATATTGCACTTGAAGCAACTCAAGTAAAATCTGCAACCGACAACATAGGCACATTTGATGGAAATAATCCTAATATTCGTTATTCCTTTGACCCCGACACATTTATTCAGCAGGCTATGGAGAACGGCGGAATGGTTGAAAAGCCAAAATCGCAGACGGATACGAAAAAGGCGACCGAGGAGAAGCTCAAGGCAAAGGTTGAGGACCTTAAAAAGGAAAACGAAAGGCTTGAGCGTGAGGCAAAGGCTTCGGAGCGAAAGGCTAAACCCGCTGAAGACCCTACGGTCTTCAGCGGGTTTGTAATGCTTTTAGATGTCAACGCCAAGAAGCTGCTTTGCAAGGATTCCTACTACGAAGGAAATTACGGCAACGCCGATACTGATTCCTGCCATTTCAAGGAAACGAGGCGCAAACTTCATATCCTGTGCCACCGAGGTGTAATAGGTGAAGCCCGCGATAATAAGAACGATAATTCCTATCATAATTGCCAAAGCAACAAGGGGATTGGAGATAAGTATGTAGGGAAGAATGAGCGCAACTACTGTGAGAAGATACGCAATTCCTGTGTATGAGCAGGACTTGAATGCGTCGTTTCGTCCCTCGCTTTTTGCCGATAGGAATTCGCTGGACGCCATAGAAAATGTAGCCGAAATTCCTACAATCAGACCCGAAAGAGCAACAAGCTTTGTGTTCTGGAGTGCGAATGTAAAGCCTGCAAGGCTTCCCGCAAGCTCGACAAGTGCGTCTGAAAGTCCAAGCACCATACTTCCTACATAGTGAAGTCTTTCCTCGTCAAGGATAGCAAGGAGTGCCGATTCGTGTTCTTCCTCCTGCTCTCTGATATGTGTGCTTTCAGCAACCTCTTTTGCCAAAAGCTCGTATTTTTCCTGTGCCATTTCCTCGCCGCGTTCCATAAGCTTAACGGCAAATGTAAAGCCCAAAAGCTTTGCAATAAAGGTGTATTTGAATACCTTTGCTTTTTTCGGCTTCATTTCCAGACCGGTGTAGGTTTTCCATATTTCATAGTGGGCATACTCTTCAGCGGAAAGACGCTCAAGGGTTTTCTTGTTTTCTTCGCCCTTGGCAAATTTTGCAATCTTTTTGTAAATTACGCTCTCGTTAAGCTCATTTTGCTGCATTTGCTTAATGATTGCGAGAGCTTCTTTGGATACCTCTTTCATAATTTACCTCCATTGTCCTGTGGGGGCGCAATCCCCCATATTTTGCTAAATTATACCATAATTTTTACAATATTTCAATAGATATCCGCGATATTTTGTGTTTTATGGGGGCTTTTGACACGAAAAAAGGCGCGTACCAATCGTAACGATTAAATTTACAGTTAAAACAATAAAAAAGGACATTGAGATGAACTGTTTGAAGTCCACCTGAATGTCCTTTTGTGTGTTGTGTTAAGTGTCTTTATTAAATTCTCGAAATTAATACCGTAGTGTTGCCGTTAATCTCGTATTCTCCTATTTCCTTGGGGAGATAGTAACTGTCGCCTTTTGTAAAGGGGTAATTATTCCCATTGCAAATAATTTCTCCATCTCCTTCGACACAGAGCAGGGAATGGAAGACTCCGGCTGTGTTAAGCTTTGTAGACTCTCCGCTAAGCTTGATGCGGTTTACATTGAAATATTTGCAGGAAGCGAGGCATTCTCCAACACCTATTTTGTCCTTCTCGGAGTAACGAATACTGTCAATTTCGCTGTCGGTAAAATGTTTTATGACCTTAAGAGCCTTTTTTGTGTGAAGTTCGCGAGGGTTTCCGTTTTTGTCGCGTCTGTCATAGTCGTACACCCTGTAGGTAAGGTCTGAATTTTGTTGTATCTCTGCAATAAGACAGCCCTTTCCGATGGCGTGGAGCATTCCCGAAGGAATGAAAAAACTGTCGCCCTTTTTAACGGCAATTTTGTTAACCTGACCTTCAATTTTGCTATCGCAGTATATTTCCCTGATACCCTCTTTTATGCCGTAAATTATTTCCGCTCCCTCTTTGGCGTCGGCAATGTATCACATTTCGGTTTTGCCTACATCATTTTCAACTTCTGAGGCAAATTTATCATCGGGATGTACCTGTACTGAAAGCTTATCTTCTGCATCAATAAATTTTATTAAAAGAGGAAATTTACCGCCGTCGGTATATTCTTTAAGGCTTTTTCCGTCAAGAGTACCGCCAAGTATTGTGTTAATGGCATCGTCGCGCACGGTAAGCTCCCAGGTTTCGGCAAGCTTCTCGAAATCGCAGGGCTTGTTCCATTCGTTCTTTAGAGTGCTTCCGCCCCAAATTGCGGTTTTTGCGTGGTATCTTAATTTTAATGGATATATCATAACATCTCCTGAAAACGGCCTTTATTAGTTTGCCGATTTTTATTGATTTAATTTAACCTCTACACAGAGAGGCTTCTTATTGGAATGACTATATATCAGTGTCATTTCAGAGTTTTTATTTGCGATTAAGTATATCATAAAACGAAACAAAAGTCAATAGGCCGATGAGCGCTTCGCTAAGTCTGTTTTTCTATCATTAAAGGTGTTTACTATGGCATGATAAAAGAAAAAGAGTAGATAAACCTTCTCCAAACAATTAAATTATGCAAAAAATAGCGAGCGTTCATAACAAAGGAGATGAACGCTCGCTATTGCTTAGTTGATTTGACTTGAACTTGCGGCCTCTACCACCCC
>JAZRHS010000005.1:0-33151 GCA_045644865.1 Eubacteriales bacterium | reverse complement strand
TACATAAGACTTCTTGAGAAAATAGAGGCTCTTCCCAAGGTCAAAAAGGTGTTTATCCGTTCGGGTATCCGCTTTGACTACCTGCTTGCGGATAAAAGCGATGCCTTCTTCAAAAAGCTTGTCCGCGACAATGTAAGCGGTCAGCTTAAGGTAGCCCCCGAGCATTGCTCAAGCACGGTGCTTAACTGTATGGGCAAGCCTAATTTCGAGGTCTATGAAAAATTCAGAAGGCGTTATTTTGAGCTGACAAAAAGCTTTGGCAAGGAGCAGTACCTTGTTCCCTATCTTATGTCGAGCCACCCCGGCTCCGACCTTAATGCCGCAATAGAGCTTGCCCTCTGCTTAAAGCGCGACAACTACGCCCCCGAGCAGGTGCAGGACTTCTATCCCACCCCCGGAACGGCTTCTACTGTTATGTACTACACGGGAATTGACCCCTTAACAATGAAAAAGGTGTATGTGGTTACCGACTACCACGAAAAGCAGCTTCAGCGCGCGCTTTTGCAGTATAACCGGCCGCAGAATGCCGACCTTGTACGCGAGGCTCTTACAAAGGCGGGCAGAACCGACCTTATCGGATATGGCAAGGAGTGCCTCGTAAAGCCCGCGCCACAAAAGAGCGCGTCCCGTCAAGGCACAGGCTCGCAAAGGAAGGGCGCATACGGTGAAAAAAGGACTTCAGGCAGCAAGCCTCAAAGCAACCGCAAGCAAGCCCACGCTAAAAAATCACCTCAAAAGCCGACAAACAAAAAAACCAAAAAGAAATAATTTTAAGCAATAAAAAACCTGTGGTGTCTAACCACAGGTTTTTGTATTGAGTGCGATCTGTTCGCACTAATTTTATTTGGAATACGCCAAAGTCTAAAAGCCTACGCGTCGCCCGTGTGGGCTTCCACACTATTGTGCGATTTCTTCCATTATGAATGCCTCGAGAATATCTCCAAGCTTGATGTCGTTGAACTTTTCAAGTCCTACACCGCACTCGTAGCCTGCCGCCACCTCACGCGCATCGTCCTTGAAACGCTTAAGGGACGAAATCTTATCCTCAAAGATAACCACGCCGTCGCGTACTACGCGGATCTGAGCGTTTCTGGCAATCTTTCCGTCCTGAATGTAGGATCCTGCAATAGTACCCACACCCGGAACATGAATAGTCTGACGAACCTCGGCGTGTCCGAGAATGTTCTCCTTGAACTTGGGAGCAAGCATACCCTTCATAGCCGCGGTTATCTCCTCGATTGCATCGTAAATTACGCGGTAGGTACGAATCTCAACGCTCTGTCTTTCAGCCGAGTCCATAGCTCCCTTATCAGGACGAACATTAAAGCCAACGATAATTGCGTTAGACGCTGCCGCAAGCATTACATCGCCCTCATTTATACCGCCCGCCGCAGAGTGGATAACTCTAACGCGAACTTCCTCATTGGAAACCTTTTCAAGCGAAGCCTTGACCGCCTCGGCAGAGCCCACAACATCGGCCTTAACGATAACATTAAGGTCCTTAACGCCCTCGGAGATCTGATTAAAGAGATCGTTGAGGCTTGCGCGGCTGTTAGCCTTGAATTCCTCTTCCTTAGCCTTGTTTCTTCTGTTATCGGCAAGCTCACGAGCCATTCTCTCGTCGGCAACTGCGTTAAACTCGTCGCCCGCGGTGGGAACCTCTGCAAGACCGATGATCTCAACAGGAACAGAAGGTCCTGCTTCCTTAAGCTGACGGCCTGTGTGGTCTGTCATAGCACGAACGCGTCCAACCGCAGTACCTGCGATAACAACATCGCCTATATGAAGTGTACCGTTCTGTACAAGAAGCGTAACAACAGGTCCGCGTCCCTTATCAAGCTTAGCCTCGATAACAATACCCTTTGCACGGCGGTCAGGGTTAGCCTTAAGCTCCTTAACCTCTGCAACAAGAAGTACATTCTCAAGAAGATCGTCTATACCCTGATGTGTAAGCGCCGAAACAGGAACACAGATAACATCTCCGCCCCATTCCTCGGGAACAAGGTCGTACTTGGTAAGCTCCTGCTTTACCGTGTCGGGATTGGCAGTAGGCTTATCCATCTTATTTATAGCTACGATAATTTCAATTCCCGCAGCCTTGGCGTGGTTGATAGCCTCAACTGTCTGGGGCATTATACCGTCGTCAGCCGCAACAACAAGGATAGCAATATCGGTAGCCTGCGCTCCTCTTGCTCTCATTGCGGTGAAAGCCTCGTGTCCGGGGGTATCAAGGAAGGTAATGTCCTGTCCCTTAACCTTAACACGGTACGCACCGATGTGCTGAGTAATACCGCCTGCCTCACCTGTTGTAACGTGGGTGTTTCTTATAGCGTCAAGAAGCGATGTCTTACCGTGGTCAACATGACCCATTACGCATACGACAGGCGCTCTTGTAACAAGTGAGTCCTCACTGTCCTCTGTTTCGTCGAAAAGACGCTCCTCAATAGTAACAACAACCTCTTTGGTTACATTTGCGCCAAGCTCGTCGGCAACAAGGTAAGCGGTGTCAAAGTCAATGGTCTGGTTGATGGTTACCATCATACCCATAAGCATAAGCTTCTTGATAACCTCTGCCGCAGTAACCTTAAGTCTTGAAGCAAGCTCACCAACAGAAATCTCGTCGGGAATGCTTACATTTACAGGAACCTTCTTAACAGGCTGCGCAGGAGCAGCGGGCTTCTTGTTCTTCTTGAAATTGTTGCGGTTATTCTGCATCTGACCGCTTGTGTTCTTTTTCTTGAACTGCTGGTTGCCGCCGCGAAGATCGGCAACGCTGTCAGAAACAAACGAGGTCAGCTTATCATCGTACTTTGAAAGATCCACATTGGAATCTCTCATATCTACGATACGAGTTCCGCCCTTCTTCTGATTGGGGTTTCCGCCCTTGGGAGTCTGCGCTCTTATTATCTGCTGGGGCTGGAACTTTTCGCGGGGCGCGCTCTGATAGCTCTCGTCCTTATCCTTACCGGGGACAAATCCGCCCTGACGGTTGCCCTGAGGCTTTCCGCCCTGCTGTGCGGGACGGCCGCCAAAGCCATCGCGATTACCGCGGTTATCTCTGAACTGTCCGTCGCGGTTATCTCTGAACTGTCCGTCGCGCTTCTCAAAGGGCTTGTTTTCTCTGGGCTTGAACTCGCCGTTTCTCTGCTGATTATTGCCGCCCTTGAAGTCGTTCTTGAAGTCGTTCTTGCGCTCAGGCTGAGACAAAACAGGCTTCTTCTCCACGGGCTTCTCCACGGGCTTCGCCTCGGGCTTGGACTCTTCCTTCTTAGGCTCTGTCTTAACAGGCTCTTCCTTAACCTCTGCCTTCTTAGGCTCGGGCTTCTTTTCTTCTGCAACAGGCTCAACCTTCTTCTCTGCGGGCTTCGCCTCGGGCTTGGGCTCTTCCTTAACCTCTGCCACAGGCTTCTCCTTTGCGGGAATATAGGTTATTCCGTCAATGTAATTTTCAATCTCGGTTATCTGATTCTGCTTTGTGATTGTATCAAAGAATATATCAAACTCGCTGCCCTCAAGGGTCTTTTGAGAATTCTTAACCTCAACGCCCTTTGCAACGAGAATATCAACTATATCCTTGCTCTTTTTACCGAGATCCTTTGCTATTTGTGTAATCTTAAACTGGGTGTTATTTGCCATATCGTTACCCTACCTTTATCTGAGTTTATATGAGCTTTTCTATTCCTTCTGCAAAGCTTGCGTCAACAAGTGCCGCAACCGCAAGCTCTCCGCTTTTTCCAAGCAATCGGGCAAATTCTGCGGTATCCGCCTCAACACGCAAAAGCCGCACGCCGTAAAAACTGCATTTGTCGCTTATTCTTTTGCGCGTGTTTTCCGAAGCGCCATCCGCCTCAAACACGAAATAAATCTTTTTGCCCTTTCTCAGTGCCTCGCAGACCATTGGTGTTCCGTATATAAGCTTTCCCGCCCTTGCGGAAAGTCCCAACAATCTCAACAGCTTCTGCGGATTTTCGTTCACCGAAGAATTAGACATTTTCTGCAAGCTCCCTTTCCATTTCGTCATAAACCGCATCGGGTATCTCACATTCGAGATTCCTCTCGAGCCGCCTTGCGCGGCGCGCCTTCTTTAAGCACTCGAGGTCGTGGCATATGTATGCGCCTCTGCCGCTTGCCTTTCCCTTAAAGTCAAGGCTTACGCTTCCATCGGGGGCTCTTACCACCCTCAAAAGCTCAACCTTCGGCTTATGCTCATTACAGCCAAGACACTGCCTTTGCGGAATTTTCTTTTTGCGTTCCATCGTCTTACTCTGTCTTAATATCTATCTTGTAGCCTGTAAGTCTTGCCGCAAGTCTTGCATTCTGGCCTTCCTTACCGATAGCAAGAGAAAGCTGATCTGCGCCAACTATTACTCTGCAGCTTCTATCACCTGTAATGACTACAGAATCTATCTGTGCGGGAGCAAGAGCCGCCGCAATGAAGTCCTCGGGAGTTTCGCTGTATCTTACAATATCTATCTTTTCTCCGCAAAGCTCATCAACGATGCCGGAAATTCTCATACCGTGATTACCGATACAAGCTCCTACCGCATCAACATCCTCATCGCGGGAGAATACCGCTATCTTGGTTCTCGAGCCTGCCTCGCGAGCAACGCCCTTTATCATAACAACACCGTCAGCAATTTCGGGGATCTCAAGCTCGAACATTCTTCTTACAAGACCCTGATGTACTCTCGAAAGTGTAACAAGGGGACCCTTAAGCTCCTTGTTTACTTCCATTACGAATACCTTTATTCTCTGACCGACCTCATATTCCTCACCGGGGATCTGCTCGCTCTTAAGAAGCACTGCATTACCGTTTCCTGTGTCAAGAATAGCATTGCCGTTCTCATAATCGATCTTGTTTACGATAGCGGTGATGATCTCCTCGCGCTTATTCTCATAAGCCTGCTGAGCCGCCTTGCGCTCACCCTCGCGGATACCCTGAATGATTACCGACTTTGCCGCGCCCGCGCTAAGTCTTCTGAAATCCTTGGTCTTAACCTCAAACTCAACCGTCTTACCTACGGTGTTTCTCTTGCTGATCTTCTTTGCGTCCTCAAGAGATATCTCCACCTCGGGGTTCTCAACCACCTCAACAACAAGCTTCTGCTGATATACCTTTACATCCTGCTTGTTGGCGTCAATAAGTATTCTTACATTGGTATTGTTGCCGTATTCCTTCTTGAATGCCTGAAGGAGAGCCGCCTCAACCTTTTCAAGCATATACTCCTTGGGAATACCCTTCTCCTTTTCAAGAAGGTCAAGGGCTACGAAAAATTCCTTGTTCATCTCTTTATTCCTTTCAATTTACTTCAAAAATTTTAATCACCGAAATCAAAAACCGTCTTGATTTTTGCAACTTCCTTGCGCTCAAAGCTCTTTACGCTTCCTGCCGTTTCAACAGAAATTCTGCCGTCCTCACAGCCCGCAAGTTTGCCCGAAAAGCTCTTTGCGCCGTCTATGGGAGCATAAAGCTTTACCTCTACATCCTCACCGATGCAAGCGGCGATGTGAGCGTCTGTACGAAGCTCCCTCTCAATTCCGGGAGAGCTTACCTCAAGATAGTACGCGCTTTCAATGGGGTCTGCCTCATCAAGCACGGGGTCAATAGCGCGGTGCATCTTCTCGCAATCGTCAATATTGATGCCCTCCTCAGAGTCAATAGTAACGCGGAGAATGTGGCGTGCGCCCTCTTTTACAAACTCGACATCCCAAAGGGTATAGCCAAGCTCGTCAGCTACGGGAGCGATAAGCTCACTTACTGTTGTAGCTACATTTTTTGTGTTTTTCATCAGTTCACCCAAAGCATTTCTTAAAAATGCCCCTTCCAACAATTAAGAGTGGACTTGCGCCCACTCTCATACTTTGATATTACCATATGTAGTATACCACATTTATTTCTGTTTTGCAATAGTTTTTTGAAATTTTTTTGAATTTTTGTGAAGTTTTTTCCTCTATACAAAAAATTAACATATATATTTAAGGAAAAGTTTGGTTTTGGTGTTTACAAAATCGCTTTTTTATGGTATACTTATAAACTGAAGTATTATTATTCAAAGGAGATATGATGAACAACCAAGCTTCTTCTCCGACTCCCTCGGCAAATTCGTTTGTAAGAACTGTAATATACGCGGCGCTTCTTGCCTGCTTTTCCGCATATCTTGCTCTGCCCTCGGCTATCTTCGCCTGTGTGTGCATTATTCTTTTTCTGATATGCTCTTATAAAATAAGCCAAAACAAGGCTATCTTCGTTGGTATATTCGCCGTATGCGGCGTTCTGCTGTTTGTTTTGCCCATAGCCTCTCTGGCTGCGGCAATATCCACCGTAGCGGTGGCGTCGGCAGGCGCAACAATGCTCTATTCGGGCAAAAGAGGTACTGTCGCCTATATTCTTTCAACATTGGCGGCGCTTATCACGGCATTTTCATTTACAGGCTCGTTAACCGCCGCGCTCGGAGTGCTTTCGCCCCTGCCTGCGGCAATAGTCCTTGCAGTCTGCTCAAAGAAAAAAGCATCGAGAATATCCACAATATGCGCGGTATCCGCGGCACTCATAGTATCTGCCGCTATTCCCTTTTTGTGGGCTGTGATCTCGGAATACGGCACAGACGCAGGCAATATAATAAACGAGTTAAGGACAAGCTTTTCAAGCAAGATGGTAGAGGTCTTCCGCGCAGTCGCCGATATGACAGGCACAAAATTAGAAGACGCTATAGATATCGACTCTCTCGCCTACACAGCAGAGCTTGTATTTACACTTCTTCCCGCAATCATTATTTCGGTATCAAACATTCTGGCGTTTTTCATAAGCTTTCTTCACGCGGTAATAAGATATTCCTTTGGAATAGCGCAGGAAAAGAACGAGGCGGTGTTCAGGCTCTCCTCGGTATCGGCTTGGCTCTACATTCTCTCCATAGTGTCCTTCTTTATAGCCTTTGGAGATTCCCGCCTTGCCCTTGTAACCACCTTCGCTATGGGAAGCCTTAACATTATTCTTACTCCCGCATTCGCCCTTGTTGGCGCGGCATTTATGCTCTCGCCCAACAGAAGAAGGAGAAAAAACAAAAAGCTCAGAATTTTGCTTATAATCGCAGGCGTTCTGTATCTCGGCGCTCTGCTTGTAATTCCCGTAGCGCTAAACGGCGCGATACTTACACTTAAGCTTAATAAAACAAACACACCCCACGAGCAAAGATAAAGGAGTGATGGAATGAAAACTCAAAAAGACCTTAGAGAATCAAAGCAATCTGCCGCATCAACCTGGATATGTATTCTGATAGCGGTATTTTTGCTGACTGCTTACACGGTTATATGCGCTCTTGACACTATGTATAACGAAATAGTGGGTATAATTTTCCTCACCGTATATGTGATAGTGGCGGCAATTATGCTTTTCGTAAACAAGCGTTTTGCGGTAGGCAGAAGAATGCACTCAAGAGAAAACATTGCCTTAAGCACCGCTATGTCCGACCTTGTTCAGAAAATAAATATCCCTATGGCGGTTACCGACCGCGGCGGAAAAATAGTTTGGTACAATGACGAAATGTTCGCCCTTTCGGGAAGAAAAAGGCACGCCTTTGGCATCAACATAAGCGATATTTGTCAGCTCGCTCCCGAGGAGCTTGCCAAAACAAACATCGAGGTAACCCCCGAAAGCATATCCGAGGACATAAAGGTAAGAAACGAAGCCGTTGTTTCTACAGTAAGCATCGGCGACAAAAAGTTTGAGGTCAGAAGCTACGAGATGAAGGTAGTTGGCAAAAACTACTACCTGTCGGTATTTGACAATGTTACCGAGCTGACCGAGCTTAAAGAAAAAATATCATCAAAAGCTCCTGTTGTTGCCTATGTGGTAATAGACAACCTTGAGGAGCTGGCACAGTATGTCCGCGTAAGCAGCCGAGAGGCGGCTAACGAGGCTGAAAATGTTATTAAGGCTTGGGCAAAGGAAATAAATGCCCTTATGCGAGAATATGACCGCGACAAGTTTATCCTTGTTTTTGAGAACGATATGCTTCTTCATTGTGTTGAAAACAAATTCGATATTCTTGAAAGAGTCAGAAATATCCGCTTAGGCGACAACAGTATGCCTATAACCGTTTCCATAGGTATCTCCACGGTGGGAGAAAATATGGCAGAGCTTGAGCTTGGCGCACAGACCGCCCTTGATATGGCGCTTCAGCGCGGAGGTGATCAGGTTGCTCTTCGCACAGGCAAGGGACTTGATTTCTTCGGCGGACGCACCAAGAATATTCAGAAGCGCACAAAGGTGCTTGCCCGTGTTATCGCAAATCAGCTCCTTTCACTTATATCCACATCCGACAATGTGCTTATTATGGGACACAAAAATCCCGACTTTGACTCTATCGGCGCTTGCATAGGCGTGGCAAGACTTTGTATGCATTGCGGCGTATCCCCCAAGATAATTCTCAACGGCGACCGCGAAACCCTGAACAGCTCCTTTGGCAGTTGCTCCGAAAAGCTTCTTGAGCTTGAGGCATACAAGGACATTTTCATCAGTTCCTATGCGGGCAAGAGCCTTATTGGCAAAAACACACTTCTTATAGTTGTTGACGCCAATAACTTTGCTATTCTTGAGGACTCCGAGATAGCTCAAAGCGCAAATCAGCTTGTTATAATCGACCACCACCGAAAGACATCGGAATTTGAAAAAGCTCCCCTTATAAACTATATTGACCCCTCGGCTTCATCGACCTGCGAGCTTGTTACCGAAATTATCGAGCAATGTCTGCCTGTAGGCACGCTGACCAACGAGGAGTCCACCGTAATGCTTTCGGGTATTATGGTTGATACCAAGAACTTTACCCGCTCTACAGGTATAAGAACCTTTGCAGCGGCACTCTATCTCCGCGGTGAGGGCGGAAACTCCGAGATAGCGTACACCTTCTTCAACGAAAACTTCGACGATTTCAGCGCCGAGGCAAAGTTCAGCTCAAATGTAACCATTTACCGCGACACCATTGCTATAACAACAAGTATGGGAAGCGGAAGCGGCGACGACAGAACTGCGGCATCAAAGGCGGCTGACAGACTTCTTACAGTCAAGAATGTGGACGCGTCCTTCGCTCTTGTTCCCATCGGAAACGCTATCCACATTTCAGCCCGTTCAAACGGCGCGGTAAATGTTCAGCTCGTTCTTGAAAAGCTGGGCGGCGGCGGTCATTTCAACATCGCAGGCGCACAGATTCCCACCAAGGATATGAGAGAAACTCTCGAAAGGCTCAAGGCTGCCATCGACGAGTATCTTGACAATATGTAATCACCCATCAGAAAGGAAATATAAAAATGAAGGTTATTCTCACACAGGATGTAAAGGGTCAGGGTAAAAAGGACCAGATAATAGAGGTTTCGGACGGCTACGCAAGAAACTTTCTTCTTCCCAAAAAGCTTGCTATTCCCGCTGACGCAAAGGCTATTAACGAGGTGAAGAACAAGGAAGCCTCTCACAAGCACAAAATAGATGTTGAAACAGCACAGGCAAAGGAGATTGCCGCAAAGCTTGAGGGCATTCTCGTTAAGCTTGTTTGCAAAAGCGGTGCAGACGGCAGACTCTACGGCGCGGTTACATCAAAGGATGTTGCCGACGCGCTTGAGGCAAACCACAAAATTGCAATAGACAAGAAGAAGATAAACATTCCCAACCCCATAAAGGCATACGGAAAATACGAGCTTGAGGTCAAGCTCTACACAGATGTAACGGGCAAGATCAACCTTCTCGTTGCTGACAAATAATTCTAATCGGAAGGAATTTTCAAAATGAACGACGGGCTTACACCAAAGCTTCCCTTCTCGCTTATTGCCGAGCAGTCGCTTTTAGGCTCTATACTTATTGATCCCGCGTCGGTCAACACGGTTGCCGACATAATAAGCGCCGACGACTTCTACGAGGAAGCACATAAGCAGATATATCTTGGTATCCACGAGCTTTTTCTGCTTAACCACGATATAGATATAGTAACCCTCATTGACACCCTTGTTCAAAAGGGTATTTATGACAAATCGGGGGGCGAGGAATACCTTAAGTCTATCTGTGAGGCAGTTCCCAGCGCCCTAAATATCAAGGACTATGCAAAAATAGTAAAGGAAAAGAGCCTTCTTCGTCAGCTTATCAATATAAGCGACGAGATAAAGGATACCGCCTTTAGCGAGCAGGACTCGGTTGAAAGCATTATCGACTCCGCCGAGAGAAAGATCTTCTCTATCGCGCAGGGCCGCGACACCAAGGGCTTTAAGCACATCAGAGAGGTTCTTATCGATGTTCACGGACACTTAAAGGACCTTCAGGACAGGCCCGACGAGGTTCAGGGTACTAAAACAGGATTCTCGGGACTTGACAATATGCTTGCGGGTATGGGCAACTCTGACCTTATCCTTGTGGGCGCCCGTCCCGGTATGGGTAAAACCAGCTTCTGTCTTAATATAGGTACAAATGTTGCCATTCAGACAAAGAAAACCGTTTGTATGTTCTCCCTTGAAATGTCGTCAGAGCAGCTTGTTTCCCGTGTGCTTTCAAGCGAGGCTATGGTAGACAGCCACAACCTTCGTACAGGTAAGCTTTCACAGGACGACTGGGACAAGATTGCCGAGGCATCCTCAAAGCTTGCGGGCGCGGATATTCTTATCGACGATACCACAGGCGTTACGGTAACCGCTATGAAGGCAAAGCTTCGCCGTGTTAAGAACCTTGGCTTGGTTATCATAGACTACCTTCAGCTCTTGCAGAGCGATAGCCACAACGATAACCGCGTTCAGGAGGTTTCGGAGATTTCCCGTTCGCTTAAAATTATGGCAAAGGAGCTTAATGTTCCTGTTATCTGCTGTACCCAGCTTTCGCGAGGACCTGAATCCCGTCAGGACAAAAAGCCTATGCTTTCCGACCTTCGTGATTCGGGAGCTATCGAGCAGGATGCCGATGTGGTTATGTTCCTTTACAGAGACGAATACTACAAGACCGACGCCAATTCACAGGAAGCAAGCGTTGCCGAGGTTATCGTTCAGAAGAACCGACACGGCTCAACAGGAACTGTGGAAATGGGCTGGATAGGTCGCTACACCAAGTTTATGACCAAGGCTGACGACCGCCTTGAAGAACCGTAAAATGGAAATTTGCAATAAACTCACCGCGCCCCATATCCTGTCGGGTATGCCCAAGGACACTCCTATGCTGCTTGCGCTCTCGGGGGGGGCAGACTCCTCTGCGCTGCTTTATATGCTTGACGGCTACTGCAAGAAAAACGGCGCGCGCCTTTATCTTGCCCATATCAACCATATGATACGCGGCAAGGACGCAGAGCGCGACCGCGATTTCTGCAAGGCGCTTGCAGAAAAGCACCGACTTCCCTTCTTTCTCCTTGAAGCCGATGTCCCCGCATTGGCAAAGGAGCATAAACGAGGGCTTGAGGAGGAGGCGCGTATTACAAGGTACAGCTTTTTTGAAAAGGTTATGCGCGAAAATAATATTCCCCTGCTTGCCACGGCACACAACGCCACCGACAACGCGGAAACGGTTATTTTCAACCTTACAAGAGGAAGCGGTCTTCACGGGCTTTGCGGCATTCCCCCCGTCCGCGATTTTTCGGGTGGGAAAATTATAAGACCCCTGCTTAAAATGAGCAAGGACGAACTTCTTTCTTATTGCCGCGAAAACGGCATAGATTATGTTACAGATGAAACAAATTCTGATGTGGCATATTCAAGAAACCGCATAAGAAACAATATTCTGCCCGAGCTTACCGCCATAAACGAAAACGCTATCGCAAACATCAGCCGCGCCTGCGAGCTGACAAGGCTTGACGACAGCTTTATCGAAAAGACCGCCAAGGCTTTTCTTAATGGGCTTGAAAACAAGCTCACCATTCCATTAAATGAGTTTACCCTGCTTGACGAGGCAATAGCCTCAAGAGTGGCGGCAATAACCTTGAGTAACTTCTTTGAGGTAAGCGCCGCCCATATATCGGCGTTCATTACGCTCGCCAAAAACGCAGTTCCCCACTCCGAAGCGGTTTTCCCTGCACAAACAAGAGCCATAATTGAAAAAAGCTCTGTAATTTTAACACAAGATCCGCCAAGGCAGTTTACCGATTACTGCCAAAAGCTTTTTGAAGGCGAAAATCATATTTTTGAAACAGACACGGTAATTGTCATCTGCGACACCGAAAATGAGGAAAACTTTTGTAATTCATTAAAAAATGTTTACAAAAAGTCTATAAAGACTTTCATTTCTTCTGATACAATAAATAACGGTCTGTTTGTGCGCCCCAAAAAAGAGGGCGACACAATACTCTGCGGCGGTATGCACAAAAAGCTTAAAAAGCTTTTTGGAGAGAAAAAACTCTCTCTTACAGAGCGCGCCGTTCTCCCGATTTTCTGCGACAGCGACGGAATAGTTTTTGTTCCCGAAATCGCTCTCAGAGATGGCGAGAAGCAAAAGAAGAACAAAAAATCGGTAATTTTATTTTACAACAAGTAATTTTCAGGATAAGCTCAGCAATTTCAACATATGCTAATGTGAGCTTGATATACAGGAGGCAAGAATGAAGAGTAACTTCAAGGTAATAATTTTTTACATTGTTCTCATAGCCGCCATCGTTCTTTCGGTTTCGGCACTTATGGGTTCTCCAAAGGAAAACGAAGACCCTGTTTTAAGTGATGTTATCGGATACTTTGAGAAGGACGCGGTTATCAAATTTGAGGTGGACGAAAACCACTACCTTACTATGGAGGTAGCGAGTGAGGGCGCGGTTTACGGCGAGGACGGCAAATTGGTAAGCTACGATGCCGACAAGCTTAAAAAGGTTGAGTATCAGCTCAGCAACCTCTCGCTTTTCCAGTCGCTTTCCGAGGATTATATAAAGACAAACGAAAATCTTGAATACTACGATTACCTTCCCGAGCCTGTGCTTCCCTGGTGGGTAAGCATTCTTCCCTATGTTCTTATAATCATTGTGTTTATCATTCTTTGGGTGGTTATGATGAATCAGACGGGCAAGGGCAGCGGAAGATTGAATTCCTTTGGCAAGGCTCGCGTCAAGATGCCCACAAATGATAAAAACAAGGTAACATTTGCCGATGTTGCAGGGGCTGACGAGGAAAAGGCCGAGCTTCAGGAAATAGTCGACTTCTTAAAAGCACCCGAAAAATTCACCGCCCTTGGCGCAAAGATACCCCACGGCGTTCTGCTTGTGGGCCCTCCCGGTACAGGTAAGACTCTTCTTGCAAAGGCAGTTGCGGGAGAAGCAGGCGTTCCCTTCTTCTCTATTTCTGGCTCTGATTTTGTTGAAATGTATGTTGGCGTGGGCGCGTCCCGTGTGCGCGACCTTTTCGATAACGCCCGCAAAGCCCCCGCTTCCATAATCTTTATCGACGAAATAGACGCGGTTGGCAGACACAGAGGCGCAGGTCTTGGCGGCGGACACGACGAAAGAGAGCAGACCCTTAACCAGCTTCTGGTTGAAATGGACGGCTTTGGCTCGCACGAGGGTATCATAGTTATCGCGGCAACAAACCGCCCCGATATTCTTGACCCCGCACTTCTCCGTCCCGGACGCTTTGACAGACAGGTAACTGTAAACTATCCCGACATCAAGGGCCGCGAGGAAATTCTTAAGGTTCACGCAAGAAACAAAGCGCTTGAGGAAAGCGTTGACCTCTCCGAAATAGCAAGAACCACCGCAGGCTTTACAGGCGCAGACCTTGCAAACCTTCTTAACGAGGCGGCTCTCCTTGCCGCAAGACGCGGAAAGAAGCTTATCGGCACTGACGATATAAGCGAGGCGTTTATCAAGGTTATCGCAGGTCCTAAAAAGAAGTCTATGAAGATAAAGGATTCCGAGCGTAAGAAAACAGCTTACCACGAGGCAGGACACGCAATTCTTGCCTACTGTATGCCTACTCAGGACCCTGTTCAGCAGATATCCATTATCCCCAGCGGAAAGGCTTTGGGTTACACACTCAATCCCCCCGCAGAGGACAGATACAGTGTTTATAAGCAGGAGCTTTGCGAGAAGATCGCTATGCTTCTTGGTGGACGCGCGGCAGAAAAGCTCATCTTTGACGATGTTTCGGGCGGCGCTTCAAATGACATTCAGCGCGCAACAGCAACCGCAAAGAAAATGGTTACCCAGCTTGGTATGTCTGACCTTCTCGGTCCTGTAAATTACGCGTCCGAGCAGGGTGAAGTTTTCCTTGGCAGAGATTTCTCGGCAGACAAGAGCTACTCCGAGGCAACCGCCGCAGTTATCGACTCCGAAATACAGAAGTTTGTAAATGACGGCTACGCTCTGGCTCTCAAGACACTTGAAGAAAATGTAGAAAAGCTTCACCTTATCGCCGACTTCCTTGTTAAGTACGAAATAATGGACAGCGACCAGTTCAAAGCGGCTATGGAAGGCAACCCCACGGTTGAGGAGCTTGATGCTATGAAGGCTGAAAAGAAGCGCAAGAGTGAGGAAGAAAACGCAAAGCGCGCAAAGGAGCTTGAGGAACAGAAGGCAGCCGAGGCAAGGGCAGCCGAGGCAGAATCTCACACTCGTGTAGAGAGCCGTGAGTTCGATATAATTATTGATGAAAACGGCAGAGTTCAGAAGGTTGAGAAAAACGAAAACAACTCCAAAGCCGAAGAAAATACCGAAGACAAAAAAGACGAAGAATAAAATGAGGGGCTATCTCAAAAGAGATAGCCCCTTTGATATGTTCGCACAGCACTCCTACAGAAAGGTTTTGCGGAGCTTTTACAAAAGCGACCGCCTCTCCGCTCTCGCGCCCGCAGGCGCATCGGCGTTTCTTTTGCAAGCTTTTCTTTGCGCCTTTTGCATCAAAGAAAAGCGGAGTAACGGCTCTCACACAATAAAACTTCTATAATCATACAGGAAAAGGGCTATCTCAAAAGAGATAGCCCCTATATTATCAGCCGTTTTCAATTTCTTCCTTCTCCCGTTCATCATCACGAGTACTCTTGCCGTCCTCGTCTTCCTCGGGATTTATAATAGCCTCTATTTCCACAACTCGTCTTGATTCGGTCTTGGTTACGGCTATGTCAACATTTTTATAACTGAAGGTGTCCCCCTCCTCGGGTATCTTGTCAAGCTCGCTCATTACCCAACCGCCAACCGACGCCTCGTCGATCTCGTCGTTAATGTCAAAAACCTCAAACACCTTGTCTATGGGCGCGGTACAAAGGATCCTGTACTTGTTTTCCTCAAGCTCAACGATCTCCTCTATTACCTCATCGTGTTCGTCCCATATTTCGCCAACAAGCTCCTCAATAATATCCTCCATAGTAACGATACCAAGCGTTCCGCCGTAATCATCGGCTACAACCGCCATATGGCTCTTTTCCTTCTGGAGAAGTCTTAAAAGGTCGCCTATCTTTATAGATTTATGTACCGAAACCACCTTGTTGACTATATTGTCAACAGTTGCCTCACCCGTCTTGACCTTGTTGTAAAAGTCCTTATGATGAATAACTCCCACAATATTATCAATGGTTTCGTTATACACGGGAAGTCTTGAAAATCCCGTATCACGGAAAAGTCCGTCTATTTTATCAAGCTCGTCATCGTCAGCAACCGCCACAATGTCCACACGGTGAGTGAGTATTTCCTGCGCCTCAAGGTCGTTAAACTCAACCGCGCTTCTGATAAGCTCGCTTTCCTGCTCGTCAATTCCACCCTCAAGCTCGGCTTCCTCAACAAAGGTAAGTATCTCGTCTTCGGTTATAACCGCCTCCTCCTCGGTCTTGATAAGCATAGAAGCAAGCTTACGAATACCTATAAGAACAAAGGATATGGGGGTGAAAACCACGCAAAGGAATGCTATAAAGGGGTATGCAAATTTTGCAAATTTCTCGGGTGCTTCCTTTGCAAGGCTCTTGGGACAAACCTCGCCGAATATAAGCACAATCAGAGTCATTACCACCGTCGATACCGTTGAACCGATATTGTTGTCCTTCAGAATGCTTATAAAAAGCACTGTCGCTATTGAAGAAGCAAGTATGTTAACGATATTGTTACCGACAAGCACGGTGGTTATCAGCTTGTCATAATTTTCGGCAAGCTTTAAGACCTTGCCTGCCTTTTTGTCGCCGTTATCGGCAGCGTTTTTCAACCTGATGCGGTTGAGAGTTGAGAACGCTGTTTCGGTAGCCGAGAAGTATGCGCTGAATACTATAAGTATTGCTAAAAACACAATCTTCCCTATACTATCAGGTTCCATAGTAAATAAATTACCTCCAAAAAATAATATTATCAATATTATATCATAACACAGAAAAAAAGTCAAGGGGCAATACAAATTTGCTTTTTCACAGAATTTTCATATAATATTTGACAGAAAATCGCAAATTCCACTTGACAACCCAAGTAAAAAGTGGTAAACTATCTGTATCAAGAGTTTGAATGAGGTTTATTATGAAATCACAGGTATTCGTAAAATCTTATTTTTACCTTTATTATTATAACAACTAATAATAAAGGTGCTTTTTGATGGATTTTTATATTTTACGGAATCTGTCGGTAAAACACCGAGGGGTTCCGTTTTTGTTTATATTTTCCCCTTGGTATATCCGAAGAGTCCTACCGCGGCACGCGGAGAAAGGCACAGGCTGTTATGATAGCAGTATTAAAAAAAGAAGCAACAAAAGAACAGGTACAAAAGCTCAGCGATTGGCTTAAGGCGCAGGGACTTGATGTGCATATTTCCGAGGGTAAATATCAGACCATAGTAGGTCTTGTGGGAGATGTGGCAAAGGTAGACGATGAGCTGCTTTCAAGCCTTGAAATGGTTGAGTCGGTAAAGAGAATATCCGAGCCATTTAAGAGTGCCAACAGAAAATTCCACCCAGACGATACCGTAATTACCATTGGAAACACAAAGATAGGCGACCAAAGCTTCGCTATTATAGCAGGGCCCTGCTCGGTTGAAAGCGAGGAGCAGATAACAGAAATTGCCCGTTCTGTAAAGGCGTCGGGCGCAACAATGCTTCGCGGCGGAGCTTTCAAGCCCCGTACATCGCCCTACGATTTTCAGGGTCTTAAGGGCAACGGAATAGAGCTTTTGCTTAAGGCAAAGCAACAAACAGGGCTCCCCATCGTTACAGAAATAATGAACGCAAACCACCTTCCCCTTTTTGAAAATGTTGATGTTATACAGGTGGGCGCAAGAAATATGCAGAACTTTGAGCTTCTCAGAGAGCTTGGAAGAACAAACAAGACAATTCTCTTAAAGAGAGGTCTTGCCAACACCATCAAGGAGCTGCTTATGAGTGCCGAATACATTATGGCAGGCGGAAACGAGAACATTATTCTCTGCGAACGCGGAATAAGAACCTTTGAAACCTACACAAGAAACACCCTTGACCTGTCAGCTATTCCCGTGTTAAAGGAGCTTACCCACCTTCCCGTGGTGGTTGACCCCAGCCACGCAACAGGCGTAGCCAGATATGTTAAGCCAATGGCTATGGCGGCTGCGGCAGCAGGCGCGGACGGTCTTATGATAGAGGTACACAACAATCCCGCAGCAGCACTTTGCGACGGGGCGCAATCACTTACCCCCGAGCAGTTTGACGACCTTTGCCGCGGTGTAAAGAGGATAATCGGATAGGTACAAAAATGACAGTCGGAATAGTTGGTTTAGGACTTATAGGCGGCTCTATGGCAAAGGCATACAAGGAGTCGGGTGAGTGGCGCGTGCTTGGCTTTGACAGGGACGAAACCACGCTTTCATTCGCCATTTTAGCAGGGGCGGTGGACGGCAGACTTACAAGGGACACACTTTCGGAGTGCGACCTGATACTTCTTGCCCTTTACCCCTTCGCCACCTGCGAATACATAAAGGAAAACTCTCCCATTATTAAAAAGGACGCCCTTGTAGTCGACCTTTGCGGAACAAAGAAGCTTGTTTGCGAAGCGGGCTTTGAGGCAGCAGAAAAACACGGCTTCACATTTGTGGGCGGACACCCTATGGCGGGTACTCACAATTCGGGCTTCAAATATTCACGCGCCAATATGTTTGTGGGTGCGCCTATGGTAATAGTTCCCCCCGCGTTTGACGATATTGAGCTGCTGGAGCGTGTAAAAACGGCATTTTCCCCCTGTAAATTCGTAAGGTTCTCTGTAACCACAGCCGAGCAGCACGACAAGACAATAGCTTTTACCTCACAGCTTGCCCACGCGGTATCAAACGCCTATATTAAAAGTCCGTCAGCACAGATGCATAAGGGCTTTTCGGCAGGTTCGTACAAGGACCTTACCAGAGTTGCAAAGCTCAACGAGCATATGTGGGCGGAGTTGTTTCTTGAAAACAGAGAAAATATGCTTTTCGAGCTCGACACAATAATAGACTCCCTCAAGGAGTATCGCGACGCTATTGAGGAAAATAATTTTGAGCGGTTGCGTGATATTCTTCGCGAGGGAAGGATCATTAAAGAAAAGGTAGACGGAAAATGAAAAAAATAAGAGTTGAAGCATCCACACAATACGATATACTCATAGGAAGCGGTCTGCTTTCGCAAGCGGGAAAGCTCTGCAAGGAGCTTCTTGGTCTCCGCTCACTTGCCATAGTTACCGACGACAGAGTTGACGCGCTTTACGGCAACACCCTTGAGAAATCGCTTAAAGCGGCAGGATATTCACCTATAAAATTCGTTATTCCCCACGGCGAGCAATCAAAGAGTATGGAAAGCCTATCCCTGCTTCTTGGATTTCTTGCGGACAATCACCTTACACGCTCGGATTTTCTCATTGCCCTTGGCGGCGGAGTTGTAGGCGACCTTACAGGCTTTGCGGCGGCGGTATATCTTCGCGGAATAAGCTTTGTTCAGATACCCACCACCCTTTTGGCGGCGGTTGACTCCTCTGTTGGTGGGAAAACCGCAGTAAACATTCCCGAGGGAAAAAACCTTGTGGGCGCTTTCCATCAGCCAAGCCTTGTGATATGCGACTACACCACCCTTGATACACTTTCACCCGAAATTTTTGCCGACGGCTGTGCCGAGGTAATAAAATACGGAATTATAAATGACAAAGAGCTTTTTAAGAAGCTTAAAAACCCCATAAATCCCCAGATAGAGGACATTATCGCAAACTGCGTTTCAAACAAGCGTGATATAGTTAACCGCGACGAGAGGGACAACGGCGAGCGCCGTCTTCTCAACCTTGGCCATACGGTAGGCCACGCCATTGAAATTTGCTCTCATTTTGAAATTTCCCACGGCTCGGCGGTGGCAATAGGAACTGCTATCGTAGCAAGAGCCTCGGCAAATCTCGGCATTTGCGAAAAAAATGTTCCAACAGAAATTGAAAAAATGCTCTCCGGCTATTCTCTGCCCACGAGCTGCGATTTTTCGGCAGAGGAGCTTGCGGCAGTTGCGGCAGGCGACAAAAAACGAATGGGTGGGACTATCTCCTTCATTCTTCCCCGTTCTGTTGGAGATTGCTATGTTCACGATATGAAGGTAGAGGACATAAAGGATTTCATCGCTAAAGGACTGTAAAGGATAGGTATATGGAAAAGACACTTACTCGCCCCCTGCTCGGCGGA
This sequence comes from Eubacteriales bacterium, assembly GCA_045644865.1. Classification (GTDB taxonomy): domain Bacteria; phylum Bacillota; class Clostridia; order Oscillospirales; family CAG-272; genus RGIG8775. Next base: position 13,597 of record JAZRHS010000005.1, on the reverse strand, counting down.
AAAATAAAAGCAATATCATCAAAATCAATGGCGCACAGGCTTCTTATCTGCGCCGCCTTTGCCGAGGGTGAAAGCGAAATTCTTTGCGAGAATGTAAACGCCGATATATCGGCTACCGTAAGCTGTCTTAACGCCCTTGGGGCAAAAATCGTTCGCGAGGGCGACCTCTATATTGTAACACCCATAAGCGAGGTCAGAAAAAATTCCGACCTTGATTGCGGTGAATCCGGCTCTACATTGCGTTTTCTTCTTCCCGTTGCGGCGGCAATAGGCGCAGACTCGCGCTTTGTTATGCACGGCAGACTTTCACAACGCCCCCTGTCCCCTCTCTACGAGGAGCTTGAAGGCGGCGGAATTTCACTTTCCGCGCAGGGAAGCAATCCCCTCACCATAAGCGGTGCGCTTAACTGCGGAGAATACAAAATAGCCGCCAATGTGTCCTCGCAATTTGTCAGCGGACTTATGTTTGCCCTGCCCCTTATCGGAAGATTTTCCTCAAAGGAAGTCGGAGAAAGCAGTCTGATTTTAACGGGAGCTATTGAGTCCGCACCCTACATTGATATGACACTTGACGCTCTTAAGATCTTTGGCGCAAGCCCTTACGAGGCTCTTCCAAATGAGGGCGAAGCCGCAAAATATATTATTCCCTCGGGTACAAGACTTCACGCCCCCTCAAAGCTTTTTGTTGAGGGCGACTGGTCAAATGCTGCATTCTGGCTCTCTGCGGGAGCTATAGGCAAAAGCCCTGTTACGGTTACATCGCTTAATACCTGCTCTCATCAAGGAGATAAAGAAATTCTGTCGCTTCTTCGCCGCTTCGGTGCTGAAATAACAGAAAAGGACAACGAAATAACAGTTTCACGCGGTAATCTGCGCGGAATTAAAATAGATGCCTCGCAGATTCCCGACCTTGTACCCATTCTTGCGGTAGTGGCTTCGGTAAGCGAAGGACAAACTGTGATAGCTGGCGCGTCAAGGCTTCGCATAAAGGAAAGCGACAGGCTGGCAACAATAACCGATATGCTTACCCGTCTTGGTGCTGATTTGAAGGAAACCGAGGACGGACTTATAATAAACGGCAAGCCGACTCTTGAGGGCGGACAGGTACACGCCCACAACGACCACAGAATAGCAATGGCGGCGGCAATCGCCTCTCTTGTTTGCGAAAATAGGGTAATAATAGAAAACGCCGAAGCGGTATCCAAATCCTATCCCGACTTCTGGCGCGATTTTGAAGCCCTTTGCCAAGGAGATAAATAATGAGATTTATTCTTGCATCAAAATCCCCAAGACGAAAAGAGATACTCTCGGAGCTTGGACTTAAATTTGATATTATCACCGCTGACACCGACGAAAGCTGCGGCCTCGCTGACCCAAGGGCATATGTAGAGGAGCTTTCCCTTCGAAAGGGGCGCGCGGTTGCCGACCTTATGGAGCTTGACGGCGAAAGCCTTATAATCGCCTCGGACACGGTGGTTGCCTGTAACGACGAAATATTGGGGAAGCCCCAAGACCGCGCAGACGCCCGTCGAATGCTTGATATGCTTTCAGGTAAAAGCCACAAGGTCATCAGCGGAATTGCCCTTATAACCAAGGACAAGGCAATCAGCGCAAGCGAGGTAACAGAGGTCGTATTTGACGAGATGACCGACACCGACAAGGACTTTTATCTTAATTCAGGTGAGCCCTACGACAAGGCAGGCGCTTACGCTGTACAGGGACTTGCATCTATGTGGATTAAAGGCATCGTCGGCGACTACTTCAATGTTGTGGGGCTTCCTGTAAAGCTTCTGCACGACAAGCTGAAAAGTGAATTTGGAATAGACATTGCCAAGGAGATAAAATGACAAGCTACGGAAACAACTTAAAAATTTCAATATACGGCGGCTCACACGACGAAAAAATAGGTGTTATAGCCACGGGACTTCCCACGGGTGCCGAATTTGACCTTGACAGGCTTCTTGGATTTATGAAGCGCCGCGCCCCCGGAAACAACAAATATTCCACCCCACGCAAGGAGGCTGACCGTCCCGTATTTTTGTCGGGCGTTACCCCCGAGGGCGAGGACATTTCGGGCAAGATAACACTTAACGGAAGCACTTTTGAGGCTATTATCAGAAACTCTGATATGCACTCGGCTGACTACAGGGAGCTTGTGGACATTCCCCGCCCCTCTCACGCCGACTATCCCGCCCGTGTAAAATACGGCGATGGCGTTGACCTTCGCGGCGGCGGTCATTTCTCGGGCAGACTTACCGCCCCCCTGTGCATTGTGGGCGGTATATGCCTCCAGATACTTGAAAAAAGAGGAATCAAAATCGCGGCTCACATCTATTCCGTAAAGGACGAAAAAGACACCGCCTTTGACCCCTGTTTTGTTAACGAGAAGACCTTTGAAGCCCTTTCCATAAGAGAATTTCCCACCATATCCGAGGACGCAGGCGAGAAAATGCAGGCTCTTATTGAAAAGGCAAGACTTGAGGGCGACTCTGTGGGCGGCATTATCGAATGTGCCGTTATCGGAATGCCTGTAGGCATTGGCGAGCATATGTTTGCGGGGCTTGAGAGTAGAATATCCTCTATCCTTTTCTCTGTCCCCGCAGTAAAAGCGGTGGAGTTTGGAAACGGATTTCTTGGAACAACTCTTTTTGGTTCGGAAAACAACGACCCCTACATTATGTCAGAGGGCGAAATAAAAACACGAACAAACAACTGCGGCGGTATTGCGGGTGGAATGAGCAACGGTATGCCCATAATCTTCCGCGCGGGCATCAAGCCCACACCCTCTATTGCAAAGGAGCAGGACAGCGTAAGCCTTTCAAAAGGCGAGAACACCAAGCTTGTGATAAAAGGCAGACACGACCCCTGTATTGTTCCCCGCGCAGTTCCTGTAATTGAAGCAGCGGCGGCAATAGCAATTCTTGACGCATTACTTGACAAAAAGGCATAACACCTATGAAATTAACTTACAAATCAACTATTTCGGCAGGCTTTGTTGGCTACGCCACACAAGCGCTTACCATTAACTTTCCGCCACTTTTATATGTAACCTTCGGCGCGCAGTTCGGGCTTTCGCTTACGGCTATCAGCTCGCTTATCGCGGTCTGCTTTCTGGTTCAGCTCACAGTTGACCTTTTAGCCGCTAAATTCTCCCACAAAATAAATGTACGCCTTTTCATTACATTTGCGCACATTTTCACCGCCATAGGCATTTCGGGCTTGGGCTTTCTACCCTTTATTATGCAGCCATACATAGGGCTGATGCTTGCCACAATAATAAGCAGCATAGGCAGCGGTCTTGTTGAGGTGCTTATAACCCCTATCGTTGAGTCCTGCCCCACGCCCCCCAAAAAGAAGGCGGCTTATATGAGCCTGCTTCACTCCTTTTACTGTTGGGGGCAGGCGGTAGTCATTCTTCTGTCCACCCTTTACTTTATGAATGTGGGCATTGAGCATTGGAGAATTCTCGCCCTGCTTTGGGCGGTCATTCCTATCACGGGAGCGATTTTATTCCTATGCGTTCCCCTCTATCCCCTGCCCAAAGACGAACCCGACGCCAACGGCAAAAGCTATCTTGGAAACAGGCTTTTCTGGATAATCGGTGTTATGATGCTTGTATCGGGCGCAGCTGAAATGACTATGGCTCAATGGGCGTCTGCCTTTGCCGAGGCGGGACTTGGGGTTTCAAGAGAGCTTGGAAACCTTTTAGGGCCATTTGTTTTTGCTGTACTTATGGGCTCGTCCCGTGTGTTCTACGCCAAATTCAGCGCAAGGGTCAGCCTTAAGAAGTTCATACTGTTCAGCGCGGTGCTTTGCATAATCTCCTACACTGTCGCGGCCTTTTCGCCCCTGCCTATAGTATCGCTTATAGCCTGCGGCATGTGCGGTCTTTCGGTAGGTGTTCTGTGGCCGGGTAACATAAGCGTTGCCGCGGGAACAATAAAGGGCGGCGGAGTATCAATGTTCGCGCTCTTGGCTCTCCTTGGCGACCTTGGTTGTATGGCAGGGCCCTCAATAGCGGGAAGCGTTGCCGACCTGTTTGACGGCAACATAAGAGTCGGCTTTGCCGTGTCTGCCATATTCCCCGCAATTCTGATGGTATCAGTAATATATCTTATACGATATTCAAAAAGGATAAAGAAAAATGGAAATTAACCAGCTCAGAAACAAAATCGACAGCCTTGACAAGGAGATAGTCAGACTTCTTGCTGAACGAATGGGAGTAAGCGCCCTTGTTGCCGAATACAAAATCAAAAACTCAATGCCTGTGTTTGACAAGGCGCGGGAAGAAGCTCTCCTTGAAAAAATCGCCGCCCTTTCGGGGGATATGAGCGAATACACCGTAAATATTTATCTTGAAATACTCAAACAGTCAAAAGTCTATCAGGAAAAGCTTATGGAGAAACAGGTATGAAGAAATTAAAATGCGGTCTGCTTGGCGAGCATCTTGGTCATTCCTTTTCGCCAAGAATACACCGTCAGCTTGCCGATTACAGCTATGACCTTTTCGAAATGCCCGAGAATGAGGTTGAGGAATTTTTAAGGTCGGATAGCTTTGACGCCATAAATGTAACCATTCCCTACAAAAAGGCGGTTATGCCCCACCTTGCAGAGATAAGCGACGAAGCAAGGCGCATAGGCTCTGTGAATACCATAACCAAACTTAAAAACGGCGGACTTCGGGGCGACAATACCGACTATTTTGGATTTTCCTATATGCTTGACAAAAGCGGCATATCCATAGAGGGAAAAAAGGTGCTTGTTTTAGGAAGCGGCGGAGCATCTGAAACGGCTCGGACAGTCTGCGCCGACAGAGGAGCAAAGGAAATCGTTGTCATATCCCGAAGCGGAGAGAACAATTATACAAACCTCTCGCGCCACGCCGATGCCAAGGTCATAATCAACACTACCCCCGTGGGAATGTTCCCCAAAAACGGAGCTTCGCCCATAGAGCTTTCGGGCTTCCCCGCCCTTGAGGGGGTGCTTGATATGATATACAACCCCGCAAGGACAAAGCTGTTAATTGATGCCGAAAGGCTGGGGATACCCCACATAAACGGTCTTTGTATGCTTGTAGCCCAAGGCAAAAGAGCCTGCGAGATATTCCTCGGCAGAGCCATTGACGACGGCGAGATAGACAAAATAACCGCAGCTATTGAGGCAGAAACAGCGAACATTATTCTTGTAGGTATGCCGGGCTGCGGAAAAAGCACTCTTGGGGCGCTTCTTGCCAAAAGACTTGACCGCGAGGTAATAGATACCGACGAAATGATAGCAGAAAAGGCGGGAATGACCATTCCCGAAATCTTCTCAAAGCACGGTGAGGCTTACTTCAGAGCCCTTGAACACCAAGCTGTTACAGAAGCGGGCAAGCAAAGCGGAAAAATAATTGCCACAGGCGGCGGCGCGGTTACAAGAGAAGAAAATTATGAGCCGCTTCACCAAAACGGAAAAATCTTCTTTATTCACCGCGAAATATCAGAGCTTCCTACAGAGGGCAGACCCATATCCCGGACCACAAGCCTTTTTGAGCTTTACAACAAGCGGCTTCCCCTCTACCGCGCCTTTGCCGACCGCGAGGTGCTGAACAACTGCCCCATAGACCAAACGGCAGACCAAATAATAAAAATTTATCAAGGCGGTTAAACCTATGAAATTTCTTGTAATAAACGGCCCAAATCTTAATATGCTGGGAATTCGTGAGCCCGATATATACGGTGCTCAAAGCTTTAGCGCCCTTGAGGAGTTTATCAGGGACGCTTGTCAGGATGAAGGTGTTGAGGTTGAGCTTTTCCAGTCCAACCACGAGGGCGCTATCGTTGATAAGATACAGGCGGCATATAATAGCTTTGACGGCATAATTATAAACCCCGCCGCTTATACACACACCAGCGTGGCTATTCTTGACGCCCTTAAAGCGGTGTCGGTTCCCACAGTTGAAGTGCATTTGTCCGACATAAACGGGCGTGAGGATTTCAGAAAGCATTCCTATGTTTCGCTTATTGCCATTGCCACCATTTGCGGTCTTGGCTTTGAGGGCTACAAAAAAGCGGTAAAGCTTTTGAAAAATCACCTTGAAAGTTAAAAAATATCATTTTATAGTGCCTACACCGCTTGACAGACACAAATTGTTGTGATATAATTTTATTAACGAAACTGTTAAGAAAGGAATTCCAAAGATGCGTAAAATTTTAACACTTGTTCTCGCACTTATTATGATATTGTCGCTTGCAGCCTGCAAGCCTGTCCTTCCCGACGAAACCACAGACCCCGTAACCGACCCTGTTACAGATGCGCCCGATACCGACGCACCCGATACCGACGCACCCGCGGACAGCGATGTGGCAGACACAGAGCCCGCAGACGAACCCGAGGGTCTTAAATTTACAGAGGTAAACGAAACCGTTTATGTTTACGGCACAGACACTCTCAATGTTCGCAAGGAAGCATCGGCTGATAGCGAAAAGATGGAAGAAATGAGAGAAGGCGAGCAGGTAACAAGAATTGGTTACAACGAAAAGTGGAGTCAGATCTCTTACTACGGAGTTACATATTACGCAAGCTCTGAATACCTTACCACCCACGCTCCTCTTGAATTTGAGGACAAGACCGACTCTGTATACATTGTTGCAGAGGGTACGCTTAACCTCAGAAAGAAGCCAGCGCCCAATTCCGAGGTGGTTGCCTACCTTCCCTACGGCACAAAGCTTGACAGAACAGGCATTGCGACTGTAGAGGACGAATTCGGCACTCTTTGGAGCAGACTTCTCTATAACGGTGAGGTTTGCTACGCAAGCACAGGCTACCTTGATGAAAAAAAGCCCGCGGTTATAGAAGACGACTTCAAGTCGGTAAACGAAGATGTTTATGTTGTTTCCAAGAAGGGGGATACGGTTATCGAATCGCTTAATCTCCGCGCCACACCCTCACTTTCGGGCAACATCGTAGATTCTCCTGCTGCAGGCACAAAGCTTCTCCGCGTTGGTGTTGCAAAGCAGGCTGACGATGAGGGCATCGTTTGGAGCAAGGTAATATACAATGGAGTTACCTGCTACGCAAGCTCAGCTTATCTTACAACAGAAGCTCCCGCAGACACAACAGGTGAAAATCAATAAATAAAAATAAATCAAGCGGCTACCCACAGGGTAGCCGCTTTTATTATGCTTAATCGAGTAAGTTTATAAACAATCCGCCTACAACGCTTCTGTTTCTGAATGCTCTGAAATCCGCGGTGCTTGTATAATACCAGTCGGTAAGCGGAGCGCGGTCCAGCGTTTCGTTTATCATATTGACCATACTGCGGCAAACCGCCTCAAAATAGTCCTTATCACGCCAGATGCAGGTAGACCACATAAGCCAGTCTATCTTTGTGTAATCAGCACGGCTGTCAAGCGGCACGCCGTAGCGGTTAAGCTTTGACATATAAACCTTTATCTCGTTCTTCTTTATCTCATCAGAGAAAATATTGTAACCAAGAAGCTCGTCCCAAACGATATTGTACTTAAGGCTCCAGCCGTCCGCCCCGTCAAAGGTGAGGCGAGTACCATCGTGGTCTGCCTTGGCGTCGATTTCCCATTGCTTTGCATATTTCTTGGCAATCTCCATATATGAAGCATCGCCCGAAAGCTCCGAGTATGCCGCGATACCAAGTATTGCCTTAAGGCTCAGGTTACAGTTGCGGGCAAGATGTCCCGCAAAGTCATCGGTGCAAAGCTGATTTGCAGGGTCATAACCAAATTTCACAAGGTAGTCAACCCACTTCTTCATAAGCTCTCTGTCGTTGTCAAACAGGCTCTGATCTCCGCCCGAATACTTCTTTACCGCCGCCAGACAAAGGAACATATTTCCGGCTTCCTCAACAGGCATCTGATCCTTTTCACCAAGGTCGCCAAGGAAATAATTACCCGTATTTATACCGCCCGCAAAGGAAAGAGCTTTTGCGCCGTACACCTGTCCGTTAGCGATAGGATACTGTCCCACATCGTGAGGTGTGAAGTCATATTTCCACTGAGGCGATTTAGCATACCTGATAATAGGACGAAGCATTCCCTTAACAAGCTCGGGGTTGTACCTCAAGAAAAGAGGGATTGAAGGATATGTAACATCAAGTGTTCCGATACAGCCGTTAGAGTCGTCCTCTTTGGAAAGGAAGAGGATATTCCCCTCTCTGTCCTCAACAAGCTTGTGCGCCGCAATAGCCTGACGGTATGCAAGCGAGGTTATATTCTTATAATCCTCACCAAGCTTCGCAGTTTCACCTGTAAGTCTTGCGTCAAACTCATCACAAAGCTTTTTAATTTCGGAATATTCCTTAATAGCCTCCTTTACCATATCGCCAAAGCTGTCAAAATACTTGGTGTAGTACTCGTCAAGCTGATCACCGAAATACTCAATAGGCTTTATCTCGTCATAGGCAAGTGTAACAAAACCCTCAAGCTCTGTCTTAACAGTAAAAAGGTATGGCTTATCGCTATAAGGCGAGTAGGTATTGTTTATGGGAAGCAACTCAAGCCTTGCGTCCTGATCGGCAATTCTGCACACCTTTGCGTCTGTATCGCAAAGATGCAGGTATCCCCAATCTATCATTACATTATCACCTGTCTGGGTAAGCGGTGTCTGGCAAACATTACCGCAAGCAAGCGAATAATCTGTCTTTTTAATGCCCACACGCTGGCTGGGGTGATTTACACAGGCACGGGTGCTTATACCAAACACAAAGCGCGCATCGCCCTCACACTTCTTTTCAACCTTGTAAGAAACATAGCTTACGGGGCGGGTGAGAATATCAAGACGGTCAAGAAGCAATGGAGTGGTAAAGGTAAGCTCAAGCCCTACCTTCTCATTGTCAAACTTATATACCGTGCTTGTGGGTGTTACCTCAACGCTTCGCTGATATATGCGGCGTCTGAGAAACTTATCGTCATCGTCAAAGCCGCTGACCGTATAGAGTATATTATCAACAATAACTCCAGCCATAATGGGACAGGACTTTCCCGACCAATGCTGGGTGGGTGTAGCGTAAAGAGCGTCGCTGCACGACCAGATCGAGAAAAACGGGTCAACTGTAATAAGCGGGACTGCCGCAGGTCTGAATTTCATATTTTCCTCCAAAACTATTGACTTTATTTAATTATACTGCTATAATTACAATAATACAATGGGTAAAACAAGCATAGAAATGAGGAAAACACGCGTGAGAGAGGATATATACCAAATAAACCAAAAAAGCAGCTCCAAGGAGCTTATTCATTTTCACATATGCGGAACGACCTATCCCGACAAGAGCTACGAAATAAACCGCCCCAACTCCCGCGTGGCGTGCATCGAATACATAGAAAAAGGAAGCGGCACGGTACAGATAGATGACCGCACATTTTTCCCGCGCGAGGGCGACAGCTATTTTCTTCAATGCGACAAAAGCCACCGCTACTACTCAAATCCCAACTCCCCTTGGAAAAAACATTTCATAAATGTTTCGGGCAAGCTGTTTGACAGTCTGGCAGAGGGCTACGGGCTTGGGAATGTTTCGTATTTTAAGGGGCTTGACATAAAAGACGAGCTTGATCGCATTATAAACATTGGTCAGAGCAACGCCGACGACCGCACCCCCGAGCTTATTGCCATATTGGGGGAAATCTTCTTAAAAATGCACAATCACGCCAAACAAGACTCAAGCACCTCAAGCATAGCGGTGGAAATGAAGGACTTTCTCAATACAAAGGTGATGAGCAAATTTCATATTGACGAGCTTTGCAAGCACATATCAAAATCCGAATCACAAACCATAAGAATATTCAAGAGAACATATGGAATTACCCCCTACAACTATGTACTGAAGAAAAAAATAGACCTTGCAGGAAAGCTGCTTATCGATACAAACCTGTCAATAAAGCAAATTTCAAGCAAGCTCTGCTTTGCAGACGAATATTATTTTTCAAATATATTCAAGGAAAAGACAGGGGTTACCCCCTCGGAATACAGAAAACAAGAAACATAAAAAGGAGCTGATATCAGCTCCTTTTACTTTACAATTCCTCAACCATTCTGACGCTTTCAAGGTGCGTTATTTCATTGAGTATTTCACTATGCCCTGTTTTGCGGGGAAACTTCAGAGTAAATATAACGCTTATTCCCTCGTCTTCGGCACTTTTAATTATCTCTGCATCAAGTATTTGTATATTCTTTTCGTTAATTCTTTCATTGATACGGTAAATTTGAGATTTGTCAACAAAATCAACATATACATTTACTATTCGCGGATTTGACATAAGGTAATATTCAGCCTTTGAGAACAAGAGCTCGGCTAAAATTATAATTATCGTACTGAAGATAACCTCAAAATAGCAGCCTGCTCCTGCGGCAAGTCCGATTATCGCCGTAGTCCAAAGTCCCGCCGCGGTTGTAAGCCCCTTTACCTGTTTTCTTCTTGTAACAATAATTGCACCCGCACCGATAAAGCCCATTCCCGAAATAACCTGCGCTCCAAGTCTTAACGGATCGGCTACAAAATTTTCTGACGAGCTTATTTCAAGTGTAATCAGATACTGTCCCACAAGAGTGGTCATTGCCGCCCCCATAGCCGTAAGTATATGCGTTCTGAAGCCCGCCGCGCGGCGCTTTTTTTCTCGTTCTATTCCAATTAAGCCCCCGCATAACACCGCAAGCACCAATCTGACCACGATACTTATGTTATTGAAGCCGTATAAATCCATCTTTTCTAAACCTCCTCAACACTTCTCACGCCTTTGGTTGACGCCACCTCTGCCATAAGAACCGAGTGAGGCATTCCCTTGGGGAGCTTTATTGAAATTATTGAGCCAGGATAAATACCGTCATTTGATTTTGCTTTTCTTATCTCTATATCAAATATTTTTACACCAAGCTTTTTTATGCTATCAATAAGAACCCCAACATCAGCGCTTGACGAATACTCAACATAAATATTCATATTTCTTGCCGAAGCTACAAGCTTGCTCTCAATGTACGAAAGCACGGTCATTGTAAAAAGCACAAGAACAAAGCCTATAATTGCGCCAAAATAAAATCCCGCACCAATGGCAAGGCCCATACAAGCCGACGCCCAAAGTCCTGCCGCCGTCGTAAGCCCCTTTACCTGATGGCGGCCTGTAACAATTATAGTTCCCGCACCGAGAAAGCCTATTCCGCTTACCACCTGCGCCCCAAGCCTTGACATATCTGTTGTATAACCTCGATAAAACAGATGCTGGCTTATCAGCATAGTCAATGTTGCTCCAAGGCACACAATCATATATGTTCTGAAGCCCGCAGGGCGGCGTTTTCTTCCTCTGTCAAGACCGATTATTCCGCCGCATATAACCGCGGCAAACAATCTGAATATTATTGATACTGTGTTATACCCTTTTATTATTTCTAAAAAATCAGCCATATCCCTCTCCAAAAAGCAAAATTGGAGCCGTCAAAAAATAACAGCTCCTTAATTTTTATGCCAGTTCTCTTTCAAGCCAGACTATTCCTATAGAAAACGCATCGTACAATCCGTTTTTTGCCCCCTGCTTAAGTATCTTTGTGGGGTCCTTTGAGTCGATTATCTGAATGAATATTTTGTCGGGAAGCTCTGTTCCGTTTACTTCCTTATACGACATAATTTCAAGCACAAGAATGCACTTGTCGTTCATATCACCGTAGCAGATGGTGTTTCCCTCTCTTACAAGCGGCTTGCCCTTATATTCAAGGTACTTTCCGCTTACTATTTCGCGTGTATCAGCCATTTGTTACACTCCTTTTCTATATAAATTAGATATTATTCCTTATAGATTATACCATATTTTTTAACGAAAGTCAATACCTATTCAATATAGATTTTGCTTTTGGCAAAATACCCTGCCTCACGAGGCTTTGGCATCGAAAGGGTATAAAAGGCGTCGGCGCGGTCGGAAAGCTCTCTTTGAGTGCCGCTTGGAGCGTCAGCCTGCTTTGTTACAATCTCCATATTGCCCTCACTTTTTCGAAGGCCGGAAAGTATCTCCCTGCCCGTGCTGTCAGAAGCAAGCAGAGTTGTATATTGAGGCTTATCGTCAAGCATACTTTTTGTAACTCCAAGGAAGGCGAACAGCAAGGCTCTTCTTATTTTTGCCGAGGTATACTTCTTTGTAGCCGCTTTTTCCTCAAGCTCCTTAAGAGTCGATGACACAAGAGCGGCTTCCTTTAGTCTGTACTCAAGCCCGTTGCCAAGCTCGGCAATTCCTGAAAGTCCCTCGGGGTCGACCATTCGCCAGAAGGACAGGATAGCCGCCTCTGTTTTCTCGATGTTCACGGGAGCAATTCCCGCTGCTGCCGCATTTTCAAGCACTTCAAGAGAGGCAGCAGGCATATAATGCCTTGCGCTATCAGCACCTTTGTTGTTAACAAGATTTCTCACCGCTGTTGCCGAGGCAAGCTCCGAGCTTACCTCCTCATCTCGGTATCTGTCGCCAAGACGCTTGACGGCATTTACAGAAACCTCAAGACCTCTGCGGTTTATCTCCTTGACATATTCTATGGCAAGAATGTCGTTTGAAAGTAGCTCAACATCTGCACCAAGCACTCTGCCAAGTGCCTCAAAATATCCCTTTGCATCGCCCTCGCCAGATGGGGTGTCGTTCTTAAGTCTTACAAGCTCGTCGCTTGCCGCCGCTGCGGCCGCCCTTTTTATAAACTCCACATCTCCGCATTCAGAGCCGAAATAAATGGCATCAGCCCCTATTCGCTCAAGCACCGAAATACCGCCTCGGGCAAAAAACTCGGCACTTGCCATAGCATAGGGAAAAGGAAGCTCAAGCACAAGGTCAACGCCGCATTTTACCGCCGCCTCTGCCCTTTTTAGCTTATCAAGAATGGCAAGCTCGCCCCTTTGAGTATAGTTGCCGCTCATAACCGCAACCACCGCGTAACCGTCGGATTTCGCTCTGTCTACCAAATATTTATGTCCGTTATGAAAGGGATTATACTCGCTTATTATTACGGCTGTTTTCATTTTGCCTGTTTTCCTTTCGTTTTATATGCTTTTTTCAAGAAATTTGTAAAACTCTATTGAAAAAACTTCCAATCTGTTGTATAATTAAATGTAAAATATTTTCCACGGAGGATTAAAATAATGAATGTACTCGTAGTTAACGCGGGCAGCAGCTCACTTAAATACCAGCTTTTCGACACCTCGGCTAACACAGTTGTGGCAAAGGGACTTTGCGAAAGAATCGGTATTGACGGCGCTATTACCCACAAGCAGCTCGCAGGAGGCAAGGAGTATTCCGCAAAGCTTCCTATGCCTAACCATACAGAGGCTATGAAATATGTAGTTGAGGCTCTCACAAGCCCCGAACACGGCTGTGTTAAGTCTATGGACGAAATCGAGGCGGTTGGCCACAGAATAGTTCACGGCGGCGCTTACTTCTCGGGCTCTGTTCTTCTTGACAAGGATGTTCTTGCAAAGCTTGAGCTTTGCCGCGACCTTGCGCCCCTTCACACAGGCGCTCACATTCAGGGTATCGAGGGCTGTCTTGAGGTTATGCCCAACACTCCTCAGGTGCTTGTATTTGACACTGCATTCCACCAGACTATGCCCAAGGAAGCATATATG
>JAZRHS010000004.1:0-48278 GCA_045644865.1 Eubacteriales bacterium | reverse complement strand
CCTCCGCAATCTCTTCAACCGCCTCAACAACCTCTTCTTCCACGACTGCTTCGATCACTTCGGGAATCTCCTCCACAGCGATAGGCTCGGGCTCGGGAATAATTACGGGAGCCTCATACTTAGGAGCGCTAACGGGCTGAACGGGTGCCTGTGTATAAACCGGTGCCGGAGCCGCCTGCTGATAAACGGGAGCGGTCTGATAAACAGGTGCCGCAGGTTTTACGGGAGCTACGGGACGGTATACGGGCTGAGGCTCGTAAGCAGGTGTTGCCTCTGCTTTTGCGAAGCCTGTAGCAATAATCGTTATCTTCATCTCATCGTCAAGGTTAGGATCAAACGCCACACCCCAGATTACGTTTGCCTCGTCATTAGCCTCGGCAGAAACCATAGTGGACGCAAGATCTATATCTTCAAGCTGAATGTCGGGAGATGCGGTAATATTGATAAGGATACCTGTAGCGCCGTTGATAGAGGTCTCAAGCAACGGGCTGGAAATAGCCATACGAGCCGCATTCTCTGCCTTATCCTTACCCTTTGCAGAGCCCACACCCATATGAGCGTAGCCCGCATCGTTCATAACAGAGGTTACATCGGCAAAGTCAAGGTTTATGTATGCAGTACCGTTGATAAGCTCGGATATACTCTGAACACCGCGGCGAAGAACATCGTCAGCAATCTCAAACGCGTTAGCGAGAGTTATACGGGTATCGGATACCTGCTTAAGGCGCTCGTTGGGGATAACCACGATAGCATCAACATGCTTGCGAAGCTCCTCAATACCCTTATCTGCCTGTGCCATTCTTCTCTTACCCTCAAAGCCGAAGGGCTTGGTTACGATTGCTACAGTAAGTATTCCCATATCCTTGGAAACACGGGCAACAACGGGAGCAGCACCCGTTCCTGTTCCGCCGCCCATACCTGCGGTAATAAACGCCATATCAGCGCCTGCAAGCATTTCCTTTATCTCCTCAATAGACTCCTCGGCTGCGCGCTCGCCAATGCTGGGATTTGCGCCTGCTCCAAAGCCCTTTGTAATCTTTTCGCCTATTGCTATCTGATGAGCGGCAGACGACTGGTTAAGAACCTGAACATCGGTGTTCACCGCGATAAATTCTACTCCCTGTATCTTGGACGCAATCATTCTCTCAACGGCATTGTTTCCGCCGCCGCCGACACCTATGACCTTAATATTAACTCCGCTGGTAAAGCTGTTGTCAAATTCAAAGTTCATATAAACTTCCTCCCTGATTTATTCTACATTTGCTATTAAAATTATACTTATACCACTATATATAATATAATAATATATTTTTCGGAATTTTGCAATAGTTTTTTGAAAATTTTATCAGAAATTTTCATCTTTTTTTCAAAAAAAAGCAAAATCCCGCCTTTTGACGGGATTTTGCTTATAAACACAACTACTTTATCTCTTTTCCGCTCCGGTCAGTAGAATAATTTCCTCTAAAATTATCTTATTGGCGTCGGGGCGTGCAAACTGCTTTATGTTCCCTTCAAGAGCCCTTCTTCGGTCCTTATCGTCCGCAAGACTCTTTATCTCTGCCCAGAGGGTGTCCGCGTTTACATTCTTTTCTTCAATAAGCACCGCGGCGTCCGCATCGGCAAGAACCTTGGCATTCTTATACTGATGATTGTCAACCACATTGGGCGAGGGTATCATTATCGCCGCCTTGCCCATCATAGAAAGCTCGGAAACTGTCATAGCCCCCGCGCGGCAAACCACTATATCGGCAGCGCACATTTTTTCGTGCATATCATAAATGTACTCGGCAAGCTGAGCATTCTCCGCCCTATCCGCTCCAAGCGAATTAAAGCGTTCAAGGCTCTCGGCATAATTTCTTGAGCCTGTGGCGTGAAGAAGCTTTATATCCTTTCTTTCTCCAAGGTGCTTTGCCATAAGCTCTACCACGGTTTCGTTCAGATATTCCGCTCCCCCGCTTCCGCCATAGGAAAGCACAAAAATATCCTTTTCGGAAAGCCCCATCTTTTTTCTGACGGAAGCCCTATCCATATTTTCAAAAGCAGTTCTTAAGGGGTTGCCAACCTGCACGACCTTTTCCTTTTTCTTAAGAAAATCTGCAGTTCTTGCAAAGTTGACCAGTATTTTGTCAACCCGCCCCTGAAGCATCTTGACCGCCATTCCCGGTATAGCATTGGATTCGTGAACCACAGAAGGAATTTTCATCATAGAGGCAGCCTTAAGCATAGGCCAGCAGGCATATCCGCCTGTACCGATAACAATGTCGGGGCGAAACTCCCTTATTATCTTCATTCCAAAGAAGGGCGAAATCTGGGACATAATTATTGCTTTTATGTTGGCAGGGGAAAGAGAGCGTCTGATACCCTCGGACTTAACGAAGCGAATCTCATACCCTTCACGAGGAACAAGCTTTCCCTCCTGCCCTTTTTTTGTTCCCACAAAGAGAATCTCAGCCTCGGGAAAATATTCTTTTATTGTATTTGCAATGGCGATAGCAGGGTTGATATGTCCACCTGTTCCGCCGCAGGTCATTATTACTCTCATTTCAAATCCTCTCTTATTTTTTTATTCTGCTGTAGCGCGACATATTGAGAATTATTCCTATCTCAAAAATCTGCAACGCCAGCGATGTTCCTCCCGAGCTGAAGAACGGGAGCGATATTCCTGTATTGGGCATTGAATTTGTTACAACGGCAATATTAAGCGCCGCCTGAAGCCCCAGCTTGACTGTAAGCCCCATTACCGCAAGCGCGCCGAATCTATTCGGAATGTGCATAGCAATCTTCATTCCCCTGACCACAACCGCGGCAAAAATCAAAACCACCGCAAGCGCGCCAAAGAAGCCAAGCTCCTCACAGATTATTGTAAAAACAAAGTCATTCTGCGGTTGGGACACATAGCCGAATTTTTGAAGACTATTGAAAAGCCCCCGCCCGAAAAATCCGCCCGAGCCTATTGCGTAAAGCCCCTGCAAGGTCTGCCACGCCTCACCCAAGGGGTCAACGCTGTCAATGTTCAGCCAGGTATTAACTCGCGAACGGGCATAATCCGAAACAAGAATAAGTCCTGTTCCCGCAAGGGCAACCGTACCGCCAAGAGCAAGGATATACTTAATTCTTGTGCCGCCCACAAGCATTACACAAGCCCCAAGCATCGCTATTATCATCAGACCCGAGATATGCTTTTCAAGGGCAACAAGAGCGCACACCGCCCCTATTATAGCCCCCGGAATAAGCACACCGCACTTAAAGCTTCCGCCCTTTTTATCAAGCGAGGTTACTTCCTCGTTGTGGTCGGAAAGATACCTTGCAAGCATAAGAACTACCGCCATTTTTGCAATCTCAGAGGGCTGCACCGTTAATGGGCCTATACGAATCCACCTCTGCGCTCCTCCGCCCACCGTTCCGATTATAAGAACGAGAGCAAGCAGACCAAGTGTGGCAAAATATGCCGCCTTTGAAAAATGATACCAGAATGACAAGGTTGCCTTGTGTATAAAAACACAGACGGCGATTATGCTTACAACCGCGAATGCCGCATATCTCACAAGGAAATAAGTGCTATCTCCGTACATCTGCTCGGCATAGACACAGCTTGCGCTGTAATTCATCAGCATACCGAACAGCAACAATACAGCACAATACATCGCAAAGCGTATATCTATCTTATCTCTCGGGTCATTTTTGTCGGTTAATGTAAAAATATTATGGAAAATGTTGCTTTTACTTCTGCTTTTTTTAACATCAGATACTTTTTCAGTTTCCCGTATCCGATGAAAATTCAATTAAAGCACCTCCGTTAAAGCGCGAGCCAAGCTACTACACAGCAAAGGACAGTTACCGACGAGAAAACCACAACTATCTTGTTCTCGCTCCAGCCGCATTGCTCAAAATGGTGATGAACAGGCGCCATCTTGAAAAGGCGCTTCTTTCTGCCCGAGAGCTTATACACATAACGCTGGAGTATAGACGAGCCAAACTCGAGAATATAAACAAGTCCGCATATCACGACCACAAGGGGCTCGTTTATTTCAAACGCCAGCGCGGTTATAATACCGCCGATGAAAAGCGAGCCTGTATCGCCCATAAACACTCTTGCGGGGTTAATATTGTACACCAAAAAGCCTATCATACCGCCAATCAGCGCCGCACTGACAAGGGTTGCTGCACGGTCGGCAAAATAAAATCCGCAGATGGCAAAGAAGCAGCCCACAAAAAAGGTTATTGTGCCTGCCAAGCCGTCTATTCCGTCGGTTATGTTTGTACTGTTGACCACACCCCAGATAAGAGCAAGAGCAAAAATGTAATAGAATATGCCAAGCTCTATAGCTCCGTCGCCAAAGGGAAGCTCAAGGGTGGTATCTATAAATCCGCACACGCGCATTACAAAAAGATACACCGCCCCCGCAGAAAGCTGAAGAATACTTTTGGGAAGCTCATCAAGTCCGTCATTATTCTTCTTTATCAGCTTAAGGTAGTCGTCAATAAAGCCCACCGCTCCACTGAGTACGCCAAGAAGGAGAATAGCGACTATTCTCATAGCGTTTTCTCTGTTTATGACTATCGCCACCGCCGACACCGCCACCATAGCGGCAATAAATATTATACCGCCCATTGTAGGAGTTCCCTGCTTTGACTTATGCCATCTTGGACCGATGTCCTTTATATACTGCCCCATTTTTTTGCTTTTGAGAATGGGAATAATAATTCTGCCAAATATGACTGTAAGCACAAGCACAGCCGCAAGCACCGAGATAAATTCTATTATCATTTTCCTTCACCGTCAACCTTTCCTTGTCAATCGCCTTTTGTAAGCTTTTCCTTCAGATACGCCACCACGCGCTCCGCTCCTATGGCTCTGCTTGCCTTTACAAGCAAAACATCGCCCTCATTAAGTATATCCTTAAGAGTTGAGCCGATAAGCTCGTAATTGTTATAATCCAAAGCAACATAAACATTTTTTTCGGAAACACCGCCCTCGAGCGCGCCTTCTGCAATGCTTCTGCCAAGCTCGCCCATAGTCATAAGCAGCTTTCCGCCCGACCTTGCAAAATACTCGCCCACGCCCTTGTGATATTCCTTGGCATTCTCGCCAAGCTCTCTCATATCGCCAAGCAGAGCGGTCATACGCGAGCCCTTTTTGCTCTTTGAAATGGTTTTAAGAACATCAACAGCCGCACGCATAGACTCAGGGCTTGCGTTATAACAGTCCTCAATTATTGTTATTCCGCCAACCTCATATATATTCTGCCTCATATCGGCATTTTCGAAATTTTTAAGCCCCACAATTATTTTTTCAGCATCAATGCCAAGCTCAAGTCCTACCGCAAAGGCAAAAAGCGAAGCGTATACAAACTGCTTTCCTATAACATTTATTTCAATATTGGGGTATACCTCGTCCCCAACAATAATGTCAAAGACGCTTCCCTCATCGCAATAGCGAAGATGCTCTGCTCTTATATAACATTTGGGGTTTGAAACGCCTACCATAAGCCTTCTGATGCTTCCCACATCTGCCTGTGCAAGAAGCGGCTCGTCGCCGTTTACTATAAGCAAGCCGCCGTCCTTCATTCCGCTTATTATTTCAAGCTTTGCGCGACAAATGTTCTCTCGGCTTCCAAGCATTTCAAGATGCGATGTACCGATATTGGTTATGCAGGCGATATGCGGCTTTGCTACATTTGACATTCTCTCAATCTCGCCAAAGCCGCTCATACCCATTTCAATTACCGCCGCCTCAAAGCTTTGGTCAGCCTCAAGCATACTCATAGGCATTCCTATTATACTGTTATGGTTAGCCTTGGTTTTGTGAGTCTTATACGCCTGACAAAGCACCGCGTATATAAACTCCTTGGTTGTTGTTTTTCCCACGCTTCCCGTAACCGCAACGCTTCTCATATCAAGCGTTGAGGTATAATTCATAGCTATCCAGGCAAGCGAATTGAGGGTGTCCGAGGTAACGATAGCCGAATATTCATATCCGCTGTATTCAAGCTCCTCGGGTATTCTCTGACAAAGGAAGAATTTACAACCGTTCTTGGCGGCAGAAAGCATATAATTATGTCCGTCCACACGCTCACCCACGCTTACCACAAAGAGGGTCTTTTCGTCAACCTCTCTTGAGTCGGTACAAACATATTCAACTGCTCCGCTTGCATTACCGACCAACTGTCCTCTGCACATTGAACACAGATACTCAACAGTTGCATTCTTTACACCAAGCTTGATCTTCATATTCTGACCCTTCCTTTGCTATTATTTTCCCGCTTTCTCGGAATAATATTTCTGCGCCGCCTGTGCGGCTATCTTTTTCTCACTGAATGGGTGCTTGCCGAGGACATCTATCTCGTATTCCTCATGTCCCTTGCCCGCAAGCACTATAAGGTCGCCTGTTTGGGCGTTTTTTACGGCGTATTCGATGGCTTTTGCCCTGTCCTCGATAACAGTATGCTCAAAGCATCCTATTCCCGCCACTATCTCGGAAATTATATCCGAGGGCTTCTCGCTGCGGCTGTTATCAGAGGTAACTATAAGCTTATCGGCGTATCGCGCCGCTATCTCTCCCATTTTTCTGCGCTTGCTCTTATCTCTATCTCCGCCGCAACCGAAAACAAGCACTATTCGCTCTCCGCACCGCCTTATTTTACAAAGGGTTTCAAGCAGATTGTACAGGGCATCGGGAGTATGAGCGTAATCTATAAAAACAGAATAATCGGTTATTACACCAAGCCGTACGCGCTCAAGTCTACCCTCTACTCCGTTCATTACCGCAAGGGCGCTCATAATACTTTGAGGCGCAACGCCAAGCTCTACGGCACACGCCGCCGCTTCAAGAGTATTCATTACATTAAAGCCGCCCACAAGAGGGGTTCTTATAACAAACTGTCTTGTTGGCGCAACCATTCGGTAGCGATTTCCCTCTATGCCAAGCTCCTTGATATCTCCCGCAAAATAATCACAGCATTTTCTTATGGCACTACACCCCACCGACCTTTGGCGAAAAGCTTCTATAAGCCTTTTTCCATAAGGGTCGTCGGTATTTATTATGCACCTTTTGCTCTTTTCAAAAAGCCTTGACTTTGCAAGAAAATATTCTTCCATATCCTTGTGAAAGTCAAGATGCTCGGGGGTCAGATTGGTAAATACCGCCGCCTCAAACCGAAGCCCTTCAAGCTTATCAAGGGCAAGAGCGTGAGAGCTTGCTTCCATAAAGACATACTCAACACCCTCGTCTGCCATTTTCTTAAAAAGAGCGAAAAGCTCCTCGGGGTCGGGTGTGGTCATATTGGCAAGTGGATTGCCGTTTCCGCCGTCAAGGACACTCTCGCCGCAATAGCACCTTACAGTTCCTATAAGCCCTGTTTTGTACATTGCCGCGTTGAATATTGCCCTTAACATATAGGTAACAGAGGTCTTTCCGTTAGTTCCCGTAACCGCTACAAGCTTAAGCCTTTTTGACGGAAAGCCAAGCACAGCGTCGCAAAGCAGAGGCAAAGCCCTTCTTGTATTTTCAATTACCACCACAGGAACGGCACACTCTGTCGGTCTTTCCGAAATCACCGCCGCCGCACCGCGGTCTATTGCTTTTTGTATATAATCGTGTCCGTCAAGATGTAAGCCTTTGACACAAACGAAAAGATCTCCCTTTTCAATTTTCTCCGAATTGCTTTTTACAGCATTTATTTCTACATTCTCTACCTCGCCGCACTCTATTCCCGCCGCGGTGCAAAGATAATGCAAATTCATAATAAGACTCCTCAATTTTATTGAGGATCAGGCGAACGCCCGCTATTCTGTATAGAATATAATATTTCCGTCAAAGGACGGCTGATATCCGCTTTTTGGCTTTTGAGAAACTATATAATCTCCGTTTCCGACTATTTTCGCCTTTATTCCTCTGCTTTCAGCATATGCGACGGCGTTCGCAACAGGAAGTCCTGTATAGTCGGGAATCTGCCCCTTTAGCAAATTTTTTTCTTCTTCAGTATACACAGGCTCAACACCAAGGTATGGCAACACGGTTTCAAGAGTTTTGGCTATATAAGGAGCTGCCACGGTGCTTCCGTAAAGTATTCCATTTGTCGGCTCGTCAACCATTATAATTATTGCAATCTTGGGGTCATCGGCAGGAGCAAAGGCCACACAGGAGCAAATATACATTTCCTCTCCCGTAGTAGTTTCGCCCTTCTTCTCTGATGTTCCTGTCTTGGCGGCAACTCTGTAGCCCGCAACATAGGCGTTCTTTGCACCGCCTACGCCCGCCACGCCCTCGGCAAGTATTTCTGCTATACGCTTGGCACTTGACTCACTCATAACCTGACGCTTGACCTCACTTTCGTGAGTATAAACCACATTTCCCGAGGAATCGCGCATACTTTCCACAAGATAAGGTGTAACAAGATTACCGCCATTGGCAACGGCTGAAATTGCCGCAATATGCTGAATTGCAGTAACTGTGAAGTTCTGCCCAAAGGCATATATGGCAAGGTCAAGCTCTGACATTTTAGAGGTTATAACTCCCATTCCCTCACCGGGAAGGTCTATTCCTGTTTTTTCTCTATACCCAAAAAGCTTGAAATAATTCATAAACCGCTCACAGCCAAGCTGTGCGCCGATAGACATAAACCACACATTACAGGAGTGCTGAACACCCTCTGCAAAGGTCAGGCTTCCGTGTCCTGTCCGCTTATGACAATGTATGCCCTTTCCAAGAACCGTCTTTACTCCGCCGCAATAAACATTGCCGTTAAGTATGGAAAGCGATTCCTCAAGAGCCATAGACGAGGTTATTATCTTAAAGGTCGAGCCGGGAATATAGCTTTCGGTCAGCGCCTTATTCGACCAACTTTCAAGCAGGTATTTCTGCGACAGTGCCGAATACTCGTCGCTGCCCTTTTGAAGTCCGCTTGAAGCAAGCTTTTGTTCATAATACTCAACAAGCTCTCTTGGAGAATTCAGATCAAACTCGGGATAGACCGACATAGCAAGCACAGCGCCGCTTTCCACATCCATTATTATACCGCAGGCTCTGTTAAGCGCCCCCGAATCGATCACCGCACATTCAAGCTGTTCTTCAAGCGCCGCTTGAATATAGGCGTCTATTGTGGTTGTGATGCTGTATCCGTCTTCGGCTCTGGTGTATGTATTATATTGGTTTGGCAGCTCGTTGCCGCGAGAGTCGCGGGCAGTAACATAATAACCGTCGCTTCCGCTTATCTCCTTGTTGTATTCATATTCAAGTCCGTAAAGTCCGTCGCCGTCAGCACCCGTAAAGCCAAGAACATGAGAGGCAAGACTTCCGTATGGGTAATATCTTTGAGTAGACGCTTCAAGAAAGACCAAATGCTCAAGATGCTCCTCGATTATAAGCGCTCTTATCCTCTGCGCCGTTTCCTCGTCAGCGTTTCTGACCACCGTTTCATCAAGTCTGCCTGTTTTTTCTGTCTTTTTCAGGATCACATCGCTGCTTATACCCAAAATTTCCGAAAGTCTTTCGGAAATAAGCACAGAAATAGAATTGGTTTTCTTTTTGTCAAGCTGTTTTTGCGCCGAGGATATTGCCGACGGCGAAATAAACACTCTGTATGTAGTTTTGTTTGTTGCAAGCAGTCTTCCGCTTGCGTCATATATCGCACCCCGCTCCGCCACAGACGGCGATACGGTAGTGAGCTGGTCTATGACCTTTTCACGATATTTATCATACCCGTAGGTCTGATATGCCAAAATTCTTCCGCACAGAGAAAAAAACACAAAAATTATTGCAAGCACTACCGTCAAAGCGCGCCTTGCAAAGCCCGTATCCACATTGCCTGTCATAAAATGTCCCCCGACTTAAGATTTGGGACAAACAAATCAGATAAAAAATGAACGGCAAGCGAACGGACTTGTGAGCATATGGGTCGCTGCTCAAAAATCCGCTGCCCTCGCTACCTAAAGGGTAACTCACGAGCTTCGCTTCATTGCCGTTCAAAAATTAAATTATCAAATTTGGCTTTGTCGATACTATTTTATTCTGTTTTTCTCTTTTTATTCCAGCGTGCTTAACAAATCAGCGTGTGCCTCTCCGTCATACTGCTCAACTACAGGCTCTGATACACGCATATTTGCCATTGCTACGCCGTTGTCTGCCGGCTCCTCGGGGGTAAATGCCATTACTCCACCAACGGCAACCGAGCAACAAAGAGCAATCGCGGCAACACTTGCCACCGCTCTTCCCTTTACAGCCGAAAGCTTTTCAAAGAAAGCCTCAAGCTTGTTAGCTTCAATCTTTACATTCTGAACAGGTCTTTCAGATGCCTTTGCTACAGGTGTAACACGCTTTTTGCTTGCCTTTGCCTTTGCTTTTGCCATCTGATCCAGCTTCTTCTGGTTAACACACACATGAGGAGTATCCTCACTCTTATTTGCCGCGGGAGCAACAGTTTCAACACTCATTGCGCCAAAGGTATCTCTGCATCTGTCAAAATAAGCCACAAAGTCCTCGGTGGTCATATAGCTTGTTCCGCCCGACCTTCCGTTCATATACATAGAAATGCCGCCCGGAACCTTACTGTTGCTATATGCTCTCTGTACTGCCGCGTACGCCAATGCGCTGTCGCGCTCCTGTTCTATTGCCTCGGCATTCGAATAAGCTGAAGCCTTCTCGGCATATCTGCGCTTAAGCTTCTTCTCAAGCATCAAAAAATTTTCATCAACAACTATATTAGGTCTGTTTTCTTGCATAGTCATTATCCGAATGCCTCCTTTACTAAATTTTCTCCGCAACCCTCAGCTTTGCGCTGTGGGAGCGCGAATTTTCTTCAAGCTCTTCTTTACTTGGTAATATCGGTTTGTTATTGACAAGCCTTAACTCGGGCTTGTTTCCGCAAACACATATGGGGAAATCCTTGGGGCAAGTGCAGCCCTTTGTGAATTTCAAAAACTCCTGCTTAACTATTCTGTCCTCAAGAGAGTGGAATGTAATGATGGCGATCCTCCCGCCTTCACCCAACAGCTTTACTGCGGAGCGAATGGCGGGAGCTATAACTGAAAGCTCCTTGTTCACTTCAATGCGGATAGCCTGGAATGTACGCTTCGCAGGGTGCGACCCACCTTCTCGCATCGCTGCGGGCACCGCATTTTTTACGACTTGAACAAGCTCGCCTGTCGTATTTATAGGTTGTTGGCTTCTGGCAAACACAATTTTAGAGGCGATCTTGCCAGCATATCGATCCTCTCCGTACTCGTATATAATTCTCTTCAGCTCTTGCTCGGAGTATTCATTCACTACATTCCACGCGCTTACGCGAAGCCTGTTGTCCATTCTCATATCAAGCGGAGCGTCCGCCATATACGAAAATCCTCGGCTTGCTTCATCAAGCTGGAAGGAGCTCACCCCAAGGTCAAGCAAAAGGCCGTCTATCTTTTCAACCCCAAGCTCGCGGCAAACATCCGCAAGATTTGAGAAATTATTTCTTACTATAGTTACCTTATCACCATACACCGAAAGTCTTTCGGTAATGGTTCTTATAGCGTCCTCGTCCTGATCGATTGCTATAAGTCTTCCTTTTTCACCAAGTCTTTCGGCTATTTTCGACGAGTGCCCCGCGCCGCCGCAGGTGCCGTCTACATATATTCCGCCGGGCTTTATATCAAGGGCGTCTATACATTCCCACAGAAGCACCGATTTGTGTGAAAAGTTTATTTGCTCGCTCATATCAGTTGTCGCTTGCCGCAAGAATTGCGCGCCAATCAAGCGCCTTTTCCTCAGCCATAGCCGCCTGGTCGTTTTCGTCAGCCCAGATCTCGGCTGTGTTAACGCAACCAACGATAACCGCGTTCTTTGTGATACCCGCATACTCCATAAGTGTGGGAGAAAGAACTATTCTTCCCTGAGAGTCGGGGGTAACCTGAATAGCAGTACGGCTCATAGCACGCATTGCTACCTCGCGTTGAAGGGCGGGAAGCTTTTTGATAGGCTCAATGTAATTATCCCACTCGCTCATAGCGATCATCTTAAGTGCCGCACCGCTCATACTCTGGGCAACTACGAAGGTTTCGCCAAGCTCTTCACGGAACTTCGCGGGCACGAACATTCTGTTCTTGCTATCGACCGTATGTTTAAATTCACCTAAAAACATTAAGCTTGACTCCTTTCGTAGTTTTCTGCCGCAGCAACATCAGAGAGTTTTTATTGCGAATAGCAACCGTTGAACAAGACATTTTTATGTGGGTTCACCATTTTTCTCCCCACATTAAACCATTTTGGCGTTATTTCGCTCCATTTTTCCCCTCTTTGGTGTATTTATTATACATCATCTTTGATGATTTGTAAAGGGGGCAAACAAAATTTTTTCAGATTTTTTCAAATTTTTTTCACCTTTTTCGAATACTTTATATGTTGTTTTACATATATTTCATTTATATCCTTTTTTTTACATTTTTACAATAAAAAGAAAGTGGCTGTTACACAAAATAACAGCCACAAAAAACCAAATAAATCTATCTACTATATTTATAAACAGAATCTGCCGTCCACAGTCTTCCCTGATAGGTGTTTCGCTCAAACAATAGCTTGTCGATATCGTTTATCACCGCCACCTTGCGCTTGCTCCACAAGGGCGCGAGCAGATCATCTGCCATTCCGTCGCCTGTAAGTCTTGCCACCACCGTGTCGGGGGGAAGAAGCTCAAGCGCTCTGACAACAAGATCAATATATCTTTCCCTCTCAAGGGGCTCGTATCCGCCCTCAAGATATACCCTGCCAAGTCTGCTTGAGGCGAGAACATGCAAAAGATGTATTTTCACCTGCTCGGGGCGAAGCTCGGCTACCCTTCTTACTGTTTCAAGCATCATTTCGTCGCTCTCCTCGGGTAAGCCGAAAATAATATGGACACACACATTTATTTTAGAGCTTGCCCTCTTAAGCCTTTGGTAGCCCTCAACAAAATCGGCAAAGCTATGTCCTCTGTTAATAAGCTCGGCGCTTTTATCGTGGGCGGTCTGCAGACCAAGCTCCACAGTAAGCGTCGTCCTTTCGGCAAGCTCTGCAAGATAAGCCACAACATCTTCCTCAAGACAATCGGCTCTTGTGGCTATGTTCAGCCCAACAACACCTTCCTCACCAAGCGCTTCTTCAAACTTTTCGCGAAGCACCTCTACGGGCGCGTATGTGTTGGTGTGAGCTTGAAAGTACGGAATACATCTCTCCACGCTCCACTTTGAGGAAAGCTTTTCTCTTGTGATTCTATACTGCTCGCTTACCGACAGCCTGGAGCTTTCGGCAAAATCGCCGCTTCCTCTTGATGAGCAATAAATACAACCGCCAACGCCGCATCTTCCGTCGATGTTAGGACAGGTAAACCCCGCATCTATGGGAATCTTGGCGCATTTGCCGCCAAAGGTTTTCTTCAAATAGTAATCATAAGTATAGTACCTTTTATTGCTATCACTATTTTCAAAGGGATTTGTACTTCTTTGTGTTACCTTCATATTTTCTCCAAAAAAGTCCAAAGGCGAGCTTTGGACTTTTTATATTTTAAGCATTTTTCTCGCTTATAAGCTTTTCAACTGCCGAAAGCTTTACGCAAAGCGTAAACACATTCATAGCTACCGTAAGCTCCTCGTCAGAGGGATAGGTAGGAGCAATTCTTATATTGCGGTCGCGAAGGTCGTTTCCATAGGGGTAGGTCGCGCCTGCCGCGGTAAGAGTTATACCTGCCTCGCTTGCCAATGTGAAGGCTCTCTTTGCACAGCCGTCCATTGTGTAAAAGCTTATAAAGTATCCGCCAAGGGGCTTTGTCCAGCTCGCTACACCTGTTTCGCCAAGCTCCTTCTCAAGTATGTCAAGAACCATATCAAACTTGGGTCTGATAAGGTCAGCAAGCTTCATCATATGCTTCTTTACATTCTCGGCATTACCGAAATACTTAACGTGGCGTATCTGGTTTATCTTATCAAAGCCGATAGTCTGGATACCCATTATCTTCTTGTTAAACGCCATATTGCGCTCGGAAGCCGCGAAAATCGCCACGCCTGCACCGGGATAGGAAACCTTTGATGTAGACGCGAAATAGTAAACTCTGTCCTCTGTGCCGTACTTTTCGCAAAGAGCAAAGATGTCGGCAAGCTTGTCGCTCTTGTCGGCGTAAAGGTCGTGTATAACATATGCGTTATCCCAGAAAATTCTGAAGTCCTTTGCCGCGGTCTTCATCTTAGCCAATCTCTTTACCGTATCTTCGGAATAGGTAATTCCATCAGGGTTGGAGTACTTGGGACAGCACCAGATTCCCTTTATTGACTCGTCCTTTGCGCAAAGAGCCTCAACCGCGTCCATATCGGGGCCTGTGGGGGTCATATCCACAGTTATCATCTCGATGCCGAGCGATTGGCAAATAGCAAAATGACGGTCGTATCCGGGCGCGGGGCAAAGGAATTTAATCTTCTGCTCCTTTATCCAGGGACGGTCGCTTGAGCATACGCCGTAAAGAAGCGCGCGCGCCACCGAGTCATACATAAGATTAAGCGAGGAGTTTCCGCCAACGAAAATCATCTTTTCGGGTATTTCAAGAAGCTCCGAGAAAAGCTTCTTTGCTTCAGGAATACCGTCAAGAACTCCGTAGTTTCTGTAGTCAACTCCGCTTGCCGAGTAGCAATCCTCATTGGTAACGCAGTTAAGCATATCAGACATCATATCAAGCTGCTTACTGCCGGGCTTACCGCGGGAAAGGTCAAGCGAAAGACCCATCTCCTTGTACTTTTTATATTCACTTACAAGACTTTCCTTTAATTCGAACAGTTCTGCTCTGTTCAGCTCTGTGTATTTCATCAGCTTCTCCTCAAGGTAAAAAATTCATCTTGAATATTATATCACACATTTTTCAAAAAAGCAAGATGTATTTTGAAATTTTGCAAAAAATATTTGCAAAGCTATGTTTTCGCCTTCATTTGCAGGAATTTTTGCAAGTTTTCAAACAAATCTTGCAAAAACTCTTGCATAAGGCATCAAATTTCACTCACCGTCAGCCCAAAAACGGCTCACAAGCTCGGCAAGAGATGCCGCATCTCCCGCATACTTCAAATGACTCCAATGCTTGGGGAAAAGATTTTTGTAGGTTGGCTCGCCGTATCTGTCGTCAATAAGCACCACAATGCCCTTATCCTGCTCGCGTCTTATTACCCTTCCCGCCGCCTGAAGCACATTGTTCATACCCGGATAGGTATAGGCGTACTCAAAGCCGTTCTCATATCGGTTTTCAAAATAATCGCGCATAATGTTACGCTCGCTGGAAAATCCGGGAAGCCCCACGCCCACGATTATACTTCCGATAAGCCTGTTACCTGGCAGGTCAACGCCCTCCGAAAAGCTTCCGCCAAGAACACAGAAGCCTATTCTCATTTTATTCTCGTCATCCTTAAATGACTCAATAAAATCTCTGTGCTGCGCTCTGGTCATCCCCCTGCTCTGAACGATAGTCCGCACCTTGGGGTATTTTTTGACAAACGCCTCGTGAACCTTCTGCAGATACCCGTATGACGGGAAGTAGACAATGTAATTCCCCGCCTTTGGCGACACCGCCGCCGCGATACAGGTGGCTATTCTCTTATAGCTTTTTTCTCTGTCCTCAAACCTTGTGCTTACCGTATCAACCGCCGCCACGCACAGGTTCTTTTGCTCATAGGGCGATGCCAGCTCAAGGCAAAGTGCCTTTTTACCGCCGCCCAACAGGTCGCAAAAATACGAAAGCGGCGCAAGAGTTGCCGAGAACATAACAGTTGATCGCCCCAAAGACAAAATACCGTCAAGAATATCCGACGGGTCTATACAGTTAAGCGACACGGTTATCTCTCCACCCGACAGCTCGATATAGGTCATAAATTTGTCATCGTAGTAATTAAGTATTCCCACGAATTTGCGGACAGAGGAATAAACCCTATCCACCGCCTCATAAATTTCACTATCTTTGTTGTGTTTTATCCATTTTTCAAGGCTCTCGCAGAAATAGCAAGCCGCCTCGGATATTTTCTCGGAGCTGTTTCGGCTGATGTAATAGCCTACCTCATTTCCCGCGCTATCCCTGCTCATATTATCCTTACAAAGCCTTTTTGCGTTCTTAAGCGCCGAAATCATTTTGGAAAAGCTGCCGCAAAGCTCCTTTGTAAACTGGGCAACAACAGAAAACGCGCTCTCAATTTCATTTTTAGAAAGGGTTGCGGAATATATTCCTCTTGCGCGGTCAACAAGATTGTGCGCCTCGTCAACAAGGAAAACATATTCGCCAAATGCCCCCGGACTGTCAAAATACCGTTTTATCCTTACAAAGGGGTCAAAAAGGTAGTTGTAGTCGCAAATTATAATATCGCAAAGCTCGGAAAGGTCAAGCGAAAGCTCATACGGGCATATTCGGTGCTTTATCGCTACCTGACTTACTACAGAGGCATAAAATCCGTTTTGCATTGACATAAGCTCGGCTATTGCACCGCCTACTCTGTTTCTGTATCCCTTAAGGAATTGACAATCCTGCTCATTACAGTATCTCGCATCTCGGCAACCGCCTGCCTTGGCTCTTTGAGAGCAGCACATCTCGTCCTTTGAGGATATAACTATGGTCTTGAGCTTAGCCCCCGCCTCGCAAAGTCTGCCTGCGGCGGCATACGCCTCTCTTGAAGTTTCATTCTTGGCGGTAAGATAAAATATCTTATCACATCTTCCCTTACCAAAGGCTCTGACCGCGGGATAAAGCACCGAAATAGTCTTGCCTATTCCCGTGGGTGCTTGAGCAAACATTCTCTGCCCCCCGCGTATCACCTTGGCAACGCCCCGCATCATTTCTTCCTGTCCGTCCCGTATGTCGGCATAAGGAAAACAAAGCTCGGCGGCAGAGGGACGCACCAGCGTTTCGCGCCTTACCATATGCTCAATTCGCGAGCCGACACAAGAAAGCAACGCCCTTACCGTAGCCTCAAGCCTTGAGATGTCCGCCTTTTTCTCAAAAGCCTTTATCTCTCCGCTTTCGCTGTTTATATACACCACTCCGGAATATATCTGCTCAAGATTATTGCAAGCGGCTACCACATAAGCCACACAGTTGGCGTATCCCCACGCCGCCTCACTTGGCGGCCTTGAGAATTTTGATGGGGTAACTGTTTTAACCACATATGCTCTTATGCCGCCCACATCTGCCACTCGGTCAGCCACGGCAGAAAGTCTGATATTTATTCCGTTGTGCAATATGCCGACACAAGCTTTCCCTTGAATGTCCGCACTTTGTGCGGCTTGAGCTGCCTTTTGCGACTCACAACCGCTATCTCCAAAGCAAAGAAGGCAAAGCTCTGCTACCGACATTTCAACGCATTTGTTTTCAATATTATAACGCATAAGCCGCCCCCCTTTCTTCATCATAATAAGTATATCATATAATTAACCTTTCGTCAACGCTTTTGAAATTTTCCATTATTTTAGGGGTTACATTTTCGCCACAAATAGATTATAATTATATCAGAGCAAATTTACAGGGAGGTAACAATATGGAGCTGATAATGATAAGCTCAAGCAAGCTAAAAATTATGCTTTCGCCTGATGATATGCAAAAATACGCGCTTGACGCGGATATAGATTATGCCGACTCAAAGACAAGAAAGGCGTTCCGCACCATTCTTGAGGAAGCCCGTCAGAAAACAGGCTTTGACACCGAGAGCGAGAAGATATTTATTCAGCTCTACCCTTCCAAAAAAGGCGGTTGCGAGGTCTACATAACCAAAATAGACGACGCGGACAATGAATACTCCGAGCTTTCAATAAAGCTCGGATACGATGCCAAGCCCACAAAAAAATACCCCGAAAGGGGCGCGGGAGCAGGTGCGCCCACCAAAAGACAAAGCGCAAGAGAGCGCAAAAGAGCATATTCCTTCTCATCGCTTGAAAATATGATTTCTGTCTGCCGAAGGCTGTTGGCGCTTCATTGGAAAGGACAAAGCAGTGCCTACAACGAAAACGGCAGATTTTATATACTTCTACGGGATAAAAGCGGTTTTGACAGCTCTTTTCTTGACAGACTTTCATTTATATGCGAATACGGCAGCCCCGAAAACCACGACAGGCTTTCAAAAGCGCTTTCGGAATACGCGGTCTGCATATGCCCAAGCGGAGCGGTGGAAAAGTTGGGAGTTCTTTGAAAAAATATAATTTGGTGTTGAAAAAGCTCTCCTTTTATGATATACTTATGTTAATCGATATTGTTTGGAGAGCTTATGGATACACTTGAATTATTATATGAAAAATGCGCCGCGTGCAAGGGCTGCGCCCTTCACAAAACGCGAACCAACTGCGTTTTCGGCTACGGCAACAAAAACGCCCGTCTTATGTTTATAGGCGAAGCCCCCGGTGAACAGGAGGACCTTTCGGGTATTCCCTTTGTTGGGCGAGCAGGTCGGCTTCTTGACAAATTTCTTGGTGAGGTAGGCATAAAAAGAGAGGACACCTACATAGCCAACATCCTCAAATGCCGTCCCCCGAAGAACCGCGACCCGCTTCCTGCTGAGGAGGATGCCTGCATCGGCTATCTTCGTGAACAAATAAATATTATAAATCCCAAGGTAATTGTCTGCCTTGGCAGAATATCGGCTATGCGCCTTATCAAGCCCGATTTCAAAATAACCAAAGAGCACGGTCAATGGTTTGAGTTTGACGGCCGCCTCATATGTGCCGTTTATCACCCCGCGCTGCTTTTACGCGACCCCCGAAAAAACGGCGAAATGTCAGAAGATATTAAGGCTATCAAGGCAAAGCTTGACGAGCTTGAGGGAGAAGAAATATGAATATTCCCTTTGAACAGTTTTTAAGCGTAATAGCCACTATATTTTTCCTTCTCACCATTGGATATATACTCCAGAAGTTGGGGATCGTTGACGACACCTCGTCTAACCGCCTGTCAAGGCTTATAGTTGGCATAGCCCAGCCTATGCTTATCTTTTCCTCGCTTATCGGAATGGAATACTCGCCCGATACGGCAGGCTCGGGCTTCAGAATGCTGCTTATCGGCATTGTTCTTCACGCCTTTATGTCGGTTTTCGCGTTCTTTTCCTGCAAATGGATAAAGGAGCTTGATGAAAGAAAAATAACCGAGTTCGCTATGGTTATGGGAAACTGCGGATTTATAGGCTTCCCCATATTTGAATCGCTTTTTGGCGAAAAGGGACTTTTCCTCGGAGCATTCTTTGTAATAAGCTTTCAGCTTACCCTTTGGACCTGGGGAATTATGATTATGGCGCGCAAGCGAACCGATATAAAAATAAGCATAAAGCAGATATTTATAAACAAGGGCACAGTTCCCTGCGCCATAGGTATAATCATCTTTATTTTGCGCGTTCCGCTTCCCGAATTTATAAAAAGCGGCTGCGACTATGTGGCGGGGCTTTGCACACCCATTTCGGTCATTATCACAGGCGCGCTGATAGCCACCAAGCCCATAAAGCAGTTTTTCACCCTTCCAAAGCTTTACTATCTCTCATTTATGAAGCTTTTGGTTCTTCCCCTGCTTGTTTGTACAATTATGGCTATACTGAATTTCGACAGCGAAACAATAATCTTCTGCACTATTGCGGCGGCAATGCCCTCGGCATCGGTTTCCTCTATGTTTGGGTCGATATATTCTATCGCCCCCTCATACGCCTCGCAGGCGGTGGGCTTTACAACCCTTTTGTCAATAGGAACTATGCCTCTTGCAATGCTTGTCGCGCCCAAAATAATAGAGCTTTTCTGATATGTAAACGGCTTCCCTTCGGGGAAGCCGTTTTTTACACATCTCTTTTCTTGACTCTGAACAAAAGTGCCGCCATTCCCTTTGCCGAAAAAGGGATAAGGGGATAAAGATACTTCCGTTTGCCGTTTACGGTTTTGTTTGTGGCTATAAGCGTCAGTATGACCGCCGTTCCTATCACAAGCCCGTAAATATCAAAGAGGGCTATAAGGACAAGCAAGATTATCCTCATAAACTTAAAGGCGTAGCCAAGCTGATAATTCCGTTGCGAGAAATTTGCTATAGACACAAAAGCCATATAAAGTATGACCTCGGGAACAAGCCAGCCTATTTCTATAGCAAAGTCGCCAAGTATAAGTCCGCCTATTACCGATAACGAGTTTGACAGCATATCGGGAGTGTTCATCGACGCCATTCTGAGCCCGTCAATTACAAATTCCACCAGCAAAAGCTGGGCAAGCAGAGGAATCTTCCCTGTTTCCTCGGGTAACGCAAACTGAATCCACGCGGGGACCTTGTCGGGATTCTTTGTCATAAGATACCAAACGGGCGTCAGATACATAGTCAGCCACATTATCACCTGCCTGACTATGCGAAGAAAGCTCCCCGTAAAGGGCGGAAAATAATAATCGTTTGTTTCCTGCAAAAATTCAAAAATAGTGGTGGGCAGTATCATCACCTCGGGCGAATTGTCAACTATTATCATAAGACTGCCCTCAAGAAGCTGTGCCGCCGCGGTATCGGGACGCTCTGTCGTCCTTATTTTTGGAAAAGGGTTATACCACCCGCTTTTTATAAGACACTCGGCAAGCGATTGATGTCCAAGCGCCAGCGCCTCGGTTTTTATCCCCTCCAGCTTTTTGCTTATCTCATCAACATAGCCCTTATCGGCGCGATCGCTCATATAGCACAGGACCACATCGGTTTTTGACACGCTTCCCACCGTGAAATGCTTCATTGTAAGGGCGGTATCTCTTATTCGGCGTCGAATAAGAGCCGTATTAAAGATCAGGCTTTCAATAAATCCGTCCCTTGCCCCAAGCATTACCCTGTCGTTTTGCGGCTCTCCCACAGAGCGGGAAGGATAGGTGCGCGCATCAACAATAATAGCCTTGTCCTCAAAGCTGCTTCCAATAATAAGAGCCGAACCCGAAAGCACCATCTGTATCATTATGTCAAGCGACTCGCACAAATCGGTTTCCACATATGCCGCGTGGGCATCAATAAATTTCTGCGCCGCTAACGGCGATGGCTTTCCAAGTCCCTTCAGTGCAACAAAGCTAAGCATAAGCTTACTCATTACCGCGTCCTTAATAAATCCGTCCACATAATAAAGCGTTAACTCGCCGTCGCCTACTGTAAGCGTCTTTTTTAATATATCAAAATTCTCGTCAACACGAAATATTTCGTCAAGTCTTTGGATATTTTCCCTGTAATCAAAGGACAGTCTTCTCATTATTTCCTCCAAATATCTTTATCAAAAATATTTTTCCCATAAAGCAGAAAATTATCCAAAGGGGTAAAAAACAAGATTGCTTCCCGACCAATTTCGGAAAGCAACCTTGCTATGAATATTTATTTTAACTAATTACTTAGCTCTTCTTCTGAGAGAAATGAGTGTTACCGCGCCAAGTCCAAGAGCGGCAACCATAGCAACTACAACATATATGATAGTTGTGTCTGCTGTGTAAGGAGCGTAATCAAACTGAATGTATCCAAGCTTATTTACCTGCCACTCGGAGAAGCCTGTAACAGGGTCAGAAGAAACTATTATACGACCACGGCCATTGGAGTCATAGTCATTTATCATAAGACCAATGGAAATGTATTTGCCAATTTCCTTATCCTCAGGAATATTAATTCTGAACTCACAGTCATAACCCTTAAGAGTACCGTCTGCATTAAATGTCTGCTTTGCAGTACCGTTAAGCCAGTTTACGGGGTTTGTAGAGCCCTGCTCTGCTGTTCCCTGCATTGTCTTACCATTCTGACCAAGTCTTGCGGAAATGTAGCCCTCGTGAGATATACGGGACTGCGAAGGAGCAACATCATCAATGTTAACGCCTGCATTTTCCCAGTCAACCATAATCTCAACTGTGTCTTCAGTATATTTAGATGTAAGAGGTGTGTCAGCCGCTGTAGCAAGTGTAGGGTCAATAACCTCAACATAAGCCCAGATATATGTACCGTCATATACAAAATAAGCTGTACCGCTTGCAACAGGATCTTCTTTATTATCACGCTCAGCATAGTTGGGCTCACCTGCAGCGTTAGTTGCCGGATACTTTATCGGAATAGGAGTAGCCTTGTTGTAAACATCTTCCTTAACAGCATCAAGTCTGATGGTCTTTCTGTCAACATTTGCGATCTTGCCGTAATTGTGATATCCGTCGCCAACCATTGCACTTGCGGAAAGAGCAAAGATAGCAGCAACCATCATTACAACAAGAACCAAGCTTAAAAACTTTTTCATAATGTGTTCTCCTTATCTGTTTTCATCGAACACCGTGTCCGATGTGTTTGTTTTTGTAGGTCTTATAAGGCGAAATCAGCCTGTTTTAAGCCCACTTATATACATCGGTATTTTACCACATTTAGTGCCTTTTGTCAATATGTTTTTACATTTTCGTCCAAATATATAAACCCAAACTAAAATGTTTGTACAAATTGACAAGCCTATTACAAAGAGAAATTTCGGGCTATCTGTTGATTTTTCAACAAATTTGTGATATACTTATATAAATGTTAACTTTTCCGATTGGCAAATGACTTTACAATTTAAGGAGATTTTAATGAACGACTGCAAAATAAAAACCGATCAGGTGATTGAAGAACAGAATTACACAGCTGCTAAAGCAAGCACACCTGCAAGCGATAATATAGAAAAAGCAAGCAAAGCTCCTCGCAAAAGAAGGAGAATAAGAGGCGACCGTATCGACGGACGAAGGGTAAGAACATCAAGCCCTATGCTCAAATTCACCCCCTATATTATGGCGAGAAGAAGCGATGCCTGCAATACATACGCAGATAGCTTTGATGTTACGGAAATAGATAAATTCTGCCGCAAAAAGGTCAAAGAAGGATACACCAACTTTGGTTTCCTTCACGTATTTCTTGCCGCGTATGTCAGAACCATTTCACAGCGGCCCGGACTTAACCGCTTTATAAGCGGTCAGAAGCTCTATTCAAGAGATGACGAGATAATCGTTGTAATGACAATAAAAAGAAATATGACTCTTGAGGCTGACGACACCTGCATCAAGGTGCGCTTCTCCCCCACCGATACAGTTGACGATATCTACAAAAAGTTCAACGATATGGTTCAGGCAAACAACACCGAGGGTGAGGTCAACTCGCTTGACAAGCTCAACAGGCTTTTGCTTCTTATCCCCGGTCTGCTTCTCCGCTGGACGGTAAAGCTTTTATTCTTCCTTGACTACTTTGGCTGGCTGCCCAAGAAAATTGTTGAGCTCAGCCCCTTCCACGGCTCTATGATAATAACCAGTATGGGGTCTCTCGGAATAAAGCCTATATATCATCACATCTATGATTTCGGAAATCTTCCTATATTTGTAGCCTACGGCGCAAAGCGAAGCGCTGTTAGCGTTGACAAGGACGGGAACATCACAAAGAAGAGATATATAGATATAAAGGTAGTAACCGACGAGCGAATTTGCGACGGCTTCTATTACGCCTCAGCATTCAAGCTTATGAGAAAATATATCGAGCATCCCGAGGTGCTGGAGATCCCCCCCGAAACGGTAATTCCCGACATAGATTAAAATTTTCAAAATTTTTTCAAGTTTTTTCAAAAAACTATTGACAACAGCACAAAAGTGTGTTATCATATGTATGTAAATTTATTTTAAATCCAAATAGGAGGCAATATAGCATGAACAAGACATATGTTTCCCCTAAGGCAATTAAAGTAAATTTCGAAGCTAACGATATAATCACTGCAAGCGGCGTTATGACCGTAAGCAACTGGTCTGGCTGGAACACCAAGGGCATTATGTCCATCACTTGGGATCAGCTTATCAATAGCGATAAGTAATAAGAAATTTACAGAAAAGAGAAGTGCTGCAGCACTTCTTTTTTCTTGCTCAAAAGAGGAGAGGCCTTTTAAGACCTCTCCTCTTTTATTGTTACATACCAAGAACTGCCGCTCCGATAATACCCGCGTCGTTCTTAAGCTCCGCTATTCGTATCTTTGTTTCTTCAACAATACCGCTGCCATACTGCTGCTTGTGAATCTCGGGGTACATTCTGTCAATTATCCACTGCCCCTCGTTTGATACTCCGCCGCCGATAGAAACTACCTCAGGCTGAAAGATGTTAACAACATTTACAAGACCTGTTATAAGATAGGAAAGATATGTATCAACCACCTCTTTGCCCGCCTCGTCGCCCGCTCTCATAGCGTCAAACGCGGTTCTGCCCGAAACTCTGCCGTTTCCCTTCACCGCCTCGCTCATAAGCGTGCTTCTTCCCTGCGCCGCGCACTCCTCGATTTTTTCATTTGTCATATTTATAAGCGCGGTAGCCGATGAATACGCCTCCCAACAGCCTCTGCGGCCGCAGGAGCAGGGACGGCCGTTATGCTCGATAACTATATGGCCAAGCTCTCCGCCTGCGCAGTTAAAGCTATGAAGTATTTTTCCGTTATTTACAATACCGCCGCCAACACCTGTGCCGAGAGTAATCATAACCGAGCTTTTACTTCCCTTTGCTGCACCTGCCACAGCCTCGCCCCAAGCAGCGGCGTTAGCGTCATTTTCAATAAACACCTTTTTGCCGCCCAATTTCTCCGAGAGAAGACCGCCTATGGGGAACTTCTTAAAATGAAGATTATTGGTGTACTCAACCACGCCTGTATCGTGATTCGCAATACCCGGAGTAGCAACGCCTACCGAAACCACATCGCCAATATCAATCCCCGCTTCCTTGCAAACATCAAGGCAAAGAGCCGCCATATCGTCCACAATAAGCTCGGCTTTGCGTTCTGCACCTGTGGGAATACTCTTTTTGTAAACTATTTTGAGATTTTCATCAACAAGACCTACGGCAATATTCGTGCCGCCAAGGTCAACACCTATTCTGTACATTTTGGTTCTCCTTTATTTTTTTATTGATACAACCGACTCCACATGTCCGGTTCTTGGGAACATATCCACGGGAGTTACGCGTCCGATAGTATAGCCAAGCTCCTTAAAAACAGCACAGTCGCGAGCTAAAGTATCGGGGTCGCAGGAAACATAGACTATTCTGTCCATCTCCCTTTTTGAAAGGTAATTTATAAGCTCACTGTCAAGTCCCTTGCGAGGCGGGTCTACCACCACGGTGGCGTTTGCTATTATTCCGCCCTCTCGCTCGGCGTTATCAAATAAG
The DNA here is from genome assembly GCA_045644865.1 of Eubacteriales bacterium. GTDB lineage: Bacteria > Bacillota > Clostridia > Oscillospirales > CAG-272 > RGIG8775. Next base: position 23,157 of record JAZRHS010000004.1, on the reverse strand, counting down.
CTTTCGGCATTTCCTGCATCTCCGCAGTAGAACTGCGCGTGCTTTACGCCGTTGAGCGCCGCGTTCTCCTTGGCGCAGGCGATTGCCTCGTCAACTATCTCTATACCAACCGTGCGACCTGCGTTGTCGCCTATTGAAATTCCGATAGTACCTATACCGCAATAAAGGTCAAGCAGAGTCTTTATCTCTCCCATTTCCTCTGCCTTTTGCTTTGCTATGGAATAAAGCAGCTCCGCGCCGTCGTGATTTACCTGATAAAACGCTCCTGCAGAAATTCGGAAGCGCTTACCAAGAAGTACATCTTCTATGTAATCCCTGCCCCTTACCGTGCGGTATTTTTTACCAAGAACCACATTGGTATTCTTCTTATTGATATTTACAAGCACGCTCTTAACGCTTGGGAATTGCTGACAAAGCGCCGCGGCAAATTCCTGCTCCTTTGTAAGGAAGTCGCCGTTTATCACAACACAGACCATTACCTCGCCTGTGCTTTTGCCCTGTCTGATATAAAGGTGGCGCAAAAGCCCCATTCCCTTTTCCTCATCATAGACGCTCCACTTATTCTCATCGGCAAAATCGCAGACAAAGTCGCAAATATCCGAAAAAACCTGTGGCTGAAGGGCGCACACATTACAGGGAATAACCTTATGAGTCTTATTTGCGTAAAATCCAACACAGGTTTTGCCACCCGATTTTGAGAAGGGATACTGCGCCTTGTTTCGATAACAGGACATCTCCCCTGTGCTCATTACATCATCTACCATAACTTCGGGCAGCCCCGCCTTCCTGAAGGCGTTCTGCACATATTTTTTCTTCATTTCAAGCTCGTGGGGATATTTTATGTGTCTGTACACGCATCCGCCGCAAGCGTTGGGGGCGGCGCAAAACTCGCCCTCTATTCTCTGCTCTGACGCCTCTGTTATCTCCTCAAGCTTGCCCACCGCAAAGCTTTTGTTGACCTTGATTATCCTTGCCACAACTCTGTCGCCGCTGACCGCGCCCTTGACAAAGACCACCATTCCGTCGGCTCTGCCCACGCCGCAGCCCAGATTGTTTACATCGGTTATTTCAAGGGCTACCGTATCATTCTTATTTAACATAATACTCCTTACCGTTATCAAGGCAAAGACAGCCAAGTATTCCGTTTTCAGCCGAGCCGCAATCAAGGAATATCGCGCCGTTGCCGTAGTATATCATATCCTTGTCGGCATCGGGAAGCTCGCTTGTATGGATATGCCCCGCAATTATCATCTTATCGTCGTAGTAATCGGCATCGGGGTCAAGTCCCTCATATATAAAATCCTCGGGGGAAAGTGCCTCAAGGTCAAGGTCGGGGCTGAAATTTCTGATGCCCGCGTGGACTATAACATAGTCGCGGTTATTTACGGTTATTTCCTCAAAAAGAGCCATATCAGAAAGGTAATCAAGCACGCCCTCCTTCATATCCTCGTCAAGCTTTCTGAAGCCGTCAAGGGTGGTAGAACCGCCATCGTGCACCCAGTCATTCATCGCCTTGGCGTATTCGGGAGTGGGAGCTTCTCCGCTCTTTAACATTTTCTCAAAGCCCGAAAGCATCTTAAGCGCCTCAAAATCGTGATCGCCAACGATAGAGTACACATTTTCGCGCATACTTATATCGCAAATAAGCTCCATTCCTTCTTCTCCATAGTCAACAAGGTCGCCCGCAATATAAAGCAGATCCTTATCAGAGAAATTTATCTGTTCAAGCATTTTCTTAAATGCGTAATAGTTACCGTGTATATCAGACATTACATATGTCATAACCAATTCTCCTTTTTCGCTTTTTATAATTATTGCCCCGCAGAACGCGATTATTTCGCTTGCCCGTCAGATTTTCCTGTGAGCTCCGCGCGGTCGCAAAGTCTTTTTTTAACGCCCAGATATGTACCGAGAACCACCAGCCCCGCAAAAAGAGCGGCGGTAACAACACCAACAAGAGCAAGTGTTACAAAGGGTATATCCTTAATATACTCGTTACTCGTATATCTGTTGCCAAAGGCTATAAATCCGCTTATATGCTTTGTTCCGCCTGAAAGCCAGTGAGAAAAAAGCGTTACAGCGCCAAGCAGGAAATGCGCCGCCGCGCCAAGAGATGCGCCAAGGGTAGCCTCCTTCTTGTCAAAAACCGCCATATGATAGCCGTATTTGAAGGAAATAAACACAATAAAAAACGCCGCAAACAAGGTAAGAGTTACCGCCCTTATGCCCGCTGCCGCAATAAAATCAAGAGCAACGAACAGGTCAACAAGCCTTACTGCCATTTGTGAAAAAACACGGGCAAAAAAGCAGGAAAGAGTAATAAACAATCCGCTTATAATGGCGTTTACAAGCATATCTTTATTTTTCACGATGTTTTCCTCCAAGCACATAACACTACATTATACTATATATCATAAAATCGCCAAAAAGTCAATAAATATAAAGTTAATTTTTCAGATTTTTCACTTTTTGGTCGGCAAAATCGGTTGACTTTAACGGTTATTTGTGGTATCATTATACTGGTAATAAATTTGAAAGGACAAGGCGAATGAAAATTGGATTTGTTTCGCTTGGTTGCCCTAAAAATCAGCTTGACACAGAGGTTATGCTCCACGAGCTGGTGGCGGCGGGCTATGAGATCACCCCCGAGGAAACCGAGGCAGATGTAGTTATAATAAACACCTGCGCTTTTATAGAAAGCGCAAAGCAAGAGGCTATAGACAACATTCTTGACATCGCGTGGCTTAAGAAGCACCACACACTCAAGGCTATTGTTGTAACAGGCTGTCTTGCCGAGCGTTACCGCGACCAGATATTTGAAGAAATGCCCGAGGTAGACGCTATTCTCGGCGTGGGAAGTATTCACAACATTGTTGAGGCGGTTGAGGCGGTAACCACAAAAAAGAAGAAGGGGTCAAAAAGAAAATACTCCTCATATCTCAAAAATGACGAGGTTAAGCTTGGCGGCGACAGAGTGCTTACCACTCCCGATTATTCGGCTTACATAAAAATTGCCGAGGGCTGCGACAACAAGTGCGCCTACTGCGCTATCCCCGGTATCCGCGGACGCTTCCGCAGCCGCGAAATGGACGATATTATAAAAGAAGCAAAGCAGCTTGAGGCTCTTGGCGTAAAGGAGCTTAATGTTGTAGCACAGGATATTACCCGCTACGGACTTGACATCTACGGCGAGTACAGCCTTGCAAAGCTTTTGAGAAGGATCACCGAGGAAACGGCTATTCCTTGGACAAGACTTCTCTACTGCTATCCCGACAAGATAACCGACGAGCTTATTACCGAAATACGCGACAATCCCCGTGTTCTTAAATATATCGACCTTCCCATTCAGCATATCTCCGACAATATGTTAAAGGCGATGAACCGCCACGGCGACAGTGCTATGATCAAAGAGGTTGTGGCAAAGCTTCGCCGCGAGATTCCCGACATTATGATAAGAACCACATTTATCGTGGGCTTCCCCGGTGAAACTGAAGAAGACTTTACCGAGCTTTGCGAGTTTGTAAAGGAAGCAAGATTTGAGCGTGTTGGCGTATTCACCTACTCAAGAGAAGAAGACACCCCCGCGTATGATTTCGAAAATCAGATAGACGAGCAAGTAAAATTGGACCGTCAGGATATTCTGATGCGCGAGCAGCTTGAAATAAACGAGGACAACAACAAAAAAATGATAGGCAAGGTCATCACCGTGCTTTGCGAGGATTTTGACCCCGTCAGCGAGGTGCATTTCGGAAGAAGCGCAAACGATGCCCCCGAAATAGACGGCAAGGTCTACTTCAAGAGCGACATCCGCATAGCCCCCGGATCATTCCTTGAGGTCAAGGTGCGCGAGGTAGTGGACTACGACCTTTACGGCGTTGCAGTTACCCCCAAGACAAAATAAGAAAGGCTAAAAGGACATAATCTTATGAATTTACCAAATAAGCTTTCGGTTATCCGAATGATATTAGTTCCTGTTTTTGTAATTGTTATGATGCTTGTAGGCGACCCTTGGGGAAGCATTATCGGCGTTGCGCTCTTTATTATCGCTTCGCTTACCGATATGCTTGACGGAAAGATAGCTCGCAAGTACAACCTTATAACCGATTTCGGAAAGTTTATCGACCCCCTTGCCGACAAGTTTATGGTTATCGGCGCTCTGCTTGTAATTCTTTACAAGTACGAAACTATCCGTCCTGTGTTCATCTGGGCGGTGATAATCGTTATCTTCCGTGAGCTTGCCGTTACCTCTATCCGCCTTGTTGCTTCAAGCTCAAGCGGAGTTGTTATCGCGGCAAACTGGCTTGGAAAGATAAAGACGGTTACACAGATAGTTTGCATTTGCTCGGTTATTATTGAGCCTCTTATTTACGGAGCGGCAGGTCTTGACAGGCTGCTTGTATATCTTCCCCTCACCTATCTTACAACCGCGCTTATGATAATCTTCACCCTTTGGTCGGGAATAAACTACATCGTTTCCTATTGGAAATATCTTGACCCCCAAAAATAAAAGCTAAAAGGACTGCACTCAAGAAGTGCAGTCCTTATTTTTAATTCTTAAGGCTGTGGATAGGTGCGGGGATTCTTCCGCCGCGGGCAATAAACTGCTCCGAGGAATATCCGTTAAGCTTCATAATAGGCGCGTATCCAAGAAGCCCGCCAAATTCAACAGACTCACCTACGCCCTTGCCGTGTACGGGAATTACACGAACGGCGGTGGTCTTGTTATTCACCACGCCGATAGCAATCTCGTCGGCAATTATCGCACTAAGGGTAGATGCGGGAGTGTCGCCGGGAACGGCAAACATATCAAGACCTACCGAGCAGACTGCCGTCATAGCCTCAAGCTTTTCAAGGGACAGCGAGCCGCACTCTACGGCGTGTATCATTCCCGCGTCCTCGGAAACAGGAATAAACGCGCCCGAAAGACCTCCCACATGAGAGGACGCCATTACGCCGCCCTTCTTAACCGCATCGTTAAGCATAGCAAGCGCGGCGGTAGTTCCGTGAGTACCGCAGCACTCAAGTCCCATATTTTCAAGTATATGAGCCACGCTATCTCCCTGTGCAGGTGTGGGAGCAAGCGAAAGGTCTACTATTCCATAAGGGGTGTCAAGCCTTCTTGACGCCTCGTAAGCCACAAGCTGACCTACACGGGTAATCTTGAAGGCAATCTTTTTAATTGTTTCTGCAAGAGTACCAAAGTCGCAATCGCCCGCCTTCTTTACGGCACAAGCCACAACACCGGGACCCGAAACACCCACATTTATAACTGTATCAGGCTCGCCAACACCGTGGAGCGCACCCGCCATAAAGGGGTTGTCCTCGGGAACATTGGCAAAGACAACAAGCTTTGCGCAGCCTATAGAGTCGTTATCCTTTGTAAGGTAAGCCGTCTTCTTGATGACCTCGCCCATAAGCTTTACCGCGTCCATATTTATGCCCGCCTTGGTGGTTGCCACATTTACCGACGAACAAACGCACGAGGTGGTAGCAAGCGCCTCGGGTATAGACTCAATAAGGTTTTTAGCTCCTATGGTCATTCCCTTCTGAACAAGTGCCGAATATCCGCCGATAAAGTTAATGCCAAGGGTATCAGCCGCCCTCTGAAGGGTATGAGCCAAGCGAACATACTCCTCCGGAGATGCCGCGCCGCCTATCATTGATATGGGAGTAACCGACACGCGCTTATTGATTATCGGCACGCCATAGCTCTTCTCCATATCCTGACAAACGCTGACAAGCTTTTCCGCCTTCTTTGTTATTTTGTCATATATTTTTGTTTCAAGTCTTGAAATATCATCGCTTACGCAATCAAGGAGGGAGATACCCATTGTAACCGTTCTTACATCAAGGTTCTCCTCGCTTATCATATGAATCGTTTCAAGAATATCAGATGTATTAAGCATTTTCTTCCCTCACCTTATATTCTGTGCATTGAGTTGAAGATATCCTCGTGCATAGCGCGGATATCAAGGTTCTTACTCTTTCCAAGCTCACCGAGAGCCTCGGCAAACTCGGCAAAGGGAACGCCAAGCTCCTTTATGTCAACAAGCATTATCATCGCAAAATATTCGTGAAGCACGCTCTGGCTTATTTCAACGATGTTTCCGCCGAATTTAGCGCACTCAGCGCTGACAGCGGCGATAATTCCAACGGTATCCTTACCCGTTACTGTTACAACTGCTTTCATTTATGTCCTCCGAAAAATTAGTAACTCTATTATACATCAATCTATCCGAAATTTCAATAGATTTAGTATTTTTTATCATAATTCCGCGTCTGTCCAGCCTTTTTTTGTAAGCTTTCTGAACGACTTAAATCCCGCTCTCTTTGCCTTTTCCACAGCGTCCTCAAATCCAAGAGTAACATAGCGGGCATCGTGAGCATCGCTTGAAAATGTTACTCTTCCGCCCATTTCTCTTATTACATTAAGGAAATAATCGTTTGGATAAGGCTCTGTACGGTATCCGCGGGATATTGCGCCTGTATTTATCTCAAACGCCGCACCTGTGGGCACAAGCCTTTCAAGAGCGTTTTCAGCCGTCCTTATGTATCGCTTGTCGCTCTCGTCAAAAAGCCTTCCGCCCTCGTTGAACTTGGTAACAAGGTCAAAGTGTCCAACAATATCAAACTTGAATTTATCAGCCATTTTGCCCATATATTCATAGTAATTTGCGGCAAGCTCAATAAGGTCGCCGCCAAAATACTTGTTCGCGGCATCTAACTGCTTCTCCGCTGTATGGTCAACATCAATGTAATCGCCGTCAATCACAAAAAAATGCACCGAACCGATTACATAATCATAGCCCTTTGCTACAGGCGAGGTATAGTCGCTCTCAACACCAAGGAAAAGGTCTATTTCGTCCTTGTACTTCTCCTTAAGACGGTTTATTTCCGAAATATAGCGCTCCTCGTTGTCGGGCTTCAAGCTATAGGACGAGCCCTTCTGGCTCACATAATGCTCCGACAGACCAAAGCTGTCGCACCCTGCCGCTATCGCCGCCCTTACCATTTCCTCAGCGGTGCTTTTTCCGTCGCTGAATTGGGCGTGGCAATGATAATTAAAGGGAATCATTTTGTCATCTTCTCCTGCTTGACCTTGTGGTCTATTATGTGTCTTGAGGCAAGCTCGGCTCTGATATCCTCAAGGCTTATACCCATCTGTACCATAAGCACCATAATGTGATACGCAAGGTCGGATATTTCATATACAGTTTCTGCCTTGTCATCTGCCTTACCTGCGATAATTACCTCGGTAGCCTCCTCGCCCACCTTCTTGAGAATTTTGTCAATTCCCTTTTCAAACAGATAGGTGGTATAAGAGCCTTCCTTTTTATCGCTTTTTCTGCCCTCGATAAGGCTCATAAGACCGCCAAGAGAAAACTCTCCAAGGTCGCTGTGATATATCTCCTCGTTAAAGCAGGAATCCGCGCCTGTGTGGCAAGCGGGGCCATCCTTCTCCACAAGCACGGTAAGAGCGTCGCGGTCGCAATCGGCGGTTATCTTCACGATATGCTGATAATTGCCCGAGGTTTCGCCCTTGCGCCAAAGCTCCTGACGAGAACGCGACCAGAAGCAGGTCTTTCCCTCTTCCATACTGATTTTAAGGCTTTCTCTGTTCATATAGGCAAGTGTAAGCACCTTGCCTGTTTTTGCGTCTACAACGATAGCGGGAATAAGCCCCTTTTCGTCAAATTTAAGTGTTTCTATGTCGAACATTTTCTTTTCCCTCATATTCTCATATTTATGTTGTTCTCAACAAGATATTTTTTAAGCGCGGGTATCTCCACCTCTGAATAATGGAATATAGAAGCCGCAAGTCCCGCGTCAACCCCCTTAACGCTGTTAAACAGGGTTACAAAGTCCTGCATACTGCCCGCACCGCCCGATGCGATAACAGGAACATCTACAATATTGCATACCGCGTCAAGCATCTCAAGGTCAAAGCCCTGCTTGACACCGTCGGTATCTATACTGTTAACAACTATCTCTCCTGCGCCGTTATCCACACAATGCTTTATCCATTCAAGAGCTTCCATTCCCGTATTTTCCCGTCCGCCCTTGGCGAAAACGCGGAAAACTCGGTCAACACGCTTAACATCCACCGAAAGCACCACGCATTGGTCGCCATAGCGCTTTGCGGCTTCCTCAATAAGCCCCGGATTTCTGATAGCACCCGAGTTTACACTGACCTTATCTGCGCCGCACTTAAGCACTCGGTCAAAATCCTCAACACTGTTGATTCCGCCGCCAACCGTAAGCGGAATGAATATCTTGCTTGCCACCTCGGTAAGTATGTCGGTAAAGAGCTTTCTGCCATCGCTTGAAGCCGTTATATCGTAAAACACAAGCTCGTCAGCACCGTTCCGGCTGTAATATTCCGCAAGCTTTACAGGCGAGGACACATCCACAAGCCCCATAAAGTTTGTTCCCTTTACCACTCTGCCGTCCTTAACATCAAGGCAGGGTATTATTCTTTTAGTTACCATTTTGCTTTGCCTCCGCTATTGCCTCCGCAAGGTCGATATTGCCTGTATAGATGGCTTTTCCCACTATAGCACCGTACATTCCCATCAAGGAAAGCGCTTTTATATCGTCAATGGTAGAAACGCCGCCCGATGCGATGAAATTCATTGTGAATTTTTCCGAAAGCGCGCGGTAAAGCTCGGTGTTTGTTCCCGAAAGCATTCCGTCCTTTGAAATATCGGTGCAGATGATAGTTGAAACACCAAGGCTCTGAAGCCTTTCACAGAACTCAAAGCATTCAAGTGAGGAAATCTCCTTCCAACCCTTGATAGCTACCATTTTGTCCTTAATATCCACACCGACGGCAATCTTTTCACCAAACCTTCTCAATGCCTCGCCGAGAAATTCGGGGTCAGACACCGCCGCAGTTCCGATAATAACGCGGGAAACACCCGCCTTTATGTATCTTTCCACGGTTTCGATGCTTCTGATACCGCCGCCTATTTCAACCTTAAGTCCGACCTCGGCAATTTTAGCCACCGTATCAAAATTTGCGGTGCTTCCGTCCCGAGCGCCGTCAAGGTCTACCACATGTATCCATTCAGCCCCTGCCGCCTTAAAGCCTTCAGCCATTTTCGGGGGGCAGTCGCTATACACCGTAACCTCGTTATAATCACCCTTTTTAAGCCTGACAGCCTTTCCGTCAAGCAGGTCTATTGCAGGAAAAATTTTCATTTCTGTATCCTTTTCACATTTCACAAAAAGCTTTAAGAATTTTAAGTCCCACCTCACCGCTCTTTTCGGGGTGGAACTGACAGCCGAACACATTGCCAAAGGCAACCGCAGCCGTCAATGGAGCGCCGTATTCCGAGGTGGCAATTACCGACTCCTCGCAATTTGCCCCGTAATACGAATGAACAAAGTAGACAAAATCGCCCTCATTCAGATATTTGAAAAGCTCATTTTTTTCTTTGTTTTGGGGAAAATTGAGGGCGTTCCAACCGATATGGGGAATTTTAAGCCCCTCTCCGATAACCTCGGCTATAGGGCGAACCTCGCCCTTAATAAGCCCAAGACCCTTATGCTCTCCGTATTCAAGGCTCTTTTCAAAAAGCATCTGCATACCAAGGCATATACCAAGTACGGGCTTGCCCCTTTTAGCCTCGTCGCATATAACCGTGTCAAGTCCCGAAGCACGAAGCTTGTTTGCCGCGTCCTCAAACGCGCCTACACCGGGAAGTAATATCTTATCAGCCTTTTTTATAACCTCTGCATCTCCGCTTACAACACACTCTGCTCCGATTGCGGCAAGCGAGCTTTTAAGCGAAAAGAGATTTCCAACGCCGTAATCAACGACTGCTATCATACAAGCACTCCTTTTGTTGAGGACACCTCATTGGCAAATCTTGGGTCAACAGCAACTGCCTTTGCAAGAGAACGGGCAACGCTCTTGAAAGCACCCTCTATAATGTGGTGCGAATTTCTGCCGTCAAGCTGTCTTATGTGCAGGCAGACTCCCGCCCGTCTTACAAATGCCACAAAAAACTCCTCAACAAGCTCGGTGTCAAAATCGCCCACCTTCTGTGTGGGAATTTCAAGTCCGTAGCCAAGATAGCTTCTGCCCGAAATATCAACCGCGCTCATAATGAGAGCCTCGTCCATAGGAAGGAGCATATCGCCATAGCGCACTATTCCCTTTCCGTCCCCAAGAGCGCCCTTAAAGGCATCGCCAAGACAAATTCCTATATCCTCGGCACTGTGGTGATAGTCCACCTCAACATCTCCCACGCATTTTACCGTGAGGTCAAATCTGCCGTGGTGCGCAAAAAGCGTAAGCATATGGTCAAGAAAGCCGCAGCCTGTGGAAATATCGCTTTTTCCTGTGCCGTCAAGCTCCAAAGAAAGCGAAATATTGGTTTCTGCCGTTTTTCTGTTTATCTCGAAGTTTCTCATTTTATTCTCCTTTAAGAATATCGCCTATAGCCTTTACAAGTGCCTGCATCTGCTCCATAGTGCCTATGGTTATTCTTACAAAATTGCTTATTCTGTCGCTTCCGAAATATCTTACGAGTATTCCCTTTGCCTTAAGCCTTTCGTAAAGCTCCTTACCGCCAATCTCACCACTTTGGGCAAAAATGAAGTTTGCCTTTGAGTCAAGCACAAGGAAACCCATTTCAGAAAGGGCGCGGGCGGTATATTCACGAGCCTTTACAATAAGCCCGCAGTTATTCATATAGTAATCATTATCCTTAAGCGCCGCAACGCCCGCCGCAAGGGTAAGGCGATTGATACAATAAGGATTTGTGGAATACTTTATCTTTTCAAGGTCCTCTATTATCTCCCTGTCGGCAATGGCAAAGCCAAGCCTTGCTCCCGCCATTGAACGGGATTTTGAGAATGTTCCCACCACAAGAAGATTTTTATACTTCCCTGTAAGCGGCACACAGCTCTCACCGCCAAAGTCAACATACGCCTCGTCAACAAGCACCATTTTTTCCTTGTTGCTCTCAAGTATTCTTTCAATTTCTTCTGTAGAAAGCGAAAGTCCCGTGGGAGCATTGGGGTTTGCAATAACTACATTTTTACCAACTCCCATATAGTCCTCTGTGTTAACAGAGAAATCCTCTTTAAGCGGAATTTTTCTGTAATCCACTCCGTAAAGTTCGGCGTAGACCTTATAAAACCCGTAGGTTATATCGGGAAAAACAACGCCGCCGTCGCAAAAACCAAGGAAAAAGAAGTTGAGAATATCGTCAGAGCCGTTGGAAACATAAACATTCTCCCTTTTTACTCCGTAGAGCCTTGCAAGCTCGTCCTTAATCTCGGCGCACTCGGGGTCGGGATAAAGATTTAATTTGTCGGCGTTTTCACTTACCGCCCCAAGCACGCCGTCAGAAGGCGGAAAGGGCGACTCGTTTGTATTAAGCTTTATGTATTTCATATCCTTGGGCTGCTCACCCGGTGTGTACGCCTCAAGTCCACCGTACCTTGTATTGATAAATCTGCTCATTTTTTCCTCTTACTTTTTTATGTCTTTTCTTATAGTAGCGCTTCTGGCGTGAGCCGAAAGCCCTTCCTTTTCCGCAAAATACGCAACATCGTCGCACACCTTAAGAAGCGCGGCCTCGGTGTAATAGGTGAACTGTGTCTTCTTTACAAAATCGTCTACCGACAAGGGGCTTGAAAATCTTGCCGTTCCGCTTGTGGGAAGGGTGTGGTTAGGCCCTGCAAAGTAGTCGCCAAGTGCCTCGGGACAGTTCTTTCCAAGGAAGATAGAGCCCGCGTGCTTAATAGCGTCAAGATAATCAAAGGGATTATCAACACACACCTCAAGATGCTCGGGAGCAAGTCGGTTTGAAATTTCTACCGCCTCGTTTATATCCTTGGTTATAATAATTTTACCGTTATTATCAATAGAGGTTTTTGCAATCTCGGCTCTGGGAAGAAGGGCTATCTGTCTGTCAAGCTCAAGTGCCACCTCTTCTGCAAGCTTCTCGCTGTCGGTAACAAGCACTGCGCTTGCAAGCTTGTCGTGCTCTGCCTGTGAAAGCATATCTGCCGCTACAACCCGAGGGTCGCAGGTCTTGTCTGCAATAACAAGAATTTCGCTGGGTCCTGCAATCATATCTATAGCAACTCTGCCAAACACCTGCTTCTTTGCCTCTGCCACAAAGGCGTTACCCGGTCCAACTATCTTGTCGACCTTAGGAACGCTCTCTGTTCCATACGCAAGGGCGGCAACCGCCTGAGCTCCGCCTATTTTAAACACTCTGTCAACTCCCGCAATCCTTGCCGCCGCAAGAATAACAGGGTTTACCTTTCCGTCCTTTGAGGGGGGAGTTACCATTACTATCTCGCTGCAGCCCGCGATCTTTGCGGGAACACAATTCATCAGCACCGACGAGGGATACGCCGCCGTGCCGCCGGGAACATAAAGACCTACCTTTTCGATAGGCATTACCTTCTGACCCTTGACTACGCCATTCTCCTCACTTACAACAAAGCTGTTGCGCACCTGATGACGGTGAAAGGCCTCGATATTCACCGCCGCGCGGCGGATAACATCAATAAACTCACCGTCAACAAGAGCCATTGCCTCATCGAACTCCTCCTCGCTTACCTCAAGAGAGGAAAGCTGGGCCTTATCAAATTTTTCGCTATATTTGTAAAGGGCGGCATCGCCGTTCTCTGAAACATCTGCGATTATCTCCGAAACCACCGCCGATGTGTCAAGTCCCTTTATATCTCTAAGAAATATATCCTTCTCATTTACTTCGTTATATTTGTATATCTTTATCATTTATTTGCCCCGTACTCCTCAATTCTTTCACAAAGCTCACTTATCTGCTCATTTTTGAATTTGTAGCTTGCCTTGTTTGCAATAAGTCTTGCGCTTATCTCGACTATATCTTCCTTCGGCTCAAGGTCGTTTTCAAGCAGGGTCTTACCTGTTTCAACAATATCCACTATAACATCCGAAAGCCCAAGAATAGGCGCAAGCTCTATTGAGCCGTTAAGCTTTATAATATCTATCATTCGGCTTTTCTGCGCGTAATAGCTCTTGGCTATGTGGGTAAACTTTGTAGCCACGCGAAGGGTTTTCTGAGGGTCGTCCCTGAAGTCCTTCTTTGCCGCAACCGCCATTCTACATTTGCCTATTCCAAGGTCGCAAAGCTCGTAAACATCGGGGGAATATTCAAGAAGAATGTCCTTGCCCGCAATGCCTATATCAGCCGCGCCGCGCTCTACATAAATGGCAACATCAGAGGGCTTGACCCAGAAGTATCTGATGCCGACCTCCTTATTCTCAAAAACAAGCTTCCTGTTTTCCTCGTGTATTGAGGGACACTCATAACCGGTTGCCGCAAATATTTCATATACCTTCTCCCCAAGTCTGCCCTTGGGAAGCGCAATATTAATCATTGTTTTCAAGGATCTCAAAGCCTCCTCTTCTTACCGCTGCAAGCTGTCTGTATCTTACACTCTTATCGTCTGTACTCTGTACCTTTACCGACTTTTTGTAGCTTGACAAAAGCTTTACCGCATCTATAATATCCTTTGGCGACGCGCCCTCCTCATATGTAAGAAGCACATCAACATCAAAGCTCTCGCCTTCATCTCCAAAGCGCTCAAGCAGGTCAAGATATACCGCAAAGCCAATAGCTCCCGAGTTCTTTCCCATCTTCTTGAGAAGATTGTCGTAGCGTCCGCCCGAAAGCACGCCTGCGGGAATACCGTCAATAAATCCGCGGAAGATAATTCCGTTATAGTAGCTCATATCGTTCACTATGGAGAAATCAAGATATACCTTGTCGTCAAAGCCGTATATTCTTATGATATCCACAAGCGCAGAAAGCTCCTCGTACGCCGCCCTCATCTCGTCGCTTCTTATCAAAGGAAGCAGCAAATCCACACACTTGGTAACAGGGCCGTAAAGCTTTGTAAGAGTACAAAAGTCCTCGCAGCTTTCAGCGGATATTCCCTGCTTTTCGCAAAGAGCGCGAATGCCGTGAATATTCTTGTCGCCCATAAGTCCTACTATCTCATCTCTTACCACCACACTTGAGCATATCGACTCAAGAAAAGCCGAAACAAAGCCCATATGCGAAATGTCAAGCACATATTTTTTGCTGATGCTCTCAAGGCTCTTTGCGGCAAGCATTACCACCTCACCCACCGAGTAGGTGTCGATGTCGCCTATGCACTCAAGGCCTGTCTGCATAATTTCACCAAACTCGCCTGTTCCCGACGATTTGCGGTAAACATTCTCGTTGTAGTAAACCTTTTGTATACCGTCGCCTTCCTTGGAATTCTTTACAATAGAAAGAGTTACATCGGGCTTAAGCGCCATTAGCTTTCCGTCGCTGTCGGTAAATGTCAGTACATTTTCGCTTACAAGAAAGCTCTTGTTCTGCACATAGAGGTCATATTCCTCAAATTTACTTATTTTATATCTTACATATCCGTATTGACGGTAGAGCTGACCAAGCCCAAAGGCGGCACGCTCTCCGTTATCAAACGCAAGCTCGTCAAATTTCATATCAATTCCTCTGTCAGTTCTTTTCTTCAAGACGCGAAAGCACCGTCTTATATCCGCCTGTGCCGTAGCTATAGCTGCGGTTTACACGGCTTATTGTCGCTGTGCTTGCTCCTGTTTCGTCAGCAATCTTGTTGTAGACCGCCTGCTCGGAAAGCATCTTTGCAACCACCACGCGCTGGGAGATGTCAAGTATCTCCTTTGTTGTCATAAGGTCCTCAAGAAATGCTCTGCATTCCTCCTCGTTTTCAAGCGTCATAATTGCTTTTATCATAAGCTTTACGCTATCGTTATCAAGTATATGTGCCATATTGTACACCTCACTTCCACTTTATCACTTTAATATGATAACACAATAAACCGATAAAGTCAAGAGGTTTTTTGATTTTTTTATATGTATAGTAAAAATTTAAGAAATTATTGATTTTTATACCCATTGTCGGCATAATAATGCTTAGAGAGGAAGTGATAAAAATGCGAATTGATTGGCAAAGACTTTCGTCTGTCGGTATATGTATAACCCTTGGGGCACTCTTTCTTTTTCTTTTGGGAAAATATCTTATTGCAGTACTTCTTCCCTTTTTTATCGCTTGGATTATGGCGTTTTTCACCAACTGCCTGTCGACCACTGTCAGCCAAAGGCTAAGGCTGCCAAAAAAGCTTTGCTCGGCGGCGATCTTGCTTCTGCTTTTTCTTATAATCGGACTTTTGCTATACCTTGGAGTAACAAGGTTCTTTTCTGAAATAGAAAAGTTTTTGGGCAATCTTACAAAGGACAGCGCCCTCTCCCAAAGCCTATCGGAGTTTGGCGAAAGGCTATCGCAGATAGGCGACCACATTCCCTTGGTAAATCATCTCGTTGTCCGCGACGATGGACAAAAAATAGGCAGCAGGCTTGACGATATGATAACCTCATTCTTAAAGGGCTTTGCATCAGATCTGGGTACTGCCATTACCTCATTCGCCACAGGCGTAATACGCACCCTGCCCTCTATTGTTCTGTTTATCGTTATAAGCATTATTGCCTCATTTTACTTTGCCCTTGACTTTGAAATGATAAGCGAACGCCTTGTCCGCGCAATGCCTATGTCTATTCAAAAAAAGCTTCCTAAAATAAAGGCTCACACAAGATCGCTTGCGGCAAGGTATCTCAAGGCCTATGCCATACTGATGGCACTGACCTTTTTTGAGCTTATCGTGGGGCTTACACTTATTGGCGCTGACTACGCCTTCCTGTTAGCCACCCTTATATCCCTGCTTGATATTCTACCCGTGCTTGGAGTTGGCACGGTGCTTATTCCCTGGGCGGTGTTGTGCTTCTTCACCTACGACTTTGGCCGCGGAATAGCCCTTGTGGCTCTTTGGGGCGTTGTTACCGTGGTTAGACAAATTTCAGAGCCGAGAATAGTCGGCGGAACTATCGGCCTTCACCCCGCCCTCACCCTTATCGGAATGTATGTGGGCTTTAAGCTGTTTAATATTTGGGGAATGCTTTTAGCTCCCGCCGCTATCATCGCTATAAAAAGTTATCTTGGCAACAGGTATATCCAAAATTCTGCTATTGACACAAAAAGCAAAAGGTGATAAAATATTTATGAGGTGAAAGCAATGAAAATATATAAAAATATAGTCGAGCTTATAGGCAGAACTCCGCTTTTTGAGCCGACAAACTACGAAAAGGACAACGCGCTTGGGGCTACCCTCTTATGCAAGCTTGAATATCTCAATCCCGCGGGAAGCGTTAAAGAAAGAGCCGCACTTTCTATGATAGAAGCGGCAGAGGCGACAGGTGAGCTTACGGAAGGCTCTGTTATTATCGAGCCCACCAGCGGAAACACGGGAATAGGTCTTGCCGCCATAGCCGCATACAAGGGCTACAGGGTAATACTTACTATGCCCGACACCATGAGTGTTGAGCGCAGAAAGCTTCTTGCCGCTTACGGTGCGGAAATAATTCTCACCGAGGGCTCAAAGGGTATGCAGGGCGCGGTAGACAAGGCTAAAGAGCTTGCCAAAGAAATAGAAGGAAGCTTTATTCCCTCTCAATTTGACAACCGCGAAAACGCCAACGCCCACATAAAGACCACGGGCCCCGAAATATGGGAAGACACCGAGGGCAAGGTGGATATATTCGTAGCAGGAGTAGGCACAGGCGGAACAATTACAGGCGTTGGGGAATACTTAAAATCCAAAAACCCCGACATAAAAATAATTGCGGTAGAGCCCGAAGCTTCGCCCCTTTTGTCAAAGGGTATTTCGGGAGCGCACGGAATTCAGGGCATCGGAGCAAATTTTGTTCCGTCGCTTCTCAACAAGGAAATATGTGATGAAATAATCGCCGTTTCGGTAAATGACGCCTACGAGGCTTCAAGAGCATTGGCAAAGCGCGAGGGTATATTGGTTGGAATAAGCTCGGGTGCGGCGCTCTATGCGGCAACTCTGCTTGCAAAAAAGGCTGAAAACACAGGAAAAAACATTGTTGTTCTGCTACCCGACACAGGCGACAGATACTTATCCACTCCTTTGTTTAACGATTAACCCCAAAAGCCGGGAAAATAAGGATTTTTACAAATTATTTCATTGAAAATCGCAAAAAAACCTTGAATTTTACAAGAAAATATGATATAATATACTTCGGAAAAAATAAACAGAAAGGAGTCCCACACAATGCAAAAGAAAATCTGCAAAACAGTTTATGACACAGAGATTGCTACAGTAGTTAAAAAGGTTACAGTTGGCAATTTCGGAGACAGCACAGGTTACGAAGAAACTCTCTACCAGACACCTAACGGTCTTTTCTTCGTATATGTAAACGGCGGCGAGGACTCACCCTACACCAAGGAAGACATTATTCGTCTTTCTAAGGAAAAGGCTGAGGCTTGGCTTAAGGAGCGCAACTAATACTTAAGGGCAATCTCAAACGAGATTGCCCCTTTTTTAATACCTTGGCTTTTTTATTATTCTTTTCCATACTATTTTTCTTATCGCCTCTGCAGGGAAAACGGCAAGTGCCGCCAAAAGCGCCACCTTCAGCTCCCCAAGGTATAGAGGCACAGTTCTCAGCACCTCTCCCCCAAGATAAACAAATACTATCTGTATTACCGATATCATAAGCATTATGAGGGTGAACGGACGGTTTTTTGTTATACCCGCAAATATGTTAAGCCTGTCGCTTCGGGCGTTGAAGCAGTTGAATACCGCCGCAAAGATAAAGAAGGCAAAAAATCCTGTCAAAAGATACAGATTATCAGGCTCGGTTCTGAAATTCGAGGTGAAGTATGGATTTTTAAGGAAGGACAGCGACAAAGCTATAGTAAAAGCCCCAAGAGTAAGTATTTGATTTACCATATATCGGTTAAGTATCGGCTCATCTCTCCGCTTGGGCGGCTCTGTCATATATGAGTCAAGCGGCGGTTCTCCCGCAAAGGCAAGACCGCCAAGTGTGTCCATAATTATATTCAGCCACAGCATCTGCACCACGGTTACGGGCGAGTCTATGCCAAGGAAGGGACAAATCATTGTAACCCCTACCGCGCACAGATTTATGGTCAGCTGTAGCACTATGAATTTTCGTATACTTTTGAATATGGTCCTTCCGTAAAGCACCGCCCGCACTATCGACGAAAGGTTGTTGTCAAGAATAACCACATCTCCCGCTTCCTTGGCAACCTGTGAGCCCTTACCCATAGAAAAGCCGATGTCGGCTCGCTTAAGAGCGGGGGCATCGTTGATACCGTCGCCTGTCATTCCGCAAACAAGCCCCTTTGATTGTGCTATCCGAACAAGACGGCTTTTGTCCTGCGGCAGAGCCCGCGCTATCACGGCAATACGCGGTAACAAGTCTGAAAGCTCGTCGTCGCTTAGTCTTGAAAGCTCGTCGCTGCTAAGGCAAATGTCGCAATTTCTTCCGAGAATTCCGCATTTTTCAGCGATGGTTGCGGCAGTTTCCTTGCTGTCGCCTGTTATCATCGTAACCTGTATTCCCGCGCGCTTCAGCGTGGCGACAGAGCTTTTCGCTTCGCTTCTCAGCCTATCGGAAATAACAATTCCGCACACAAGGGTGGTTGCACTGTCATCACCAAACTTCCCACCGCCAACTGTGCATATAAGAACTCGCTCTCCTCGCCGAGTATGAGCGTTAAGCATAGCGCAAAATTTACTTCTGTCAAAGGGCTGCACCTCTCCGTCCTTCCCCAAGGAAAGACTGATTTTTGAAAGAAGCCTTTCTGCCGCGCCCTTGTAAAGCCTCAGCTTTTGAGGACGGGACAATTCAACCGCGGAAAACTTCTGCGCGCTGTCAAACGGAGTTTTGCTCAAAACAAAACACCGAGCCTCAAGCTCTGCGGGCAACAAGGAATTAAGCAACGCCTTTTCGGTGGAGTTACCGCCAAGCAGTCTTCCGCCGCACATCTGGGCAGAGGTGTTATATAGCGCGTTAAGCCGATAAAGCTCAAAAGCGCTTGGCGACTGTATTCTGAAATCAGCCACGCTCCCATACTCCTGCCTGTCGTCAAAAACCGACACCACGCTGAGGTTGCCCTCTGTAAGTGTGCCCGTTTTATCGGTAAAAAGTATATTCATACTTCCCGCCGCCTCAATGCCTACAGGCTTCTTCACAAGCACCATATCCTTTACCATCTTCTTGGTGTTTGAAGAAAGCACCACCGACACCATTAAGGGCAGCCCCTCAGGGACGGCTACTATAACAACGGTAAGCCCAAGAGTCAAAGCATTTAAGGCAGTTTCCAGCATATAACGCCAATCACCCAGCTTCATCATTATGACCGCAGGATTGCTTCCGCTATCAAGTACAAGCTCATTAAACAGGTATACAAGACTAATTAAAACCGCCGCGGCGTAACCAAGGCGGCTTATTTGCTTGGCAAGCTTTGAAAGCCTTATTTTCATCGGGCTTTCTCTTGTGTCAAGCTGAAGCTCACGGGATATTTCGCCCAAAAGCGTCTTGTCCCCCACCGCCGAAACAAGCATAACGCCCTCCCCCGACATTACCGAGCATCCCCGCAATAAAGCCGAGCTCGATTTAGGCGAAAGCGGCTCACCCGAGCGTGGCTTTTTTTCCACCTCAACACTTTCGCCTGTCATCGGGCTTTGGTCTACCGTCAGTCCCCCCTCAATTATAAATCCGTCGGCAGGAACGCAATCCCCCGAAGACAAAAGCACCACATCGCCGCAAACAATTTCACTAACGGGAATCTCCTTAAGCGCCCCGTCCCGCCTTACCCTGCAAAGATAATTTTCATTTACCTCATTGAGCCTTGCAAAGGCATTCTGGCTTCCGTATTCCGACATAGTGGATATAAAGGTAGCAAGAAAAACCGACAGAGCAATTCCCGCCGTTTCGATCCAATCCGAGGTTCTGAATACGAACAAAATATTTATAATAAGCGCGCCAATGAGAATCTTTATTATAGGGTCATTCAGATTTGAGATAAAATGCGCCCAAAAGCCCTTTTTTCGGGCTACCGACATTACATTTGCGCCCTGCTCCCTCCGCGAGAGCCTGACCTCATCCTCAGTAAGCCCTCGGGCTTTTTTTATATCTATGCCTGTCATTATCAAACTCCTTTGTGCTTTGCTGTAAATAATATATGAAAACATATTCAGCAAAATTCCAAAACCGTCTGACAGGCATAATTTTGTTTAACTGAAAATACCGCAGATGAGTTACCTCATCTGCGGTATGATTTCTTTAATTACTCAGCCTTTGCGTCCTCATCAACAAGCTTGATGATTGCCATTTCTGCTGCGTCTCCTCTACGGGGACCCATCTTGAATATCTGAGTGTAACCACCGTTGCGGTTCTCGTACTTGGGAGCGATCTCGCTAAAGAGCTTTGCTACTACCGACTCCTTTGTAATATACGCAAGTGCGCTACGACGGCTTGCAAGTGTATTCTTCTTGCCAAGTGTTATCATTTTCTCAGCTACCGAACGAACTTCCTTTGCTCTTGTGAGAGTGGTTTCAACCTTACCATTCTCAAGCAAGAGAGTTACAAGTCCGCGGAGCATTGCTTTTCTATGAGCAGTTGTTCTGCCAAGTTTTCTGGTTCCGGGCATTGTGATTTCCCTCCTTCTGCTATCTTTTATCTACTCGTTTACTGCACAGAGGCGATTAGTCCTCTTCAGACTTAAGTGTAAGTCCAAGTGAGTGCAGCTTCTGTATTACTTCTTCAAGCGACTTCTTACCGAGGTTTCTTACCTTGATCATATCTTCCTCGGTTCGGTTGGTCAAATCTTCCACTGTGTCAATGCCTGCACGCTTCAAGCAGTTGAAGCTACGAACAGACATGTCAAGCTCCTCAATGGTCATCTCAAGGACCTTTTCTTTCTTTACGGCCTCGCGCTCAACCATGATTTCCGCATTTCTTGCTTCGTCGGACAAATCCACGAACAAGTTGAGATGCTCGTTGAGAATCTTGGCTCCGAGCGAAATCGCTTCCTTTGCCGAGATAGTTCCGTTTGTAAGAACCTCAAGTGTAAGCTTGTCATAGTCTGTGATGTTACCTACACGGGTGTTCTCAACTGTATAATTTACATTGTAAACAGGTGTGTAGATCGAATCGGTAAATATTGTTCCGATAGGAGCAGAGGTTGTCTGTCCTGCCATCATTGTATGATTCTGCTTATTGCGTTCCTGGGATACATATCCGCGGCCGTGCTCAAATGTAAGCTCCATATAGAATCTCTCATTTGCGCCTACTGTTGCTATATGATGCTCGGGGTTGAGGATCTCGATGTCCGAATCCTGCTTGATATCACCTGCGGTAACGATCTGTTCTCCTGTTACATCAATTACAACTGTCTTGGGTGTATTGCAATGAAGCTTTGCTGTGATTCCCTTTACATTAAGAACGATCTCTGTTACATCTTCCTTAACACCGGGAATTGTGGAAAACTCGTGCAATACTCCGTCAATCTTGATACTTGTTACTGCTACTCCGGGGAGCGAGCTGAGAAGTATTCTGCGAAGAGAATTTCCAAGGGTTGTTCCGTAGCCTCTCTCAAGGGGATCTACTATAAACTTGCCGCTTGTGCCGTCTTCGCTAAGGTTAACGGTCGTTATATTGGGCTTTTCTATCTCTATCATTCCAAATAATCCTCCTAAAATTTAATGGGTTAAAAACCGTGGGATTTGGGTTATACCTATATTGCGGCGCTTCGCCAATTCAAGCAACGCCGAAATGCGCCTGCAATATCGGTATTACTTGGAATAAAGCTCGACGATAAGCTGCTCTTCGAAGGGGAAGTCGATATCCTCTCTTGCGGGAAGAGCTACTACCTTTGCTGTGAGATTGTCCTTGTTTACTTCAAGCCACTTGGGAGCTGTCTTGTCCTTAAGTGTTTCTGCAAGAGCCTTGCACTTTGCGGAATCGCGGAAGTTCTCTCTTACTGCAATTACATCGCCAGCCTTAACGATAATAGAGGGAATGTTTACCTTCTTTCCGTTAAGCTCGAAGTGCTCGTGAAGAACAAGCTGACGAGCTTCCTTACGGCTCTCTGCCATACCCATTCTGTATACTACATTATCAAGTCTGCGCTCGATAAGTGTAAGAAGGTTCTCACCTGTCATACCCTCCTTGCGCTCTGCTTCCTTAAAGTAGTTAAGGAACTGCTTCTCAAGTACGCCGTAGTATCTCTTAGCTGCCTGCTTCTCGCGGAGCTGCTTTCCGTACTCTCTCATTTTCTTATTGCCTGCACCGTGCTGACCGGGAGCTGTTGCTCTGCGATCAAGTGCGCACTTTCCAGATGTGCAACGCTCGCCCTTGAGATAAAGCTTCTTGCCCTCTCTACGGCAGAGTCTACATACAGGACCTGTATATCTTGCCATTTTCGTTTCCTCCTATTATAATTATACGCGTCTGCGCTTAGGCGGTCTGCATCCGTTGTGAGGAATGGGAGTTACATCCTTGATCATTGTGATCTGAAGTCCCACTGTCTCGAGTGCGCGGATTGCGGACTCTCGTCCCGAACCGGGACCCTTTACGAAAACTTCAACTGTCTTAAGTCCGTGCTCCATTGCTGCCTTTGCTGCAGTCTCTGCTGCGCTCTGCGCTGCGAAGGGAGTAGACTTTCTCGAACCCTTAAAGCCGAGCTCACCAGCCGAAGCCCACGAAATTGCATTTCCCTGAGCATCTGTAATGGTGATTATTGTATTGTTGAAGGTCGAACTGATATGAGCTGCGCCCTTTTCTATATTTTTGCGTTCGCGGCGCTTCTTGATTACCTTCTTAGCAACCTTTGCCATTTTTATGCTCCTCCTTTATTTCTTCTTGTTTGCGATTGTCTTCGCAGGACCCTTTCTGGTTCTTGCGTTGGTCTTTGTTCTCTGTCCTCTTACGGGCAGACCCTTTCTGTGTCTGATGCCGCGGTAACAGTTGATTTCAACCATTCTCTTAATATTGAGTGCAACGTCTCTGCGAAGGTCTCCCTCTACTGTGTAGGAGTTTTCGATCTCATCACGAAGCTTTGCAACTTCTTCCTCTGTGAGATCCTTTGCACGAGTGTCGGGATTGATTCCTGTCTTTGCAAGAATATCGTTTGCGCTCTTGCGTCCGATACCGTAAATGTAGGTAAGAGCGATTTCTACGCGTTTAGCGTTCGGAATATCAACACCTGCTATACGAGCCATTTAAT
>JAZRHS010000003.1:0-5167 GCA_045644865.1 Eubacteriales bacterium | reverse complement strand
AAGAGAAGAAGCCAGTCTTCTTCCTTACCCTCGATCTCAACCTTGATTTTAACTGTACAAGCGTTGATTTCCTCGGACTCGTCGATCTTGGGAAGCTTGCCGTTTACCTTAAGGTATCTTGTTGCGATTGTTGCAATGTCCATAAGGTTCTGGGGCTTTGTTCTGCCAAGCTCGGTTCTTGTTGCGAGGTATCTGTTGTAAGCCGCCTCAAGAAGCTTGTCCTCAAACTCTACCTTGTCGATAGTTGTAAGGAAGGTGGTATGGCGGCAATGGTCAGACCAATATGTGTCTATCATTCTGATTTCTGTGATAGTGGGGTCGCGCTTCTCGGTTGCGAAGTAGTCGCGGCAGAAGCGGATGTCGTCTGCGTCCATAGCAAGACCGAGAGATTTTACAAGCTCAACAAGCTTTTCGTCCGAAAGCGAGATAAAGCCGTTAAGTGTTTCAACCTCGGTGGGAATATTGAACCTTGTAACAAGTGTTTCAAAGGTGTCAAGAGTAGCTTCTCTTGACTCAACGGGGTTGATAACATATTTCTTTATCTTCGCAAGCTCGTCTGCGGTAAGGTCGCCGTAAACGAGGTAGACCTTTGCGGTGCGAACGAGGGGTCTTTCACCCTGAGAGATTATCTGCACGCACTGTGCCGCGCTGTCTGCTCTCTGGTCAAACTGACCGGGGAGATATTCAACGGCGAAGGCGAAATCCGCACCCTTTTCAAGCTCGTAGCTTACATTGTCAAGCTGAGGCTCGGAGAAAACGCAGCCTACGCATTGATTGAAAAGCGCCTCGTCGATGTTTTCAACATCGTAGCGGTTGAGAAGGCGGATGTTTTTAAGTGATGTTATTCCGAGGAAAGATTTGATGTCAGCCGTAAGCGCATTTGCCTCGTGAGCAAGCGTGGGCTTTTTTTCAACATATACTCTGTATACCATATGTACTCCTATAATTTTTTGTGGGGAACGCCCTACATTATTATTTAGCTTTGAGAGCTTTCTGCCCTATATCATTACGGTAAAAACCGTTTTCAAACTTAATTTCTTTTGTCGCCTTGTAAGCCTTTTCTATGGCTTCCTCAAGGCTGTCGGCAATAGCGGTAGCGCCAAGCACTCGTCCGCCTGCGCTTAAGAGCTTACCGTTCTGAAGCTTTGAGCCCGCAACATAGAATTCGGCGTCTTTTGTGTCGGGAAGAATTATATCAAAGCCGCTTTCGTACTTCTGGGGGTAACCCTTTGAAGCTGTGATAACACAGCAAGCGTGCTTGTTGCCAAACTTGACCATTTCTTCCTTAAGCTCGCTCTTCTGTGTCGCTATCATAATTTCAAGCAGGTCAGACTCAAGCAGGGGAAGAACAACCTGTGTTTCGGGGTCGCCGAAGCGGCAGTTGTACTCGATTACCTTGGGGCCCTTGGGGGTGAGCATAAGTCCGAAGTAAAGGCAACCTTTAAAGGTTCTGCCCTCGGCGTTCATCGCGTTCATTGTGGGAATGAAGATGCTTTCCATACACTCGTCGGCAATGTCCTTGGTATAATAGGGGTTGGGAGCGACCGTTCCCATACCGCCTGTGTTAAGTCCCGTGTCGTTATCGCCTGCGCGCTTGTGGTCCATTGAGGAAACCATAGGAATAACCGATTTTCCGTCGGTGAAGGCAAGAACCGATACCTCGGGACCTGTGAGAAATTCTTCAACGACTATTTTGCTTCCGCTTTCGCCAAACGCCCTGTCAAGCATTATGGATTTTACGGCGTCGATTGCCTCGTCGCGGGTCATTGCGATGATAACGCCCTTGCCGAGAGCAAGTCCGTCGGCCTTGATAACTACGGGAATTTCGCACTCGCCTACATATTCAAGCGCCTTTTCGGGTGCTTCAAAGACCTCATATGCGGCGGGGGGAATGGTGTATTTCTTCCTAAGGTTCTTTGAGAAGACCTTGCTTCCCTCAATGATAGCCGCATTTTTGCGAGGACCAAAGCAGGGAACTCCTATCTCCTCAAGTGCGTCCACCGCGCCGAGAACCAGCGGGTCGTCGGGAGCGACTACCGCAAAGTCGATGGCGTTTGCCTTTGCAAAGTCAACGATGCCGTCAATGTCCTTTGCGCCAATGGCAACACACTCGGCGTCTGCGGCGATACCGCCGTTACCGGGGAGAGCGTAAATTTTTTCGGTCTTGGGGCTTTTCTTCAGCGCCTTTATTATAGCGTGCTCGCGTCCGCCCCCGCCTACAACCATTATTTTCATATTTGTACCTCTCTTTATTCGTAAAGGGGGAACTTCTTGCAAAGGGCGTCTACGCCTGCAAGGGTTTCTGCCCTTGTGCCTTCAAAATCACGAACGCTGTTTGCTATCCACTTTGCAATCTGCTTCATTTCCGCTTCCTTGAAGCCGCGAGAGGTAACAGCGGGTGTTCCAAGTCTTACGCCGCTTGTAATGAAGGGGCTTTGGGGGTCATTGGGAACTGCGTTCTTGTTGGCGGTGATGCGAACCTCGTCAAGTCTGTGCTCAAGCTCCTTGCCTGTGATGCCTGTATTGCGAAGGTCAAGAAGCATAAGGTGGTTGTCTGTACCGCCCGAAACAAGGTCAAGACCTTCAGCAAGAAGCGCGTCTGCGAGAGTTGCGGCGTTCTTTACTATCTGGTGCTGGTAAGCCTTGAATTCATCTGTAAGCGCCTCGCCAAAGGCAACTGCCTTTGCGGCGATAATGTGCATAAGGGGGCCGCCCTGTGTGCCGGGGAATACCGCCTTGTCAATAGCCTTGGCAAGCTCCTCGCGGCAGAGGATAAGTCCGCCTCTTGGGCCGCGGAGAGTTTTGTGTGTGGTGGTTGTAACCACATCTGCATAGGGAATGGGAGAGGGATGCTCGCCTGCGGCAACAAGACCTGCGATATGCGCCATATCTACCATAAGGTAAGCGCCAACCATATCGGCAATCTTGCGGAAGTGGGCAAAGTCGATTGTTCTTGAGTAAGCCGAAGCACCTGCAAGGATAAGCTTGGGCTTGCACTCAAGCGCCGCCGCCTCAAGGGCGTCGTAGTCGATACGGCCGTCGTCGTCGGCAACTCCGTAGGGAACGATGTTGAAGTATTTACCCCAAATGTTTACGGGTGGGCCGTGGGAAAGGTGTCCGCCGTGGGCAAGGTTCATAGAAAGAACCGTGTCGCCGGGGTTGAGAAGGGCGAAGAACACCGCAAGGTTTGCGTTAGCGCCGCTATGGGGCTGAACATTTGCGTGCTCTGCGCCAAAGAGCTTCTTTGCTCTTTCGCGGGCGATCTCCTCAACTACATCAACATGAACGCAGCCGCCGTAGTAGCGCTTGCCGGGGTAGCCCTCTGCGTATTTGTTAGTGAGAACGCTTCCTGCGGCAAGAAGAACCGCTTTGGAAACGATATTTTCAGAAGCGATAAGCTCGATATTGTTTCTCTGTCTTGTAGGCTCAAGGGTACAAGCGTCGTAAACCTCTTGGTCGAAGTTTTTAAGTTCATCAAAAAACATAAATTTTCTCCTTTATTGTTTTAGCCTCCCTTGTCAAAGGGAGGGGGACTGCGATAGCGGTGGTGGGATTCTCCGCACAAATTTTATAAGGTATAATGCGTAACACCGCTTTTCTTTGACACAAAAGGCGCAAAGAAAAGCTTACAAAAGAAACGCCGATGCGCCTGCGGGCGCAAGGTTACGCTACTTTTTGAAAAAAGTAGCACAAAAACTTTTCTTTAGGGGTTTGTGCGAACATAGTGCGTTGCCCTATGCAGAAAAACGGAGGTGTTCAGCCGACATTTTTCGTAGTGCGACAAAATATGTTCGCACAATTATCAATTCGTGAATGGCGAAGCCTCCAAGCCCGCGGGGGCTTCCCCGCTTAGTGGTGGAAGAGGCGCATGCCCGTGAACGCCATAGTCATACCGTACTTGTTGCAGCAGTCAATGACTACATCATCACGGATAGAGCCGCCCGGCTCTGCTATATAGGAAACGCCGCTCTTTTTAGCGGGCTCGATGTTGTCGTCAAAGGGGAAGAACGCGTCAGAGCCAAGGGCAACGCCTGTAATTGTGTCAAGGTATGCTCTCTGCTCCTCGCGGGTGAAGGGCTCGGGCTGCTTTGTAAAGTACTTCTGCCAGTTGCCGTCGGCGCAAACATCTTCCTCGTTCTGGTTGATGTAGCCGTCAATTACATTGTCGCGGTCGGGTCTGCCAAGGGTGTCCTTAAAGGGAAGGCCAAGCACCTTGTCGTGCTGACGAAGGAACCAGGTGTCGGCCTTGCCGCCTGCAAGGCGTGTGCAGTGAACTCTTGACTGCTGACCTGCGCCAACGCCGATAGCCTGTCCGTCAACCGCAAAGCAAACCGAGTTTGACTGTGTGTATTTAAGTGTGATAAGTGCGATTATAAGGTCGCGCTTTGCGCTTTCGGGGAACTCCTTGTTCTCTGTTACTATATTGCTAAGAAGCTCACGGTTTATCTCAAAGTTGTTGCGTCCCTGCTCGAAGGTAATGCCAAATACCTGCTTGCGTTCAATGGGCGCGGGGACAAAATTCTCGTCAATCTTTACGATATTGTAGCCGCCCTTTTTCTTGGACTTGAGAATTTCAAGTGCCTCGGGCTGGTAGCCGGGGGCGATAATTCCGTCGGACACCTCGCGCTTTATCATAAGTGCGGTGGTAACATCACAAACATCGGAAAGCGCTACCCAGTCGCCAAAGGAGCACATTCTGTCAGTACCTCTTGCTCTTGCGTAAGCGCAGGCGAGAGGCGAGTCGTCAAGACCCTCGATGTCGTCAACAAAGCAAGCCTTCTTAAGCTTCTCCGAAAGGGGAAGTCCGATTGCCGCCGAGGTGGGGCTTACGTGCTTGAAGGAAGCAACCGCGGGCAAGCCGAGAGCCTCTTTTATCTCCTTTACAAGCTGCCAGGAGTTGAAAGCATCAAGAAAGTTGATATATCCGGGTCTTCCGTTGAGTATTTCAATAGGAAGCTCCGAGCCATCGTTCATAAATATCTTCGAAGGCTTCTGATTGGGGTTACAACCGTATTTAAGTTCAAATTCTTTCACTGCTTTGTCCTCGCTTTACTTGTTTTTATTGATTATGATCTCATCTTTTCTACCCGTTGCAAAATCAACGGTGCGAACAAAGAGAGAGACCTTATTATCTTCGTTAAGATTGCTCCACACAAGAGCCGCAAGC
>JAZRHS010000002.1:0-6999 GCA_045644865.1 Eubacteriales bacterium | reverse complement strand
GAAAAATATCAAAAAAACGGTTCCTAATCTCATCGGCTACACCAAAACCCCATCCGCCTATACCCATTTTCATATATTTTTCGGCAACTCCGCCTTTATTGCAAAGGAAGTCGCGGCAAGCAACACAATCGGGATTGAGCTTTGGAAGTATATCTATCCCCCACCAGCACTCATAGCTGTCGGGAAATTCCTTAAAGAAATACCAATCCTTATACTCCGAGACCTTGCTCTGATATGCGCCTACCGAATTATATTTTCCGTGCTTGTTAAAATAGACGCTATCGCTTCCGGTGTGATTGAACACACCGTCAAGAATAATTCTTATTCCCTTTTCTTTACATTTGGCTATAAGGTTTTCAAGTGCCTTGTCGCCGCCGAACATTTCATCGACCTTCATATAGTCGCCCGTGTCATACTTATGGCTTGAGTAGGCTTCAAAAATGGGATTCAGATATATTACTGTAACACCTATTTCCATAAGATAGTCCAATTTTTCAGCAATCCCCCAAAGGTTGCCTCCAAAAAATTCATTATTATTCACAGGCGCGCCGGGATACTCGGCATACTGCTTTACGCCGCCCTGCCAGTCGTCGTTCATAACAACATCGTCGCGCTTGCCAACCTTACCATTACCGCAGAAAAATCTATCGGTAAATATCTGATACATAGTTCCGCCGTGAAACCACGCGGGAGTAGTATACTCGGGGCTATGAACAAGCAGACGGAACTTGTCGGCTGAATACCTCTCAAGTGTAAAGTCCACATTGTTTACAGAGCTTGTAAACAGCGTATCGTAACCACGAAGAAAAAGAAACTCGTAATAAAACAGTCCGCTATCATCTCCGCACAACTCGCTGTCAAGAGAAAGCTCGGTGCGATAGATGTCTGTTCCTTTTTTTGTTGTTACATATTCCAAAGCTATGTCCTGCGCCTTCTCTCCGTCCTTGTTAATACGAAGCACAACGGCAGAAGCCCCCAGCTTTCGAGGGCATTCTACATTTATTTCAAGCCTTGTATTAAGAGAAAACGCTCCCTTAACGGAAGCGTCCTCCCCATTTACATATTTGGTTATCCTTGGCATAATTCCGCACTCGACGGAATCACGAAGTCTTAAAAGCATTTATTTGTCCTCGTTCGGCAATTTCTTCAAATTCCAAATATTCTTTGCGTAGTCCTCAATGCTTCGGTCAGCCGCGAAGTAGCCAGCCGACGCGATATTCATAAGCGACATACGGTTCCATCTTTCCTTATCCTGATATGCGTCTATAAGCTGCTCGTGAGTCTGTCTGTAAGACTCGAAATCAGCAAGGCACATATAGGGGTCTGCTATACCGTAGCCCGAAAGCAGGTAGTTAGCAATATCCGAGAAGGATTCGCCAGCAAAGCCAACATTGAGATAGTTGACGATCTTCTTAAGTCTTTCGTTGTTTGCATAGTAGAGAGCCGAGTTGTAGCCCTTGAGCCAAAGCTCGTCCACCTCACTTGCTGTAAGACCGAAGATAAACATATTATCATCGCCCGCAGCCGCAAGCATTTCTACATTTGCGCCGTCAAGAGTACCGATGGTAAGAGCACCGTTTATCATAAGCTTCATACAGCCTGTACCGCTTGCTTCCTTACCCGCCAGAGAAATTTGCTCGCTTATCTCCGCAGAGGGAATAGGCGACTCGGCAAGCGAAACATTGTAATCCTCAAGGAATACAACCTTAAGCTTTTCGCGAATAGCGGGATTCTGCTCAATATCCTTACCAATATAGCAAAGAAGCTTGATTATCTGCTTTGCCATATGGTATCCGGGCGCAGCCTTTGCTCCAAAGATAAAGGTCTGGGGCTGAATATCAAGGTTGGGATTTTCCTTAAGGTCAAGGTAAAGACCTATAATATTAAGAGCGTTAAGAAGCTGACGCTTATACTCGTGAAGTCGCTTTATCTGAACATCATAAACAGAGTGAGTATCGATTGCCACACCCGTCTTCTTCATAAGATAGTTGGAGAAGTTTATCTTATTCTGATGCTTAATATCGCGTACCGCCTGAAGAACCGCCTTATCATCAGCAAACTTTGCAAAATTAGCAAGTTCCTCAGGGTTGTGTCTGTATCCTGTTCCGATGCAGTTATCAAGAAGCTCTGCAAGCTTGGGGTTTGAGTAGCAAAGCCATCTGCGGTGTGCAACGCCGTTTGTAACATTACAGAAGCGCTCGGGATACATACGGTAGAAGTCCTTAAATGTGGAGTTCTTAAGAATATCCGAGTGAAGCTTGGATACGCCGTTTACAGAGTGAGAACCGATAACCGAAAGGTTAGCCATTCTTACCTGTCCGTAACCAACAATACTCATCTTGGAAATTCTGTTCCAGTTACCGGGGAAGCTACGCCAAGCATCCTTGCAGAAGCGCTCGTTTATCTCCTTGATAATAGCGTAAATTCTGGGAAGCTTAAAGCGGAAAAGGTCCTCGTTCCAGGTTTCAAGCGCCTCGGGCATTACGGTATGATTTGTATAGGAAACAGTTCTTGTTACTATATCCCACGCGTGTTCCCAAGAGAAGAAGTAGTCGTCAATGAGTATTCTCATAAGCTCGGGGATACAAAGTGCGGGGTGAGTATCGTTAATGTGGATTGCAACCTTTTCAGGAAGATTTACAAGAGTTCCGTAAACCGCCATATGGTCGCGGATAATGCTCTGCACCGATGCAGAAACAAGGAAATACTGCTGAGAAAGACGAAGAAGCTTTCCTTCAGTATGGTTATCAGAGGGGTAAAGCACCTTAGAGATTATCTCTGCATTTGTGCTTTCCTCAAGAGCTCTTGTGTACTGACCCTGTGTGAAAAGACCCATATTAAAGTTTCTGGTATCTCTTGCGCGCCACAAACGAAGACGGCTTACTGCATCGCTGTCAGCACCCGACATCATAAGGTCGTAAGGTACTGCCTCGATCTCCTCACAGTCCTCATAAATAACCTGAAGATGGCCGTTCTGCCACTCTTCTCTTGTGCGGCCGCCCATTTTTACATTAAATACACGGTCGGTTCTCGGAACGAGCCAAACCTCGCCGCCGGGAAGCCAGTTATCGGGAAGCTCTATCTGCATTCCGTCTACTATTTTCTGCTTGAAAAGGCCATATTCATAGCAAATTGAAAAGCCCGTTGCGGGATAGTTCAACGATGAAAGTGAATCCATAAAGCAAGCCGCAAGTCTGCCCAGTCCTCCGTTTCCAAGACCCGCGTCAGGCTCACACTCGTACAAGTCGTCAAGCTCAAAGCCAAGCTCCGCAAGCGCTTTTCTATATTCCTCATTTATACCGAGGTTGCAAAGATTGGTTTTAAGAGAACGGCCAAGAAGGAACTCCATACACATATAATAAACGCGCTTTGAGCCTGTCTGGTTAACTCGCTTTTTGAAATCGCCTCTTTTTGAAGTCAAAATATCCTTTACTGTAAGTACAGCCGCCTTATAGATCTGATCGCGAGACGCCTCGTGGGCGGTGCAACCGAACTGGCGGGACAATTTTGCCTCGATATTTTCCTTAATCTGATTTACTGTGGGTGTTTTTGCCATTGATAAAAGACCTTTCCTTTCTTTTGTCTGCTCCTGCAGACGGGAATATTATAAAATACTGCCGTACATCTCAAGATATTTCTTTGCAGAAACATTCCACGAGAAGTCGGTATTCATTATTTTTGACACAAACGCGTTTCTCTTTTCTACATCGTTGTAAAGATTAACCGCTGCAACAATTCTGTCATAAAGCTCGTGTGCCGAATAATTGACAAAGGTAAATCCGTTGCCCATAAGCTCGCCGTCCTTTTCCCAATAACCCTTTATAGAGTCATAAAGTCCGCCTGTTTCTCTTACCACAGGAATTGCTCCGTAGCGAGATGCTATCATCTGCGAAAGTCCGCAGGGCTCACTCTTTGAGGGCATAATGAAGATGTCGCAAGCGGCATAAATGCGCTTTGACAGGTCGCGGTCGTACTCAATAAGAGCGCGAGCTTTTTCAGGATATTTTCTTTCAACATCCTTAAACAATTCCTCGTATCCTGACTCGCCCTTTCCAAGCACAACAAGCTGAACATTATTGTTCTCCAATAAATTATACACCATTTGCGCTACAAGGTCAAGACCCTTATGTGTTGCAAGACGGGAAATTATCGCTAACACGGGAATGTTTTCTTCTTCGGGCAAACCAATCGCTCTCTGAAGCTCCTTTTTGTCGACAGCCTTCCCTGAGTGATCGTTTGCCGTGAAGTTTGCCGCAATCACCTTATCGGTTTCAGGATTATAATAATCGTAGTCTATACCGTTAAGTATTCCGCGAAGCTTATAGTGGTTCTGGTTAATTATAAAGTGAAGTCCGTGTGAATATTCCGAGGTGCGGATCTCGTCAGCATATCTGGGGCTGACCGTAGATACAATATCAGCACACACGATCGCTCCCTTCATAAGATTAAGGCAGCCGTTATACTCAAGAATATTCAATGAGTCGTGTCCAAGGCCGAAAACATCACCGAGAATAGATGTGCTGTAATAACCTTGATATTCAATATTATGAATAGTAAATACTGTTTTAATATTCTGGTATTCCCTTTTCCATCTGAAAAGACAGTTAAGATACACTACGCTGAGCGCCGCCTGCCAATCGTGGGCGTGAAGTATATCGGGATAAAAGCCTACCTTATCCAGCATTTCAAGCACTGCCATACAGAAGTAGGCATAACGCTCGCCGTCATCAAACTCTCCGTACAATGCTTTTCTTGAAAAATAATACTCGTTGTCGATGAAATAGTAGGTAACTCCGTCCTTAACAAGACTCTTTACGCCACAATAGACCCTGCGCCACGCAAGCTTTACCTCAAAGCTTGCCACAGTTTCCATCTGCGCCCGCCACTCGTCCTTTACCGCGCTGTAAAGCGGCATAACCACACGGATATCGCTATCGGGATCTGCTTCTTTTATAGCTGTTGGGAGAGAACCCATTACATCTCCAAGTCCTCCGGTCGCCGCGAAGGGCATAGCCTCCGCGCCGACAAATAAAATCTTACTCATAAAAATCCTTTCACGCGGTTTACGCGATTAAACTCTCATTCCCTTTCCGATAAAGAACGGCATTGTTTCGTGTCCGGAAAGCATTCTTCCGTCGTTTATGACAACATTCTTATCGGTTATAACACAGTTAAGTGTTACATCAGAACCGATATAGGTATCCTGAAGGATAATAGCGTTCTTGATAACCGCGCCCTTTCCGACCTTAACTCCACGGAAAATAATCGAGTTTT
The DNA here is from genome assembly GCA_045644865.1 of Eubacteriales bacterium. GTDB lineage: Bacteria > Bacillota > Clostridia > Oscillospirales > CAG-272 > RGIG8775. Next base: position 1,725 of record JAZRHS010000002.1, on the reverse strand, counting down.
CAACCGTTCCGTCAATAACACAACCGTCAGCGATATAGGAGTTCTTAACCAACGCGTTCTCGGTATACTTTGTAGGTGCAGAGTTTCTTACCTTTGTGTAAACGGGCGCGTTGGGGCGTTCAAACAGCTCCTTGCGCTTTTCAGGAGCGAGAAGCTCCATATTGCAGGAAAAATATGCCTCAAGCGAGCCGATTATATTATAATAGCCTGTGTGATGATAAACAAAGAACTTATCCTTATTGATATTCTTGGAGATAAGATCCATATAGAAGTGAGAGTATCCGCGAGAGGACGCCTCGTTAAGCGCGGAGATAAGATAATTGCGCTTAACAATAACGATGTTGGTGCTAACCTCAGCATCTTCCTTGGGTGTTCCTCTGGAAACGCCTACAAGTCTTCCCTCTCGGTCTGTTTCAAGCTCAATAAGGCTTGTATTATTGCTATGGTCGCCCGAGTTAAGGTGTGCGCCAATTATTGTAATATCCGCACCTGTTTCCTCGTGCTGCTTAAATGCTGCCGAAATATCGATATTACAGATAGCATCGCAGTCAGACATAACGATATGCTCCTCGTTACATCTTCTTATAAAGCTCATTACACCCATAAGTGCCTCAAGTCTTGTAGTGTAAAGCTTATTCGCCTCAGGCCCTGTATACGAGGTAATAAAGGGGGGGAGTATTTTAATACCGCCCGAGCGCCTTGCCAGATCCCAGTCCTTTCCTGTACCGATATGGTCAAGAAGCGACTGATAATTATCGTGAGTAATAATACCAACCTTGGTTATATCAGAGTTAACCATATTGGAAAGCGCAAAATCTATAAGTCTGTATCTGCAACCGAAGGGCACACTTGCCATTGTTCGGTTACCGGTAAGCTGAGGTACAGATTGGTCGTGAATATTAGAAAAAATCAATCCTGCTGCGTTCATATTGCTGCCTCCTTATATATTCGTAATCATTTCGTCGTCGCCGATAACCTTACCGTCGGGAATCTTAACACCCATTCCGACTACGGTTATACCCTTGGCAGTTTCCTTTGACTTGCCGACACTTGCGCCGTTGCCAACAGTTACATTGCTGTCGATTATCGAATATTCTATCTTTGCGTTTTCGCCGATCACAACACCGCTCATAATTACGGCATCGCGAACCACCGCTCCCTTGGCTACCTTTACACCTGCGCCTAAAACAGAGTTTACAACCTCTCCGTATATCTCGCAGCCCTCTGTAATAGAGGAGTTTACTACTGATGCTTCAGGGCCTACATACTGAGGTGCTTCATTCTCGTGTCTTGAGAAAATTCTCCAGGACTCATCATTAAGATTTATCTGGGGATTTGCGCCAAGCATATCCATATTAGCCTCCCAGAGAGAAGCAATAGTTCCAACATCCTTCCAATAGCCCTCAAAGGAGTAAGCGTACATCTTTTCATTTGCCGCAAGCATATTGGGAATTATGTTCTTACCAAAGTCGTTTACCGACTGAGGATCAGTCGCGTCATCACGAAGATACTTAACAAGCTTTTCGCGGTTAAAAATATAGATACCCATAGAAGCCTTTGTACTATCGGGGTTCTTGGGTTTCTCGGAGAACTTATAGATCGAATTATCGGGATTTGTGCTCATAATACCGAAGCGGCTTGCTTCCTCAAGCGGAACATCAATAACCGCGATGGTACAATCAGCACCCGTCTGCTTATGATAATTGATCATCTTGGCGTAATCCA
>JAZRHS010000001.1:0-12499 GCA_045644865.1 Eubacteriales bacterium | reverse complement strand
GTCATAAGCAAACAGACCTGCCTCGCAGAGCCATTGACCGTAGATCTTACCCCACGCCGCCTTTGCCCAGCCCGTATCCGAGATGGTAAGGTGAAGTCCGTCAGGGTTTACGCAATGCCAATACTTGGCGGTAATAAAGTGTCCCAACGGATACTTGTAATTGTGGCAAGCGATCTTGGGATTGCCTGTTGTACCCGAAGTAAAATACATAAGCATCGGCTCTTTGCCGCACGCGGTGTCCTCGGTACGCTCGAACTTGCCTGTGTAAAGGCTGTATTCCTCGTCAAAGCTTCTCCAGCCCTCGCGCTCTCCGCCAACCATTATCTTGGTTTCAAGGCTCTTTGCGTGTACTGCAGCCTTATCCACCTCGGCGGCAACTCCGTCGTCAGCGGTACAAAGCACCGCCTTTACGCCCGCGGCATTAAGTCTGTATTCTATATCGTGCTCCTTAAGCTGATTTGTGGCGGGAATTGCTATCGCCCCAAGCTTGTGAAGCGCAACCATAGCAAACCAGAACTGGTAGTGGCGCTTAAGGATAAGCATTACCTTGTCGCCCTTCTTGATGCCAAGCGACTTGAAGTAGTTAGCTGTCTGCGAGGAGGCCCTCCTGATGTCGGCAAATGTAAATCTGCGCTCGGTCTTGTCCTTGCCTATGTGAAGAAGGGCAACCTTATCGGGCTGCTCCACGCCAAGACGGTCGATAACATCAAAGCCGAAGTTGAAGCTGTCCTCATTCTTGAAGTCGATTGCCTTAAGCACTCCGTCTGCATCCTCGGTGGGAATAACAAAGTCTTCCCAAATGCGCTTTCTCTCTGCCTTTTTGGCAACCCTTCTTTCGGGCTTTACCGTCATTTCCTTAACCGCGCTATGGGTTATCTCCGACATAGAAACTCCCGCGGGATTAAGAACTATAGCATAGAAGTAACAATCCTGTCCGCCAACGGCTATCATACCGTGAGGGGTGTTACTGTCGTAGTAAATGCTGTCGCCCTCCTCAAGAATTTCCTGATGGTCGCCCACCTGAACCTTAAGACGGCCCTTAACAACGATATCGCACTCCTGTCCCTCGTGGGTAGTAACCTCCATAGGCTCAAGCTCCGCCTTTTCGGAATATACGCAGTGAACATAAAGAGGGTTAGATGTTCTGTTTCTGAAGGAGTGAGCTATGTTGTAATAGGTCATTCCGTGAGCCTGCTCTATTCTCTGTCCCATTCCCCTTCTTGTAAGGGTGTAGGACTTAAGTCTGGGCGCTGCGCCCTCTATAATCTCGGTAACATCTATGCCAAGAGCCGTAGCGCATCTGAACAGGAACGCGAAGTTAAGGTCGCTACGACCCTCCTCGCACTCTATGTACTCAACCACGCTGACATCGGTCTTTGTCGCCATATACTCAAGGCTATAGCCTTCCATTTCACGAAGCGCCTTGATACGCCCCGCCATGGCTTTTATTTTCTGGTCGATGTCGTTAAAATTACTCATTTTTCTCTACCTCCAAACTGCCTTTGAAAACAAAACTCGTCCCAAAGACGCGAAAAATCTTTGAGACGAGCAATCAGTTTACCCGCGGTACCACTCAATTTGCGCAATATGCGCCACCTCTCGGACTCCATAAAGCCCTATGCCTTCACGCAGCAATCACGAAGAGGTTCTACTCGTTCTCACTTTCTTCCTCTCAGCTCTGGGGCTACAAGTAGCAATTTGCACAACACCGACTTACACCAACCGTCGGCTCTCTGCGCCTTGCAAAGCGCTCTCTTCCCCGTCATAGCTTTTCATATTATATATACAAAGATTTTATCACATTTTCCGCGGCTTGTCAAGCAATATCGAAAGTTTTCGAAATTTCAGCACTTTCAACAATTTTTTTGCCATCAAAGCTTGTTTCTTTGGATTTTTCCGCTGATTGTTTTGGGAAGCTCATCACGGAATACCACGATTCTGGGATACTTATAAGGTGCGGTATGGGATTTGACATACTCCTGAATTTCCTTCTTAAGCTCATCTGTACCCACAGTTCCCTTTGTAAGCACGATGCTTGCCTTAACTACCTGTCCCCTTACCTCGTCGGGAGCAGCCGAAACGCCGCACTCAAGGACATAGGGAAGCTCCATAATAACGCTTTCAATTTCAAAAGGCCCAATGCGGTAGCCCGACGACTTGATAACATCGTCGATACGGCTCACATACCAGAAATATCCATCCTCATCGCGCCAAGCGGTATCGCCTGTGTGATAAAGTCCGTCATAAACAGCCTCGGCTGTCTTTTCAGCGTCGCGGTAGTATTCCTTGAACAGACCGCAGGGGTCGCCCTTGTCAAGGTGAATAACGATCTCACCCACCTCGCCGTTAGGAAGCGAGCGTCCGTCGGGGTCAACAATATCAACATCATACTGAGGAGAAGCCTTACCCATAGAGCCAAGCTTAGGTGTTGTTCCCACAAGATTTGCAATGGTAAGGGTAGTTTCTGTCTGACCGAAGCCTTCCATAATGGTAAGGCCCGTAGCCGCCTCAAACTGACGGGAAACCTCGGGGTTAAGCGCCTCGCCTGCGGTGGTCAGATGGTGGATAGAGGAAAGATCGTACTTGGAAAGATCCTCTTTTATAAGCATTCTGAGCATAGTGGGGGGCGCGCAGAATGTGGTAATATTATACTTTGCGAACATAGGAAGAATATCCGACGCGGAGAAGCGGTCGAAGTCATATACGAACACCGCGCCCTCGCAGAGCCACTGTCCGTAAAGCTTACCCCACAAGGATTTACCCCAGCCCGTGTCGGAAATTGTAAGGTGAAGTCCGTCGCGCTCACAGCAATGCCAATACTTTGCGGTTACAAAATGGCCAAGAGCATAGGTGTGCTTGTGGCAAGCCATCTTGGGGTTACCTGTTGTTCCCGATGTAAAGAACATAAGCGCAGGCTCGTCGCCGCAAGAGCTGTCCTCTGTGCGCTCAAACTTGCCCGAGAAGCGGGGATATTCGTTATCAAAGTCGTGCCAGCCCTCTCTCTTGCCGCCTACAAGCATCTTTGTCTTAAGCTCGGGGCATTCAAGAGCCGCCTTATCAACGATCTCGGCAACATCCTCGTCTGATGTGCAGACGATAGCCGAAACACCTGCGGCGTTAAATCTGTAAACAAAGTCGTGGTCCTTAAGCTGGTTGGTTGCGGGAATTGCGATAGCCCCAAGCTTATGGAGCGCAACCATACAGAACCAGAACTGATAATGTCTTTTAAGCACAAGCATTACTCTGTCGCCCTTCTTGATGCCAAGAGAAGCAAAGTAGTTTGCGCATTGAGCCGAAGCGCGCTTGATATCGCCAAAGCTGAAGCGGCGCTCGGTCTTGTTCTTGTCAATATGAAGCATAGCAAGCTTATCGGGATATGCTCTCGCAATCTCGTCAACGATGTCAAAGCCAAAGTTGAAGCTCTCTTTGTTGGGGAACTCGATAGACTTAAGAACGCCGTTTTCGCTTTCCTCGGCCTTGACGAACTTCTCGCAGATAAGCTTTTCTGTGGAACGGGCAGCGGCAACGCTCTTTCTTACAGCGTCCTCCTTGGTATCCTCGCCCGAAAGAACAACCGCGCAGAATACGCAATCCTTGTCGTCAACGGCGATCATTCCGTGAGGAGTTGAGCTGTTATAATAAATGCTGTCGCCCTCGTGAAGCACCTCGATATGCTCGCCTATCTGTACCTTAAGGCTTCCCTCAAGCACAAGGTCAAACTCCTGTCCGCTGTGAGAGGTAAGGTGAATGGGCTGATTCTGCTGCTTTTCGGAATACTCATAGCGCACCCAATAAGGCTCGGCAAGCTTCTTGTTGAATTTGGGAGCAAGGTTGCAAATATCTATTCCCTCCTCCTTTGCGGTGGACTGTCCCTGTCCGCGTCTTGTTACAGTATAAGAGGAAAGCAGGGGCGAAGTACCCTCAAGAAGGTCGTTCATTTCAATTCCAAATACCTGTGCGCATCTGTGAAGGAAGGAGAAGGGGAAATCCACAGTTCCCGTTTCGTATCTCTCAAATTCTTCCTCGCTTACCTTCACAAGTGCCGCCATCTGCGCTGTGCTGAAACCCGAGATCTCGCGCATATCCTTAATACGGCCTGCGATCTCCTGAAGCTTTGCGTTCTGTGAATTGTTGTTCATAGTAGTTCTTCCTTTCTGCCTCGTCGGCTAAAAAAAAATGAACCGGACGGCGGTAACTGCAAAAACAAAACCGCCCCAAAGAAATTTCTTTCTTTGAGACGGGTAAAATCATTTTATCCGCGGTACCACTCAAATTGCGTCTTTGACGCCACCTTATCGGACTCCGGCAAGCCCTATGCACTAACGCAGCATTCTCGGGAGCGCCTACTGTAATTTCAGCTCTCCGGCTCGGAAGTGATAGGTTCTCAAACGCCCCGCCATCGACTCACACCTCCCGCCGACTCTCTGAAAGCTGTCCGTTTGACCGTCTTCGTCATAGCCTTTAATATGTAGTTGTGGAGATTATACACCTTTTTCACATATTTGTCAATAGGTTTTTGAAAATTTTTTATGTCTTTTTATGTCGGCTATTGAAAAAAGCACACTTTTATGTTAAAATGAATAAAATGTAAGTAGAATCCACAAGAAAGGGGGAGGCTTATGACACACGAGGTAATAAAAATTGATGAAATAATAACGAGAGCCCTCTCTGCCGCCGACTTCACCGGGGAATGCGAGCAGGAATACGAAAGCCGCCTGTCAGAGGTCGCAAAAGGTATCGCAAGATCCTCGTCAGAGCGTCCCTTTATCCTTGTTTCGGGTCCATCGGGATCGGGAAAAACTACAAGCGCCCACAAGCTTGAAGCAAAGCTTGACCAAATGGGATTTCAGACCCACATACTCTCCTTGGACGACTACTTCCACCCCATAAGCGACGAGGAGCGTCCGCTTTTTGAAAATCATCTGATTGATCTGGAGTCGCCCGCAAGAGTTGACACCGACCTGTTAAACAGCCAGCTTGAAGCGCTGATGCGAGGCGGCGAGGTTGAGCTTCCCTTATTCGATTTTGTAAGCAGCACACGGAAAAAAAGCGGCAAAACCCTGAAAATAAAAAAGGGCGAGCTTATAATCCTTGAGGGTATTCACTCCTTAAATCCAAGCGTTATAAACAACTCCGAGGACTTTGGCACAGGGGTTTATGTCAGCGTAAGAACAAGAATTGCCCACGGCGGAGGAGCTCTGCTTCACCCGTCAATGATAAGACTTGCAAGGCGAATGATACGGGACGGCGCGGCACGAAACCGCACCCCCTCTGCCACAATAGAGCTTTATAAAAATGTAGAGCGAGGCGAAAACCTCTACATAATGCCCCACAAGCACCGAGCCGACTGTGAGATAAACACATTTTTCCCATACGAGCTTTGTGTTTACAAAGCTCTCCTTCCCCCGTCGCTTCCCACAGACGAAGCAAAGCACCCTTGGCTCACAGAGCTGTTTGAAATACTTTCACAGCTTCCCGCCATTGACCAAAAGCTTGTTCCCAAGGACTCGCTTTTAAGAGAATTTATAAACTAAAAAGGCTTTCTGTTAACAGAAAGCCTTTTATTTTTATTCGCCAAATCTATTCATTTCTCCAAGGATATTTACCACCTTGTACCAAAGAATACCCTCTCTTACAACTTCCTCTCCGAATGTAGCAAGGAAGTCGCTTTCGCTCATTCCCTGACCTGCCGCATAGGACGAAAGAGCCTCTTTGTATTCAGCCTCTGTTATGGCAATTCCCTCTGCATTTGCGATGGTGTTGACAACTATTTCCTCAAAAACTCTGGTTTTTGCGCCCTCGAAGATGTCATCGTCGGTTGCGCCGATATACTGAAGCAGCAAATCGTAGGATATGCCGTTCTGCATAGCGTACATCTCGTAATAGCTTCTCTCAAAGGTGTAATAGAACATTATCTGACTCTGGGGAAGCTCAATTATCTCCGAGCTTTCCATTATCTCCTGCCACATCAAGCCAAGCTTATCCTCTTCATAGCTTGCGTCAGCCTCCGCCTGAAGGAAAGTTCTGATGTCCTCGCGACATTCCGCGGCAGTTTCAAAGCCGAAGTTCTCTTTTACAAACTCGTCTGTAAATTCAGAAGCAATCTCCTCGCCTGCTATGTACTTAAGAGTTATTGTAAATGTTACTTCCTTTCCCGCCAAGTCCGCATTACCGTAATTTTCGGGGAAAACGCAGACAGTTTCCACAGTAGTACCGGGCATAATTCCAAAGAGGTCATTTATAAAGCCGTCTATGTATTCGTTAGCCTCAAGAGAAAGTGTAGCAAAAGAATTGTCGCTTGTTCCACCCTCAAAGGCAACACCGTCAAGCATTCCCACAAAGCTTATGTTTACATAGTCGCCCTCTGCTGTAGCACGGTCGGTAATTTTTTCGTATGAAGGAATCGACTCAACAAGCATAGCTATGTATTCATCAAGCTCGCTCTCCGAAACAACAGGTCTTGTTATAGAAAGTCCCTTATACTGCCCCACCTTTACATACTTGCTCAAATCCTCTTTGCTGTAGTCCATTGGTGAGTAGGTGTCGCCCTCCTCGCCGTCAAGCGAAGGCATAGTAGTTTCATCGTCGCTTCCGCAGGACCACATAGCCAAGCAAAGCACAAGCGCCATAAGAAGCGCTGAAATTTTTGTAAATTTCTTCATTATTTTATCCTCTCTTGTCAGGTTCTACAAAAATGACTCAACCACCCACCGTTGAAGTCAGATAGTTGAGTCTGTTTTTGCGAGTCGCAATTTACGCTTCCTTCTTTACAACTTCTTTGCCGTTGTAGGAACCGCAAGCCTTACATACACGGTGAGCAAGTACATACTCTCCGCACTTGGGGCACTTTACCATTCCGGGCAAAGTAAGCTTCCAATTATTAGATCTTCTCTTGTCTCTGCGAGCCTTCGATACTTTTTTCTTCGGTACTGCCATTTCGATACACCTCCTTGAAGCATTAACACATATTATCGCTACAATTATACTACAAAATTTTCTAATTGTCAAGTAATTTTTTCAAAACCGCTAATCTTGGGTCAATTTCTTTTACAACACACCCGCAATCACCGTCTTTTTTGCGCTTTCCGCAAACAGGGCAAAGCCCCGCGCAATCCTCTGAGCAAAGAAGCTTTTTGGGGAAGGACAGCACCACAGTTTCGGCTATTTCCTCATCAATTTCAAGCTCTCCGTTCTCGTTAAGAACCGCGTACTCGTCAATGTTTTCGTCAAGCTCCTCATCGCTGACAGAGCCCTTTGTAACGACTGTCCTTTCAAGGTCATCGGTGAAAACTCCGTGAACCTCGTCAAGACATCTGGCGCACTCGGCAACATAAGGAACAGATACACGAAGCGCAAGACGCATATATCCTGCTTTGTCTGTTATCTCACCAACCGCGTGAGCCTCTCTTTCAAACCTGACACCCTCAAGCTCAAGAGGCAGCGTAAAATCAAGCTTGATGCTGTTTACCTCTCCGCGAAGAAGCGGCTTTAAGTCAAATCTCATAAACGCACCTCCCATTCACTTTTTAAGGCGACGCAGAATATTATAACTCATTTTAATTAAAAAGTCAATACCTTTTTGAAATTTATCACCTTTTATTTTTCAAACCCGTGAACAAAGCCCTCAACATCAGCCGAGCAAATATCTCCGCCCACCACCTTTCCGCGGTAAACAAGCACATTGGCAAGCACTCTGCCCTCGTAACCCTCGTAATTCTTCACCTCAAAGGTGTACCTTGTCAGCTTCTTCCGTTTGTACTTGGCAAGGTCAAGCCCCTGCCCTCTCTGTATCTCGTTGTACGCCGCGAAAATCTTATCGAATTCAGAGGGCATTGTTACCTCCGCCACCTCTGTGGGCGTGGCGTCAACTATCCAGCCAAACTGCGAAAGAAATCGCTCGGCGTCATCGTCATTCTTCACCCTCTCATAATCAAAGCTCGCCGCCTGCTCGCTGTCCACCGCGTAGGTAGGTACTAATGCAACAAGAGTAATAAGCACCGCCAAGGACAGGGCTATGACCGAGAAAAAGCGCAGCGTGCTTGCGCGCAAGGAATATACAAACATAAAAACCTCCCGAAAACATAATGAGCATTTCTGTTACATTATATATTTCGGGAGTTGCTTATATGACTGTTTTTTATTTTCCTTCAAAGATATGCCGCTTTTTATTGGAAATAACGCTATGCACAAGCCCAAGCACGATATATGTGGCAAGCACCGACGAGCCGCCCGCGCTGATAAACGGAAGGGTTATTCCGATAACGGGGCTTATGGCAAGACACATTCCCACATTTACAAGGGTCTGCAAAATAAGCATACCCCCTACGCCCGCGCAGATGTATGTTCCGTAATCGCGCCGCGCCTGACTTCCTATATAAAATATTCTCATAACCGCCAAAATCATAAGCAGCATTATGCCCGCGCCCCCCGCAAAGCCGAATTTCTCGCACGCGGTGGCAAAGGCGAAGTCGGACTCGGCAATAGGCAGCGTGGTATAATAATACCCGCCGTAAAGTCCGCAACCGAAAAGTCCGCCGTTGATTATTGCCTGTCTGCCGATAATAGGCTGTCTGCCCTTGTCCGAGGGGTCAATGTCGGGGTTAAAGCCCACCAATATTCTCTGCTGCTGGTAATGCTCAAGCAGGTCCCACGCGTAGGGGAACACAAGCAGCACCACCACCGCAAGCGCCACGAAATACCAGACGCTAAGCCCCGCGCAGAAAAGCATTACCGCCGTTATTCCCACATACATAAGCGCAACACCAAGGTCGCCCGTAATAAGAACTATGGCAATAAAAAGCCCCGCGTGAAGTCCAAGCCCAAGCAAGGTCTTTGGCTGGTTTATGGTGTCCTTGACCTTTGACAGGTGCTTTGCAAAGGTCAATATATAGGTAGCCTTTACAAACTCCGAGGGCTGAATTGTTACAAATCCAAGGTCAAGCCAGCTTTTGTTTGTTCCTATGCTCATACCGAAAAGCACCGTGCTTGCAAGGAACAGCACCGACACAGCACCTATGACCAGATAATATCTGTCGGTTATGTACTCATAGTCAAGGGACGACAGTATCATAACCGCCCCGTTGCCCGCCACCGTCATCAGAAGCTGCATAATAAAGGCGCGCGAGCCAAACTCGCCCCTTCCGCCCCAAAGCATAAGAAGGCTTATGACAGAAAGCCCGAGAGTACAAGCGAAAAGAAAGGGGTCAAAGAGATATCTTCGCCTTGTAGCCGTTTGTCTGACCGCGTTCATATCCCTGCCCCCTTCAAAAATTATTTATTTAATACTGTCTGCCCCAGACAACCATATGCTTTGCAGGTCTGCCGCAGCATACGCACTTGTCGGAAAGCTGCTCCTCCACAAAGGGAATGCAGCGCGACTTAACTCCGCCCGTTTCGTCCTTTATCTTCTCCTCACAGGCTACATCGCCGCACCACATAGCCTTGATAAAGCCCGACTTCTTCTCGGCAACATCAAGAAATTCCTCATAGGTGGTTGCAACGCTTGTCTTTTCCTCAAGGTTCTTCTTTGCTCTTGACACAAGCTCGTTGTGAACAACAGAGAGCATATTCTTAACCTCTTCCTCGATGTTATCAATAGCAACAAAGTTCTTTTCTCTTGAAACACGGCTTACAAGCACGCAGTTGCCCGACTCGATGTCACGAGGACCTATCTCAAGTCTTACGGGAACGCCCTTCATCTCGTACTGGCTGTACTTCCAGCCCGCGCTCTGGTCGCTGTCGTCAAGCTTAACGCGAAGCCCCACAGCCTCAAGCCTTGACTTAAGCTCGTTAGCCTTCTCCAGCACCCCTTCCTTATGCTGCGCAACAGGAATGATAACCACCTGTATCGGAGCAACCACAGGGGGAAGGATAAGTCCGTTATCGTCGCCGTGAGCCATTATAATAGCGCCTATCATTCTTGTGGAAACACCCCAAGAGGTCTGATGAGGATACTTTATTGTGTTCTCTCTGCTTGTAAATGTAATGTTGAACGCCTTTGCAAAGCCGTCGCCAAAGTAGTGAGATGTTCCGCCCTGAAGCGCAACGCCGTTGTGCATCATAGGCTCAATGGTGTAGGTTACCTCTGCCCCCGCAAACTTCTCCTTGTCGGTCTTCTGACCTGTAACCGCGGGAATAGCAAGACAGTTAAGATAGAACTCCTCGTATACACCAAGCATACGGAGCGTTTCCTCTCTTGCCTCCTCCTCGGTTTCGTGCATTGTATGACCCTCCTGCCACAAGAACTCGCTTGTTCTTAGGAAGGGACGGGTAGTCTTTTCCCAGCGAACTACATTCACCCACTGATTGTAAAGCTTGGGAAGGTCGCGGTAAGACTGGATTATATCCTTGAAGTGGTCGCAGAAAAGTGTTTCCGAGGTAGGTCTTACAATAAGTCTTTCGGAAAGAGTATTCTGTCCGCCTACAGTAACGATAGCGCACTCGGGAGCAAAGCCCTCAACGTGGTCCTTCTCCTTCTGAAGCAGGCTTTCGGGAATAAACATAGGCATATACACATTTTCGTGGCCAAGAGCCTTGAAGCGCTTGTCAAGCTCCTTCTGTATATTTTCCCAGATAGCGTAGCCGTAGGGGCGGATTATCATACAGCCCTTTACGCCCGAATAGTCGGCAAGCTCCGCCTTTTTAACCACATCGGTATACCATTGAGCAAAGTCAACATCCATAGAGGTTATCTGCTCAACCATTTTCTTATCGTTTGCCATTTTTATATCCTTTCGATGTATAATTCATAATTTTCAGGTAAACATATTTATTATATTATAAAGCAATTACACCAAATTGTCAATAGCAGAAAATAAAAAAGGCGGTGCAACTTTATGAAAAGAGATATTTGCGGGATTATGATAGACGACCTTGACCGTCGCTCGTTATACAAGGAAATATGCAAACGGCTTGAGGCAGAAACGCCCACGGTGATATTCACCCCCAACCCCATAATGGCGCAAAACGCCAAGAAAGACCCCGAATTTATGGGGGTGCTTTCGCGCTCCCACTTCAATATTCCCGACGGGAACGGAATGATACTCGCGTCCCGCCTCTTAAAAACCCCTCTGACAGAGCGCATAAGCGGAATTGACCTTGGCGAAGCCCTTCTCTCCTACGCCGCCGAGCAGGGCTTGGGGGTTTTTCTGTACGGCGGCAAGGAAGGCGTGGCGCAAAGAGCCGCCCAACGCCTTAAGTCAAGGCTTCCGAGCCTTAAAATTTGCGGAACCTCCCACGGATACAGAAAAAATGAAGACAACGGCGCTCTGCTTGACGAGATAAACTCCTCGGGGGCTTCGTTGCTCTATGTCTGCACAGGGTCGCCCACACAGGAAAAGTGGATAGACGAAAACGCCCCAAAGCTTGGGGGAATTCTGCTTTTTATGGGGCTTGGAGGCTCACTTGATGTGTGGTCGGGAGATGTTGCCCGCGCCCCGAGGGCGCTTCAAAAATACGGCGGCGAATGGGCTTGGCGTATGGCAAAGAACCCCAAAAAAATGAAGGATCTACCCAAGCTCATTTCATTTGGTGTGTCGGCGGTTGTAAAAGGTCTGACGAATATAGGCACAATGCACAGATAAATCAATTAAATAAACCTCAAAAATTGTCAAATCTACAAAATTGATAAAATTTTCTCAAAGCTCTTGTTTATTTTGCCAAAATGCGGTAAAATATATACGAATGGGTATCAAAGCTACCTACATTACTATATTTTTTACGGAGGATTTTACTATGTCAGTAAAAGTTGCCATTAACGGCTTCGGTCGTATCGGCCGTCTTGCATTCAGACAGATGTTCGGCGCAGAGGGATACGATATCGTAGCTATCAATGATTTGACAGATCCCGCAATGCTCGCTCACCTTCTCAAGTACGACACCGCTCAGGGCGGTTACTGCGGCAAGATGGGTGAGGGTCTTCACACAGTTGAGGCTGGTGAGGCTTCCATCACAGTTGACGGCAAGGAAATCAAGATCTACGCTGAGAAGGACGCTAACAACTGTCCTTGGGGCGCACTTGATGTTGATGTTGTTCTTGAGTGCACAGGCTTCTACACCACAAAGGAGAAGGCTGCTGCTCACATCAACGCAGGCGCAAAGAAGGTTGTTATCTCTGCTCCCGCTGATAAGGAAACAAAGACTATTGTTTACAGCGTAAACGAGAACACACTTACAAAGGATGATGTTATCATCTCCGCTGCATCCTGCACAACAAACTGCCTTGCTCCTATGGCAAAGGCTCTTAACGATTACGCTCCTATCCAGAGCGGTATCATGACCACTGTTCACGCTTACACAGGTGACCAGATGATCCTTGACGGTCCTCACAGAAAGGGCGACCTTCGCCGTGCACGCGCAGGCGCTTCCAACATCGTTCCCAACTCCACAGGTGCTGCAAAGGCAATCGGACTTGTTATTCCCGAGCTTAACGGCAAGCTTATCGGCTCTGCACAGAGAGTTCCCGTTAACACAGGTTCTACAACAATCCTTGTAGCAGTTG